>JBCLDV010000008.1:0-43180 GCA_038914275.1 Candidatus Limnocylindrus sp.
CTCGAGGTGGAGGTGAAACGCCTCCTCCCAACGATTGGGGTTGCGAGACTCGATGCCGACACAGCGACCGCGATCGGCGCCGGGGATCGCATCCTTGACGCCTTCCGCGAGGGGCGAACGCAGATCTTGGTCGGCACGGCGCTCGCCGCGAAGGCACTCGACCTCCCGCGCCTTGCGCTCGTTGGGATCGTCTCTGCCGATGCTGGGCTGCTGCTGCCGGATGAGCGCGCTGCGGAGCGCGTCGTCTCGCTCATCGTCCAGGCGAGTGGACGTCTCGGCCGTGGCGAGCGAGAGGGGGCCGCCTGGGTGCAGAGCTACCGTCCTGAGGATCCAGCGATCCTGGCGGCGGTAGAGGTTGCGCGTGGTGGCGATGTGAGCGCCTGGCGTCGCCGCGAGATCGCGTTGCGCGAGAGCGCCGGCGGCGCCCCCTTCCTGCGCACCGCAAAGTTGACCATCTCTGGGGTGACGGCGAAGGGGACACACGCCCGCGCCACGCTGGTGGGGGAGCAGTTGCGCGCACGTCTCGCCGATCAGCCAGGGGCGCGCCTCCTTGGACCGATCCCCGCCTGGGTGCCCAAGCGTGCTGGGAGATGGCGAGAGAACCTGATCCTGCGCAGCCCTGATCCACTCCCACTCGTCCGAGGGCTTGCTGAGCGCGATGTGAGCGTTGATCTGGACCCCGAAACCCTCCTCTAAGTGGCGCGGGGCGCGATTGGTAGAGTTGAGACATGACCGTGAAGCCGATCCTCTTACTTGGCGACCCGCGCCTCCGCATGCCCGGAGAGCCGGTTGAGCGCTTTGGGAAGCTGCTTCATGGCCTCCTCGATGACCTCGTACACACGATGCGTGCCGCCCCTGGCGCTGGGCTCGCCGCGCCGCAACTCGGTGAGCCGCTCAACGTTGCCGTGGTGGAGGCGAAGGGTCGCACCTATGAGTTGGTGAATCCACGAATTGTTCGTGACAAGGGTGACGCTACGGAACTTGAAGGTTGCCTCTCAATCCCTGGCTATGTGGCGGATATCACGCGACGCGAACGCGTCTGGGTTGAGGCACAGGATCGGCACGGTCGCTCGTACAAGTTTAGCGAACATGGGTTCATTGCGCGTGCCGTACAGCACGAACTTGATCACTTGCAGGGGAAGCTCTACATCGATTATCTCGATTCACTCGAGCAGCTGATCGCGGTCAGCGCTGACGAAGAGAGTGAGGGCGGCGAAATTAATCCTGAGAGTCTGGAGGGGAGGCGCGCGAAGCGTGCCGCACGTGCCGCGGGAGGACACAGTCACTGAGTCGCGGCTCCTTCTGATCGGAAGTGGCGGCTTTGCGCTGCCCGCCTTCGCGGCACTTCGCGCAGACCCTACACAGACGATCGTTGGGGTCGTCACTGCGGCGCCACGTGCGGCGGGGCGGGATGCAGCGCTACGGCAGACGCCAGTTGCCGAGTGGGCCGCTGAGGAGGGCCTGCCACTCTTGCAGGTTGCACGTTTGCGTGATGCGTCAACGCAGATTGAGATCCGTGAGCTCGGTGCCACGATCGCGCTCCTCGCCGACTTCGGTCAGCTCGTTCCAGCAGAGCTTCTCGCCTCACTGCCGCGAGGCGCGCTCAACCTGCACCCTTCGCTCCTCCCTGCGCATCGCGGCGCGAGCCCGATTCCTGCAGCCATCCTCGCTGGTGATCACGAAACGGGGGTGAGCACGATCGTAATGGATGAGGGACTTGACACTGGATCGCTCCTCGCCGTGCAGCGCTATCTGATGCGTGGCGACGAGGATGCTCCGCTCCTTGAGGCACGCCTCGCCGCACTGGCGGCAGAGCGGATCGTTGCAACAACGCACGACTACTTGTCCGGGAGGCTCACACCGACTCCGCAGCCAGCGACGGGGGCCTCGCTCACGCGTCGACTCAAACGCACGGACGGTGCGATCAGTGCGGATTGGACTGCGGAGGCGGCACACCGTGCCTGGCGTGCTTATCGTCCATGGCCAGGCACCTGGGTGAGCGTTTCACCGCTCCTTGAGCGGCTGATCCTCGACACGGTCGGTGAGCCAGTGCAGACCGTAGACATTGAGCCTGGCCACTTTGCACTGCGCGAAGGGGAGCTGCTGCTCGGCCTTCAGGAGGGAGCACTCCCACTCCTGGAGGTGACGCCGGCGGGCGGTCACCGCATGAGCGGTGCTGAACTGGTCCGTGGCCGATCGGAGCTGCTCGCTCCGCATGCGAGAATCAGATCATGAATCCATCCGTTGAGGCGCTCCCAGCCATCAGTGATCTTGATCCATCGGCACTCGCACAACTTGTAGCCGACCTTGGCCTAGAGAAGTACCGCACCACTCAGATCCTGGATGCACTCTGGCGCTCAGAGGCGGCGAACTGGTCCGACGTGACCACCCTCAGCCGGCGGGCACAGGAAGCGCTCGCCGGAGCGGCGCGCTTCTTCTCTACCGAACAGCTAGAGCGCGAGGATGTTGAGGGGGGCGACACGAGCAAGCTGCTGATCACGCTGAGTGGCGGGGCGAAGGTCGAGGCGGTCCTGATGCGTTATCCGCCCGATCCGCGACGTGGTCGTGGCGAACGAGCAACGATCTGCGTCTCCAGCCAGGCTGGCTGCGCAGTCGGCTGCCCATTCTGTGCAACGGGAGAGCTCGGCTTCACGCGCAATCTCACCGCGGGAGAGATCCAAGACCAGGTGCGCCATGCGCGGCAGATCTTGCGCGGCGAAGGGCGTGAGCTCACCAATGTTGTCTTCATGGGGATGGGTGAGCCGCTGCAGAACCTTGATCCAGTGCTTGCCGCGATCGACGGGCTCACCGACCCACTTCGTGGCGGCATCGGACAGCGACGGATCGTCGTCTCAACGAGCGGCGTCGTGCCCGGTATCAACCGCCTTGCGAGCGTGCGTCCGCAGGTGACACTCGCCGTCTCGCTTCATGCCGCGCGCAATCCGTTGCGCGATCTGCTCGTGCCACTGAATCGCAAGTGGCCGGTTGAAGAGGTGATTGCGGCGGCCGCCGCGCATGCGCGAACCACAGGACGCAGAACAACGTTTGAGGTCACGATGATCGATGGCATCAACGACCGGCCAGAAGATGCATCGGCGCTCGCACAAATACTTCGTGGGAGCGGCGCACATGTGAACTTGATCCCCATGAACAGCGTTGCCCACACGCCATGGAAGGAGAGCTCGGCTGCACGGATTGAGGAGATTGCAGAACAACTACGCGCCGCTGGTCTCTCCGTCACCATACGGCGTAACCGTGGTCGCGAGGCGGGCGCCGCGTGCGGTCAGCTTGCCGCTGAGCGCGCCGGTGCGCCCCCGCCCGCCGCAGTTGCCCGCCGCCGAGAGCTGCTCGTGATGGCGAGCGCCGCGGCACTGCAGGGTCGACGATCTTCAATCCCACTTGCACCATCCGGACCGCTTGACGCAGGTGAGCAGTGAGTCGCACGATTCAGATCGCAGCGAGCATCCTCAACGCCGATCTTGGTGCGTTGCGCGAGGCGGTGCAGGAGGCGGAACTCGCGGGAGTTGATCGCATCCATCTTGACATCATGGACGGACACTTCGTGCCGAACCTTACGTTCGGTCTCGCCACGGTGGAGTCGCTGCGCGGTGCGACTTCGCTCCCGTTTGATGCGCACCTGATGATCAGCAACTCATCGATCTGGGCGCCGCGTTACGCTGCCGCGGGCTGTCAGACTGTTGCGATTCATGTGGAGGCTCCCGAGCGTCACGCTGCGACACTTGAGGCGATTCGCAGAGCGGGTGCGCTTGGCGGACTCGCCGCAGATCCTGGGACCCCCGTGGCAACGTTGAGCGCCTTTGTTGCGCACATAGACTTTGCGCTGGTGATGACGGTCAAGTCAGGCTTCGGCGGCCAAGCGTATCAACCGGAGGCGGCAGCCCGCATACCTGCGCTGCGCACGTTGCTTGGCGACGCGCCGCTCATTCACGTGGACGGCGGCATCAAGGCGACCACGGCGCCCGACGCGATCAAGCAAGGGGCAGACATCTTGGTAGTGGGGACGGCACTCTTCGGTGCAGCGCAGATGCGTGTGGCGGTTGAGGGGCTACGCCCAACGGCGTAGGGAGGGGCTTAGGCGCCCTTTGTGGCGGTTCGTCGGCAGGAGGTGCAGACGAGCGCTCGCTTCATCGTGGTACCAGCAAGGACCATCGTTGGCTGCAGGTTGGCCCGGAAGCGTCGGTGGGCGCGGACGCGGTTCATTCCAACCGACTGGGGGTTGAACCCAGCGATCGAATCTTTCCCGCAGAGGACGCAGAAACGAGCCATGATCTTCTCCTTGCTATTTGGGCGCTCCCCGAGGGACGCGCCGCCGTCGGTGTCGTATCGTAGCAGGAACGCCGAGGGGCTGAGCCCAGCACCAGGCTGAGGGAGGGGCGATGCCGAGCGCAGAGCAGCTTGCACGGCGGAGGGGCGCACAGGTCGAGTTCGGCAGTGGCGCCTCTTCGTCCGGTGCGTGCCCGCGCAGAGTGGGCCCGCAGAGATGAGCCGAATGAGTTGGGACGGCGTTGAGTTGATCGCCGCACTCCGATCTGGCGCCGAGCGGCTGGAATCCCGCGTGGAGGAAATCAACGCACTCAACGTCTTTCCCGTCCCCGACGGCGATACGGGGACGAACATGCTCGCCACCCTGAAGGCGGCAATTGCGGAGGGGGAGGCGACGCTCGCCACTGGGGTGACGGCGATCGACCAGGTGAGCGAGGCGGTAGCACGCGGGGCGCTCCTTGGGGCTCGTGGCAACTCAGGTGTGCTCCTCTCCCAGATCTTGCGCGGCCTCCCGCAGGCGGTGCGTGGCAGGAAGCGTGCCCGTGCAGCTGAGATTGCGAACGCGCTCTCGATCGGCGTGCTCCATGCATATAGTGCGGTCGCCATACCCACCGAGGGGACGATCCTCACCGTGGCTCGCGAGGTTGCGGCGCACGCCATTGCAGATGCAGAGGGTGCAACGGAGCTGCGTCCATTTCTACTTCGCATTGCCGAGTCCGCCCGCATCTCCGTGGACAAGACCCCCACGCTCCTCGCCGTCTTGCGCGAGGCGGGAGTTGTTGACTCTGGTGGCGCTGGCCTTCAGCTCATCCTTGAGGGGATCGCGGATGTTCCATCAGTTGTCCCCTCCACATCAACGGAAGAGGGAGGTGCAACGAAGCCCGCTCCATTGCTACCCGTACCAGCCGCTGTCAGTGGTGGTGACGCGGCAGCGGGCGAGTATGGCTATGAGACCGTCTTCATCCTTCGTGCAGTTGACGCGCCGCTCGACCTTACGAAGATCCGTGCCGACCTTGAGGCGATCGGAGAGAGCGTACTGGTCGCCGGTGACGCGCAGATCTGCAAGGTGCACGTGCATAACCTCCAGCCCGACCAGATCCTCGCCTACGGGATTGCGCGCGGCGAAGTGCGCGGCGTGACGATTGAGAACCTTGACCAACAGAGCGCCGAGCGAGCGACGGGTCACGGTGCGTTCAGCGACCTCGCCACGAGAGCGAGCCTTGCCGCACCCCTCACCGAGCGTGCGCCACAGGCGGGGACGGCAATTGTGGCTGTTGCCGCGGGGAGTGGCCTCGCGGCGATCATGCGGTCGGCCGGTGCCACGCAAATCGTGCATGGCGGCCAGACGGAGAATCCTTCTGCCGCTGAGATCGCAACGGCGATCAACGCAACGGGGAGGAGTAACGTCATCGTGCTGCCGAATAACAGCAACATCACGCTTGCTGCGCGGCAGGCGGCCAACCTTGTGGCAGCCAACGTCAGCGTTGTCCCCACGCGAAATGCTGCTGAAGGGATCGCCGCACTCCTGACGTGGGACCCATCGCTCCAAGTTGCCGATGCGGTCCAGCGCTTTGAGGCGGCACGAATGGCGGCACGAACCTTCCGCATCGTTACCGCCGTGCGCGACGCAGTGGTGAATGGTGTCAGCGTGCGAGCGGGTGAGGTGATGGCGCTTGATCCGATCGACGGGATCATCGCAACGGGCACCGACGAGATTGAGGCGCTCACGCGAGCACTGAGCGGACAGCACGCCGAGCTGCTCACCCTCTACCTCGGCGCCGGCGTTGATGCAGCGGCAGGTGAGCGGATGGCGGCGGCGGCGCGCTCTGCGATCAGTGGGGTTAAGGTGGATCTCGCTCGGGGCGAACAGCCGATCGAGCTGGTGCTCGTGAGCCTTGAGTGAGCGATGACCCGAGCGGCCTGCCGCTCAAGGGGCTCAACCTCCCCGGCGGGACGAGCCTCCTCCGAGGTCTCGCCCGTCTCGGTGTCAACAGTGTTGGCGAGTTGCTCCTCTACCTGCCCCGTCGCTATGAGGACCGTCGCGCCATCACCCCAATCGCCGATCTAGTAGCTGGGGCTCCCGCCACGATCCGCGCCCGCGTCGTTGATCTGCGGGTGGAGAAGACGTGGCGACGCGGTGTGCAGCGCACAATCGCCACACTGGCCGACGAGAGTGGTACGGTTGACGCGGTCTGGTATGGACGCCGCTTTATTGAGCGCCGCCTTCGCCCTGAGCTGGAGATCGTTGCCTCTGGTCGAGTCAAGGCGATCGGCTGGCGGATGCAGCTTGAGGCGCCTGAGTTCAGCCCGGTGGAGGGTGGCGAGATCGTCAACGCGGGGCGGATCGTACCGATCTACCGCCTCACGAAGGGGGTCACCGTGCTCAGCCTGCGCCGTGCCGTTCGCGACCTACTCGATCGATTCGGCCCAGCCCTTCGTGATCCGCTCCCTGCAGAGATTCGCACGCGCCACGCACTGATCTCCCTCGCCGCCGCGCTCGAGGAGGCGCACTGGCCGAGCGAGTTCCACCAGCGTGATGCCGCACTACGACGACTCGCCTTTGATGAACTGCTCGCCGTGCAGCTCTCGCTCGTTCGTCGCCGTCGTCGCCGCGCGCGCGGTCGCGCACCCGCGATCCGGCTCACCCCTGCGGCACGAGAGCGTATTGAGACGACGATTCGTAGCGCACTCCCGTCTGCAGCTGAGGGCGGAGCGACCACTCCATGGACAAGCGATCAGTCGGTGGCAATCGACGCGATCCTCGCCGATCTTTCGGCGGGCGAGCCGATGATGCGCCTCCTCCAGGGCGATGTGGGCACTGGAAAGACAGCGGTCGCGCTCGTTGCCGCCGCAGCTGCGGCAGACGCAGGCTGGCAGTGCGCGATCCTCGCGCCAACAGAGTTGCTGGCGCGCCAACACGCGGTGACGGCGAAGCGGCTCCTCGCTCCGCTCGGCACGAGCGTCGAGCTGCTCGTAGGGAGTCTCTCTGCAGCGGAACGCCGCCGTGTGCGCGCCGCCGCGGCCGATGGCACCGCTGCACTCGTGATCGGTACCCACGCCCTCTTCGCCGAGGCGACGCAGTTCTCGTCCCTCGGTCTAGTTGTGGTGGATGAGCAGCATCGGTTCGGCGTGGAGGAGCGCGCGCAACTCACCGCAAAGGGGGAGGGGGAGCCACACCTCTTGCTGATGACCGCTACGCCGATCCCTCGCACGATCGCACAACTCCTTTACGCCGATGTCGCGTCGTCGGAGTTGCGCGTCCTTCCCGCCGGTCGTCAACCGATCCGCACGGCGATCCGACGTGGTGACGAGTTGGATCGGCTCTGGAGCTTCGTCGCATCAGAGGCGGCGGCCGGCCGCGGAACCTTTGTGGTAGTGCCACGGATCGGCGACGAGGACCCTGGCAGAGAGCCAGGTGCCGAAGAGGGGGGCGACGCACTCGAGCGTGCTGGCGAGGCGGGTGTGGAGGAGGAGGCGAAGCGGATCGCTGTGGCACTCCCCGCACTGCGTATCGGCGTGGTGCATGGACGCCAGCGTGCAGAGGCTCGAGCGGAGGCGATGGAGCGATTCGCTCGCGGTGACCTCGACATCCTTGTCGGCACGACGGTGGTGGAGGTTGGAGTTGACGTTCCGCGCGCGAGTGTGATGGTGATCCTCAGTGCCGATCGCTTCGGCCTCGCCACGCTGCATCAGTTGCGCGGTCGTGTTGGCCGAGGCGGAAGCGAGGGGTGGTGCGTCCTGGTGAGCGATAGTGACGATGAAGTAGCAGTCGAGCGGCTGAAGGCGATTGAGTCGACGCGTGATGGCTTTCTTTTAGCCGAGCGCGATGTGGAGTTGCGAGGTGAGGGGGATGTTCTCGGCACGGAGCAGAGTGGCCTTCCGCCACTTCGCATCGCCGCCCTCTCGCGTGACGCAGATCGGAAGCTTGCCGTCCTCGCGCGAGTCGAGGCGGAGGAGCTGCTCGACGCCGCCGGTCGTCCGCGGGCTGAGGCGCGCGAGCTCCTCGCAGCGTATCTTCGCGGCTGGCCGACCGCCATCCTCGTCGCACGCGAGTAGGCTCACTGAGAGTGAGTCAGCGAATTCGCATCATTGCTGGGCTTTATGGGGGGCGCCTACTTGAGGTGCCCGAAGTTGGAACGCGCCCGTTCGCTGATCGAGTGCGCCAGGCACTCTTCGCCATCCTTGAGCCACGACTCTCAGGGGCACGCGTGGCTGACCTCTGTGCTGGGAGTGGTGCCGCTGGACTGGAAGCACTCAGTCGTGGAGCGTCGCACGTCCTCTTCGTGGAACTCTCGCGAGGTGCCGTCGCCGTGATTCGACGCAACGTTGCGTCGTTGGACGCGGCTGCGCAGTGCGAGGTTCGTATGGCGGATGCGCCGATGGTGCTTCGCACGCTTGCAGAAATTGGCAGGCTCGCCGACCTGATCATCGCTGACCCTCCCTATGGTGACGCAGCGCTCCGCGCTGGCATCCTTGCCGCCGTCGTTGGACCACCGAGCCCCCTCGCAGTCGGGGGCCTCCTCGTTCTCTCTGGGCGCCACGCGAAGGGTCGCTCTGCACAGGAGGCCCCGCGCGGTCTACGATTGGTGCGAGCCCTCACCTACGGTGAGACGGAGATTGAACTCTATGAACACAGCGCTGTAAAGGAGGAGAGATGATCGAGCGCATCGGACTCTACCCAGGAAGTTTTGATCCCGTCACGTTCGGTCACATTGATCTGGTCCGACGCAGCCTCAGCGTGGTGGACCGGCTCGTTGTTGCGATTCTGCCGAACGACACAAAAGAGGCGCTCCTTACACTCGCGGAGCGCGAGTCGCTCCTTGACGCTGTGATCCGCGAAGAGCTCGGCGCTGACGCGCAGAGGGTGGAGATTCGTGCGGCATCGAATCTTGCCGTGCGCGTTGCAGAGGAGTCTCATGCGAGTGTGATCATCCGTGGCCTTCGTGCCGGGTCCGACTTTGAGGCGGAGCTCCGCATGGCGCATGCCAACCGACTCCTCGCACCAGGGATTGAGACGCTCTTTCTGATGACCGCACCCGAGCACGCCTCAACCTCCAGCCGCCTCGTTCGAGAGATTGCACGCTATGGCGGACCGCTCGACCGACTCGTTCCCGCCGCCGTAATCCCGGTCCTGACCGCCGCTGCAGCGCGTCGCTCCGCAAGCGGAGGATGAGCGACGCGGCTCGGCCTTCGCTCGGCGGGGAGGCTGAACCGCTCCACCTGATCGACTGCTCGCCGCTCCTCGCCGGGTCATCTGTGGCGAGCGCTGAGCTTGCACCCTTCTCGGTCACCAGCCAATCTGACGGCGAGTTGCTGACTGCCAACGCACAGTTGCGCGTTGATCGAACGAATCGTGGCGTACGTATCGTCGGCAACGTTAACGGGCTTCAAGAGGGCTCATGTGCGCGCTGCCTAGAACCGGCGAGCGCGAAGATTGCGACGCGGCTCGACGAGGAGGTCCTTGAGGATCGCTTCGCAGGTGGCGAAGGGGAGCGATTCGGCCGAGGGAACTCCGTTGACGTCGGCCGCATGGCGATCGAAGGGCTCGACCTGAACCGCCACTTTGTCCTTCGCTGTGATCCACCATGCCCAGAGCGGTGCGAGCGGTGTGGTGCAGCACACTTGGTGCGCGAGTGCCCTGAGCGCGAGCTTGATCCACGCCTTGCCGCACTTGGCCGCCTCATCCCTCCCGCCGAGCCTGCCATTGAGCCTCCCGCTGAACCTGCCGTCGAGCCTGCCATTGAGCCACTCGCCGAACGTCTTGTTGAGGAGGATCCAGAGGCGAAGGCCTGATGCGCGACGAGGGGGCGCGGATCGGGTAGGCTTCGCTCTCCAAGACGGCGCCCCGCGAGGGGAGTAGCGAGTGAGGTTCATCAACGATGGGCGTACCAAAGCGAAAGGTATCGAAATCGCGCCAGGGGGATCGTCGTGCGCATCACGCGCTGACCCTTCCGGCGTTGGATCGCTGCGCGCAATGCGGCGCGACAAAGCGCGCACATCACGCCTGCCTCGCCTGCGGCACCTATCGGGGTCGCGAAGTGATCCGACGCCCAGCGCCGGACACGGAACCGACTGACGCCTAGTTCACCCATGGCCGCGCCAGTAGGTCGCGTCCGTCTTGCACTCGATGCAATGGGCGGCGATCACGGCGCCCTTGAAGTCGTCCCTGGGGGACTGAGGTGGGCGAAAGAGAACGCATCTGACGAGCTGATCCTTGTTGGCGATGAGCCGCTTCTCTTGAAGTTGGCGGGGGGCAGCCTCCCCGCCAACGTGCGCATCGTCCACGCGCCAGAGGTGATCGGCATGGACGAGCATCCTGCGCATGCACTTCGAGAGCGTAAGGGAGCCTCCATTTTGGTTGCCACGAATCTTGTGCGCGAAGGGCACGCTGATGCGGTGGTGACCGCTGGACACACTGGCGCAGGGATGGCAGCGGCCGTTCTGCGACTCGGGCGACTCCCTGGTGTGGATCGCCCGGCGCTTGCGGTTCAGTTCCTGCTGCGTGAGAAGCCGCTCGTCCTGTTAGACATTGGAGCAAATCCTGACGCAACCCCAGAGAACCTCTTCCAGTTCGCGCATATGGGGAGCATCTTCTCCGAGCGCGTGCTCGGTGTTGCTAATCCTCGCGTGGCCCTCCTCTCAATCGGTGAGGAGAAGGGGAAGGGCGATCTGCGCATCCAGAAGGCGACCGAGCTGCTCGATCTTGCAGCGCTTAACTTCACCGGCAATGTGGAGGGGCGGCACCTTGCGACGGATGCGGCGGACGTGGTTGTCTGCGATGCGGTGCTCGGCAATGTTTCCATCAAGCTCGTTCAGGGCGTGACGACTGCGATCACCGATATGTTCCGTACGGAGTTCCGTCGACTCCCGTTTGGTCCGATCGCTGCGCTCCTGATGCGACCCGGCATCGCGCGCATCCGGGCGAAGCTCGACTATGAGCGCATCGGCGGCGCGATCCTGCTTGGAGTGAAGGGTAGCGTGGTGATTACGCACGGACGCGCGCGCAGCCGCATGATCTACTACGCCTGTGGCACTGCAGCGAGTGCGGTGCGTGAGGGCGTGAGCACCCGCATCGCAAGCGCGCTCGCCGATGCCTCCTCGGTCACGGCTGACGGGCTGCCTAGCGACCCGGCTCCGGCTTGAGATGCCCAGAAAGAAGCTCCCCGTGGCGCCACAAGATGCGGCGCTGCGCCTCCGCAGTGCGGGGCGACGCAACGCGCTAACTGCGCTCTATGAAGCTGAGTTTGGGTTGCGGAGCGCAACAGAGATCCTCGCCCGGCGCGTTGACGCCGGGGAGGTGGAGGGTGAGCCGCTCGTGATCGCCAGCGCGTTGATCGCGCTGGTGGAGGAGAAGGGCCCGCTGATCGACGTAATGCTTGAGCGTCTCGCCCCCGCATTCCCACTCGCAACGTTGACCCACATTGACCGCACGATCCTTCGGGCGGGCCTTGCTGAGGTGATACACTCGCGCGCGGCGGCACCTGCGGAGGCACTCGCAGCCTGGACGGCTCTGGCTCGTACGTATAGCGGCGAGTCGGCACGAAAACTGGTGAGCGGAGTCCTCGGAACCGCCCATCGGGAGGGAAACACCGCGACAGCGGAGAGAGATGGAGGGAGCGAGAGATGAGCGACAACGATCAGATCTTTGAGGAGCTTCAGAGCTATATCGTGGAGCAGCTCGGCGTTGAGAAGGAGAAGGTGACTCGTGAGGCCGCCTTCATCGAAGACTTGAACGCAGACTCACTTGACCTCGTGGAGTTCGCCATGGGCCTTGAGGAGAAGTTCGGCGTCACGATCGCTGACGAAGAGTTGACCAAGATCAAGACAGTACAAGACGCGGTCAACGCAATCGTCGAGAAGAAGGCGTAGGGTGCGGCGGCCCGACGGCCGCCTGGCGTCCCCCCTTCGTCCGTGAGCCAGGCCGCCGAACCGACGCTTGAACACGCATCGCGTGTGGCGATGCGCCTTGGCATCCCCACCGGCGCGGAACAGCTTCTCCTCCTTGCGCTGACACACCCCTCGCGGCGTCATCAATCTGGAGCGGCGGAAGATAATGAGCGCCTTGAATTCCTTGGGGATGCGCTCCTCGGCGCGATCGTAAGCGCCGCCCTCTATGCGGCAGATTCGAGTGCGTCTGAAGGGGACCTCTCGGAGCGTCGCGCTTCAATCGTTAGTCGTATCGGCCTTGCCGAGGTGGCGCAGCGCTTACGCCTCGATGAGGCGCTCCTGCTTGGTGAGGGTGAGGCGCAGCGAGGTGGCGGGCAGCGCCCCGCGGCGCTTGCCGCGGCACTTGAAGCGACCATTGGAGCAATCTATCTCGCGCACGGTTTCCAGGAGACGGAGCGCTTCGTGTTGGCGCAGCTCGCCCCAGAGATCTCGGCGCCACGTGCATCGATCGGCAAGGGGATTAAGACGATGCTCCAAGAGTGGACGCAGGCGCGTAACGGATCGTTGCCACGCTACGACATCGTTAGCATGAGCGGCCCCGAGCATGAGCGCATCTACGAGTGCGCGGTGCGCATTGACGGGAGTGAGGTCGCGCGTGGGAGTGGACCGAGCCGTAGAGCGGCGGAGGCGGCGGCGGCGGATGCTGCGATCGATCTGCTCGGCGTGACCCAGGAGGCGGCGCGATGAGCCGACTTCGGTTGCGAGAGGTTCGCCTGAGCGGCTTCAAGACCTTTGCGGATAAGACGACGATCGCCTTCACTCCAGGGATCACCGCGATCGTAGGGCCGAACGGGAGCGGAAAGTCAAACATCGTCGACGCACTCCGCTGGGCGCTCGGCGAGGCTGGGCGCGGGATCCGCTCAAAGAGGGTGGATGAGGTGATCTTTGCCGGATCAGAGAAGCGAAGACAGCTCGGCCTCGCCGAGGTTTCGCTCAGCATCGCCAATGACGACGGGCTCTTTGACCTCCCGTACACCGAGATTGAGATCGCTCGCCGTGCCGATCGAGGCGGTGGCCAGGAGTACCTGCTCAATCGAAAGCGGATCAGGCTCCGCGATCTAAACGAGCTACTTGATGGGGCGGGCCTCGCAGAGAACGGACTCCTCTTCATTGGGCAGGGGGCGGTGGACCAGGCGCTCAGCTTGCGCGCTGAGGAGCGTCGCGCGCTCGTTGAAGAGTTCGCCGGAACCGCGCGGCATGAACGTCGGCGTGCGCGTGCAGAAGTTGAGATGAAGGAGGCGACGGAGAATCGCGCTCGCGTAGAGGAGATCCTTGCCGCGCTCCGACCGCAGGAGCGCCGCCTCGCTGCGCTTGCACGGCAAGAGTCAGGACGCGATGAGCTTCTCTCGGAGGCTGTCGATCGGATCGCAAGCCTCGGTGCCGAACGTGCCGGCTGGTTCTCTGCGCGTCGCGCACAGAGCGGTGCGCGCCTCACTGAGGTGAGCGCTGAACTAGCCTCGGTACGTGAGTCGCTCCGCTCTGCCGATGGTGAGGCACAGGCGCGACGTGTCCGACTCGCCCAGGCGAGACTCGCACTGGAGGCGGCACGCGCGCAACTTGAAACGGTCCGCGTTGCACGGGAGTTGGCGGAGCGGAACCGTGCACGATCAGATGCTGAGGCGGCAGCGAACACGCGCGACAGAGAGCGCCTGAACGCGGAGGTTGCCGAGGCGGAGCGCGAAGTCCTCGCCGTTGAGCAGATTCGAGCGGCCACCGCGCCAGCAGCGGACGCCGAGGCCGCCGCCGCCCTTGAGCTCCTGGATGCGGACCTAGCGAGTGCTCGACGTGAACTGCTCGCGCTCGGCAGCGGCGGCGCCAGCGATGCGAGCAGCGGAGAGTCGCTTGTCCGCGCCGAACGCTCTCGTTCCTCGGAGCTCGCTGAGACCGAGGCGCGCATCCTCCGTGGCGAGATTGAGAGGGAGGTGCTGCGCGCGGACCGCGCAGCTGAGGAGCTGATCGCGGCGACGGGGAGGCGAAACACTGTGCGAGCAGGGTATGACGACGCTGCCACGCGCGCCGAACAGGCTACCGCCGCCGCGAGCGCTGCAGAGAGTGAAGAGTCAAAACTCCGCGCCATCGCGGGGGATCGTGAGCGTGCTGCGCGGGCGGCGGAGGCGGAGTGTGCAACCCTCCAGGGTCGACGCACCGCACTTGAGGCGCGTCGTACCTCGCTTCAAGAGCGCGCCTTGGCGCGCGCCGCGCGTGCGATCGGTGGACGCAGCCTCTTGGCTGGCGTGGAGATTCGAGAGGAGGGGAGGAGCGCCGTCTTCGCCGCACTCGGCGCGCTTGCGCGTGGCTTCATCGTGGATCGGAGCGGAGCATCACTGCTTGATGACGAGCAGGGGGCGCTGCTGATTGAAGGCTCGGCGGGAAACCTCGCTGCAGATCACCCAACGCTACCAAAGTTGAGCAGTGAGATCGTGAACGATCCGGGTGGTGTGCTAGCGCGCATCTTGAGCGGCGTTGCCGTTGCCCCTTCCGTTGCGAGCGCACTTGATGCGCTCGCCGACCTGCCGATCGGTGGCTTGATCGTCACCCGTGGCGGCGCACTGGTCCGCGCCGGCGGTCTGGTCACACGCGAGACCGAGCCCGAGGACGCGCTACTTGACTCGGAGATCGCACGGGTTGCAATGGAAGTAGAGCGTCGTACCGCCTCAGCTGCCGACCTCCGTCACGAAGCGGAGGCGGAGGAGGCGCGTCTTACCGCTGCCGCAGAGATGGCGCTCAGCGGTCGGTCGGCCGACCTTGCCGCACGGAACTCGCTCCGCAGCGCCGCTGACCTTCGCGCTGAGGCGGAGCGAGAGGTGGTCACCGCCACACGGAAGAGCGTTGACCGTGATACGCGCCTGGAGCGCCTCACGCAGACCCTGCGCGACCTTGCGGCGCGTCGCGACGAACTGCAGGCGAGCGCCAGTAGTGCCACAGGGAGTGGGAGCGCGGTGCAGGAGTGGCGGGAGCGGATTCGAGAGCTCACAGAGCGACGGGCAGCCTCCGCCTCGGCCGTTGACGCCGATCGCCAATCGCTTCGCGCTTGGGAGCTGGCACGCGCACGTGGCGATGCGAGCATCGCCGCTGCGTCGGCCCGGATTGCACGGGCGGCGCAAGAGCGCGGCGCACTCGAGTCGCGCAGCGCCACACTACAGGCGGAACGTGTGGAGCTGGTCGGCCGGTCAGATGCGGCACAGGTTGCCGTTGTGGAGCGCGAGATGCTGGTACAGGGACTCGCTGAGCAGCAGGAAGGGATCGAGCGTGAGAGCGCAGTCGACGATGACCGCAAGCGCACCCTACGTCAGCACGAAGCTGCACTTGATGAGGCACTCCGCCCGCTCGAGCGTGACGCGCAAGGACTAGAGTTTGAGTACGAGCGCCTCTTGGAAGAGTTGAGCGGCGACCTGCTCGCCTTTGGACGCCGTCTACTCGCCGAGCCGCGCATCAAGTCCGCACTCCCGGCGCACCTGCAAACAGGTGCGCCTGAGCCCGCAAGCGGGGAGGGCGACGCGACTCCAGCGAGCGAAGAGGGCGCTGCGCAGGATGCCGTGGCGCGTCTGCAGGCGGCCGCACTCCTTGAGCACTGGGGGGTCGCCGCGCTGCGCAGCGGCATCGCGCCGCAGCCAGCAGACTCTGAGGTGATCCGCACCCTTGAACGCCTCCGCCGAAAGATCGGTCCGCTTGAGGCGGCCGGAGCGAGCGTCGCGATCGAGCATCGTGAGCTACACGAGCGCCTGGAGGGTCTCGAGGCGCAGACGAGCGACCTGGACGGCGCTATTGCCAAGGCATCTGGCCTGATGTTTGAGCTTGATCTGCTCGTTGAGAGCACCTTCAACGAACAGTTCACCGCGCTCCAGAGCACGTTCGCTGCAAACTTCCAGCTCCTCTTCGGTGGTGGTGATGCGCAGTTGCGACTCACCGCTGAGGATGGAGTGCGCCGACCGGGCGTAGAGATTGATGCGCGACCACCGCTGAAGCGGCGACAGCAGCTTTCACTCCTCTCTGGCGGTGAGCGCGCCCTCACTGGCGTGGCACTCCTTCTTGGCATGCTCGCAGTGCGACCGCTCCCGTTTGTAGTCCTGGACGAAGTAGATGCCGCACTCGATGAATCGAACATCACCCGATTCGGTGATGCGATTCGCGAGTTGAGCGAGCGAACGCAGGTGATTGTGATCACGCACAACCGCGGCACCGTTGAGGTTGCCGACAGCCTTTGGGGCGTGACGGCTGGCGAAGATGCAACGAGTCGCGTCTTCGGTCTCCGACTCGACGAGGCGAAGAGGATTGCTGACGCCGCACGTGCGGAGCATGAGGCCGCCCGTTGAAGTTCGCCTTCTGGCGAAAGTCCACAAGGAAAGAGAAGGCGAACATCAGCGCCGCGGTGGTCCCCTCTGGCAGCGGGATTATCCAGGCGTTACGGCGCTCACTCGCCCCGGAGCCAGACTGGGGGGCCTTAGAAGAGGCGCTGATCCAGAGTGACGCGGGGACGAAGTGTGCTGCGGCACTGATCGCCGCGGCGCGCGAGGTTCGCGAAGGTTCGGGTCGTGAACGGCTTCGTAGTGCGTTGCTCAACCTGATGCGAGAAGAGTCGCCCGAAGTTGACCGCGCAGAACCTGGCGAGTTGACCCAAGTGCAGATCATCCTCCTTGTGGGGGTGAATGGGGCGGGAAAGACAACCTCTGCCGCGAAGCTTGCGGCGCGCGCGAAGGCGGCCTCACTGCAGCCTCTCCTCGTTGCGGCCGACACCTTTCGCGCCGCAGCAATCGAGCAGCTGCGAATCCTCGCCGCGCGCGAAGGGGTGCCGATCATTGAGGGGAGACCGGGTGGCGATCCGTCTGCGGCGATTCACGACGCGCTTACCGCTGCATCCGCAAAGAACCTACACCCCGTGATCATTGATACGGCTGGTCGGATGCAGACGAAGAGCGGCCTGATGGATGAGCTCACTAAGATGCGCCGTGTCATAGCGAAACTTGCGCCGAACGCACAGGTGGAGGTGCTGCTTGTCCTTGATGCCACTGCGGGCCAGAACGGGCTCGCCCAGGCGAGCGGATTCAATCGCGCCGCTGGCGTGGACGGCGTCATCCTCACAAAGCTTGATTTGGGTGCGCGCGGCGGGGTCGCGCTTGCTGTCCGTCAAGAACTTGCACTCCCCGTACGTTGGGTCGGTGTGGGCGAAGGGGGGAGCGATCTCCTCCCGTTTGACGCAGATGCGTTCGTGGAGGGGCTGCTCGGCGACGCCGTCTAGCGGGCGCGCGGGAGTGCGCTGATGCGTTGAATCCGACCAATGCGTGTGGCGCCGATGGCAACGCCAGCAAGGATGGAGGCAGCCGCGCCGAGAAAGAGGGCGGCACCACTCCCCGCAATCGAGCTGCCAATCAATCCGCCCGCCACGATGCCAGTCAGGCGACCGAGGATGCTCACCCCCTCAAATGCAGCGCTCGCCCGCCCCTGCATTGCGTTGGAGATGACGCGACCACGGATCGCCCCCTGATTCGCCTCCCAGACCGTCTCAAAGCCATCGCTCATGAACTGATGGGCAACGAGTAGGACGATTCCGAAGCCTGAGGCAACCGGTGCGAGAGGGACGAGCGCAAGGCCGGCCCCAACGATGATGAGGCTGACGCTAATCGCGCGCCCAGTCCCGAGTGCGAGCGAGACCCGCTCGGTGAGTAAGCCGCCAGCAAATGACGCGATGCCGCCGCTGGCGATGACAAGGCCGATCACCTCGGGCGAGAGATCAAGGGTTCGGGCGACGTAGAACATGTATGCGGAGCGGAAGAGCCCAAAGTAGATGCCGATCGCAGCACTTGAGGCGAGTAGTGGGCGCATGATGGAGATCGCCCATGTTCCTCCGAGCCCCTCTCGCGCCTCTTCAAAGAAGCTGCGTCGCTCCTTGGCCCTGGTGAGTCGTGGCTCACGAACGCGGAGCGCGGTGAGGAGGAGTGCGGAGAGGATGTAGGTCAACGCATCCACACCAATGGCGGCCGGGCCGCCGATGCTGCCGACCAAGATCCCTGCGACGCCAAAGCCGAAGAATTCTGCCGCTCCGCGAATGCCGAGCACCCTGGCAAGGACCGACCGGAGGTAAGGGGTGGGGACGAGTCCTGCAAGGTAACTGCGCTCGGCAATATCGAAGGCGGTGCTGCACATCCCGCTCGCCGCACTGACAAGGATGAGGTGCGGCAGGGTGACGCCTCCAAAAGCAACAGCCGCAAGCGGGATGCTTCCTAGCAGCCCTGCGCGAAGGAGGTCCGTAGCAATGAGGAGCGGTCGTCGAGGCAGGCGATCGATCCAGACGCCAGCCACCTGGCTGATCAGCGCCGCAGCGATCATATCCGCTGCGGCGAGGAGTGCCGCCTCTGCTGGAGAAATCTGCAACCCGATGATGGCGAGAAGGGGGAGTGCGGCGCGCGTGATGAAGGAGCCGAAGGTGGAGACCGACGACGCCGCCATCAAGACGCGCACATCGCGCCGTACGGCTATCGTGATGCCACCACTCCGCTGCGTGCCACGCCCCTGCCGCTTCATGCGCGCAGCGTACACTCACACCCATGTTTGATGCGCTTGGAAGCCGACTTCGCGCCTCACTGCAACGCCTCGGCGGCCGCGGGCGGATCAGCGAGGATGATCTTGAGGCGGGCCTCGCCGAGATTCGTACCGCGCTCATTGACGCCGATGTTGCGCTCTCGGTTGCCACCTCTTTAATCACGTCGATGCGCACGCGCGCGTTCAATGAACACGTTGTCGGCGGAGTCGGTGCTGGAGGTCGTCTCGTTGGGATCGTGCATGGCGCACTCACCGAAGCACTCGGGGGGCACGTTCGTGAACTTGACCTTCGCGAACGCACCGCAAGCATCCTGCTGCTCGGTCTTCAGGGAGCAGGGAAGACAACGACAGCGGCGAAGCTTGCACTTCGACTTCAACGAGAGGGGCGGCGACCGCTTCTTGTTGCCGCCGATCCGAGGCGACCGGCGGCAGCGGAACAGCTCGCGCTTCTCGGGGCGGCGATCAACGTGCCTGTTCATCGAGAACCGGACGGGACACCAGTGGCGGAGATCGGGCGGCGTGCGCTCGAATCCGCGCGCAAGCTTGGACGCGATCTACTCATCATCGACTCCTCCGGTCGAACGACGCTTGACGCGGTGTTAATGCAAGAGCTTGCCGATCTGCGAGAGGCGGTACAGCCGCGCGAACGACTCTTGGTGCTTGATGCCGCAACTGGTCAGCAGGCGCTCACGGTGGCCGAGGGCTTCAAAGCGGTTGCTGATCCAACGGGCCTGATCCTTGCCAAACTCGATGGAGATGCGCGCGGTGGCGCGGCCCTCTCGATCGCCGGCGGCGCAGGAATTCCTGTGCTCTTTATTGGCACTGGCGAGCGACTCGAGGCACTCGAGCGGTTCCATCCAGATCGGATTGCCGGTCGCATCCTGGAGTTAGGTGACCTTGCAACACTCACGGAGATCGTGCGCGAAGCTGGTGGCGATGTGAACGCTTCCGCAGCGCCACGATCAAGCCCAACTCGGCGTCCCGCCGAGATGACGTTTGTTGACCTACTGGATCAACTGCGGCAGATGTCATCCATGGGACCGATCGGCCAGATCGTGAAGATGATCCCGGGAATGGGCGGTATGGCGGAACAGGCGGAGGAGGCAGTCGCCGCTGGTGAGCTCAAGCGCACCGAAGCGATCATCCTCTCCATGACCACAAACGAACGCGAGAACCCGACGCTCCTCTCCATCCCGCGGCGTCGACGGATCGCCGCTGGGGCTGGCCGCACGATCGAGGAGGTCAACCGCCTCGTGAAGCGCCTTGAGGAGATGCGCCTGCTGATGCGCCGAACGGGCGGGATTGATCCCGCCCGGCTCGCGGGCGGGGGCGGCGCCCTCCCTGGGAAGCACGCTGGGGCATACATCCGCCCCAAAGAGGATCGGAAGGCGAAGAAGGCCCGTCGCAAGGGGGGGCGCCGATAGCCACCGGACCCCGAGATGCGCAGGTCACCCTGAGCGGCTACTATCCCAAGACACACACCCCACCGCTTCGGGGTCATACGCCTGGCGACCGCCAGGCCCACGGAGGGCGTTACACGGATGAGCGTTCGAATCAGGTTGACACGAGTAGGGGCATCAGGACAGCCGTCGTATCGCGTTGTTGCGACCGATCGACGCCGCGCGCGCGATGGTCGCTCGCTTGAGACGCTCGGACATTATAACCCACGCACCGAGCCAATGACACTCGTCCTTGATCTGCCGAAGGTAGATGCCTGGATCGCAAGTGGCGCCCAGCCTTCTGAGGTTGTTGGCAAGCTGATCGCGAAGGCACGCGCCGGCGGCACGGCATCTGGTGGGAAGACGGGACCAAAGGCGGCTGAGAAGGGCTACACCGCGCCCGGCACTCGACCAGTAGTTGAAGAGCCGACCGTCGTGGTTGCGGCGGCACCTGAGGCGGCACCTGAGACGTCAGCAGAGCTCGCCGCCGAAGCGGCCGTCGAGGTCGCAGTGGAAGAGTCGGCAGACGCCACCGCAGAAGTTGCGGCAGAGTCAGTCGCAGAAGCACCAGCAGAGGAGGCATAAATGCCAGCAGCAGATCTCGTCGCATATGTTGCACGGTCGCTCGCCGATAATCCTGATGGCGTGAGCGTTGAGGTTGAAGAGGATGGCGATGCCATCGTCCTTCGACTCATCGTTGATGAAGACGATATGGGCCGTGTCATCGGTCGAAATGGCAGCATCGCCAAGGCCATGCGCAGCCTGCTCAAGGTGATCTCCAACCGCACGGGAGAGAACTACGTCCTCGAAATCGGCTGACGCACTTCGCGACCTTCGTGTCGCGAAGGTACGTGGGATCCGCGGACTCGATGGCACGCTCCGTCTGGAGATCCTCACCGACCACCCTGAGGATCGATTCATCCTTGGTGCCAAGCTACGCGTTGAGGGGAGTGAGCGCGAGCTGACCCTCACTGAGTGGAACCCCGCATCCCCCGGCGCCTTTGCGCGATTTGCCGAAGTGACCGATCGCGGTACGGCGCAGATCGTGGTGGGGAGCTACCTCTCTACCCTCGCCGCTGATGCTGGCGAACCTGGGCGTGTCTATTGGGATGAGGTGATCGGTGTGAAGGTTACGAGTCCGAACGGTGAACTGATCGGCACCGTGTTCAACTGCTATCGCACGGGTGGAGCTGAGGTCTACATCCTGCGTACACCAGATGGTGGTGAGCTTGACCTCCCCGTGGTTGACTCCATTATCGTGACGTTCAAGCCTCGCGAGGGCATCATCATCGCCGACCTCAGCGGCTCAGAGTTGAGCGTGCGAGCGCCGCTACCTCCGCGGGCTCCGAAGCCTCCGCGAACTCCAAAGGTTCCACGGAATCCGCGACAACCAAAATCGGGACGCGCAAAGTGAGCGACCTTGCGCCGAGCCTGCGCATTGATGTCGTCTCCCTCTTCCCGGAGACGGTGCGCGCCGCACTGGCGGCGAGCATCCCGGCCCGCGCGGTGGAGCGCGGTCTCGCAGAACTGAAGGTGCACGACTTGCGCGAGTGGGGGATCGGAAAGCACCGCGCAGTGGATGACGAACCGTATGGGGGCGGTGCAGGGATGCTGATGCGCCCCGAGCCGCTCGTCGATGCGATCGAGGCTCTCCGCAGCGAAGGGAGCACTGTGATCTTGCTGGACGCGGGTGGCGAGCGCCTAGGGCAGTCGCGCGTGCGCAGCCTTGCGCTCGCAAAGCACCTAGTCATTCTCTGCGGCCGCTATGAGGGGGTCGATCATCGCGTTCGCGCCTATGTTGACCTTGAGCTGAGCATTGGCGATTTCGTCCTCTCGGGTGGCGAGCCTGCGGCGATCGTGCTCTGTGACGCGCTCCTCCGGTTGCTCCCTGGCGCTATCGATGCAGCGTCGCTCGACGAGGAGTCCTTCTCTTCAAACCTCCTTGAGTACCCGCAGTACACGCGCCCCGCTGAGTTCCGCGGCGCGAGCGTCCCTGAGATCCTCCTCTCGGGAAACCACGCCGCAGTTGCCGCCTGGCGCAAAGAGGAGGCGCTGCGGCGCACGGCGGCACGCCGCCCCGACCTCCTCGGTCGGACGGCCAGCTCGACCCCTCGTGGGGAGGGGTCGTAGCGGGTGGCTCCGCCCCTCTGTGCTATTCTCCCGCTTCGCACCAGCAGGGTCCCTGCTGGGTAGACACGGAGACCATATGGATCTAATTCGAACGATCACGGACGAGCAGATGAAGCGCAATCTTCCTCCGATCAAGACCGGCGACACCGTCAAGGTGTCAGCGAAGGTCGTTGAGGGGAACCGCGAGCGCATCCAGGTATTTGAGGGAACGGTCATGCGCCTGCGCGGCGGTGGACTCGGACTCACGATTACCGTTCGACGTATCGCCTCTGGCGTAGGCGTTGAGCGCACGTTCAAGGTGCACAGCCCACGCATCGAGAAGATTGAGATCGTTCGCCATGGTGTCTCGCATCGCGCACAACTCTACTTCCTCCGCGATCGCGTCGGTAAGCGGTCGTCTCTCCGCGAGAAGCGCAGCGCAGTAGGCGAGATCCTCAACCCAGTCTTTGATCAGACACCTACTGAGACCGCCACTGAGCCCGCCACTGAGGCCATTGGGAGCGAACCGCTTGCTGAAGTGGTCGCTGAGGCGCCCGCTGCAGAGGCGGCCGTTGAGGCACCTGCTGAGACGCCTGTTGAGGCACCTGCTGAGACCGCCGCCGAAGTTGCCACAGATGCAGCACCAGCCGCCGATGCTACCGAAGAGGTCGCCGCCGCGGCAGACGATACGGAGCAGGCGAAGGCGTGACGCCCTCCCGGCCGCTGAGTGGCCGTGGAACTCCGACACGTGAACGAGAGCTACATCACGGACATCCACAGCGTGCCGTTATCGGCATCGACGAGGTTGGCCTCGCACCGCTGGCGGGCCCGGTTGTTGCCTGCGCAATTCTCATGCCGCCTGGCGAACCGATCGATGGAGTGCGCGACTCAAAGGCGCTGTCGCGGCAACAGCGTGAGCGGCTCGATCCACTAATTCGCGCCGTGGCGGTCGCCTACGGGATCGGTGCCGCATCCGCACGCGAGGTTGAGCGCCTCAATCCTCGCGCCGCCTCGCACCTGGCAATGACGCGCGCGGTGCGTGCGCTGGAGCGGAGGTTTGGTCGACCAGTGGACTTCGCCCTGGTGGACGGTTCGCCTGCAGCTGAACTGCAGAGGTCGATTGGGGCGCATGAGACGATCATCAAAGGGGATACCAGTGTCTATCCGATCGCCTGCGCCTCCATCGTCGCAAAGGTGCTGCGGGATCGACTGATGGCGCGACTCGACCTTCGGTATCCAGGATACGGCTGGGAGTCAAATGTTGGCTATCCAGCCGCTCGCCACCTGGCCGCGCTGGCGCAGCTTGGCGTAACGCCGCATCACCGTCGAACGTACGCACCAGTGGCGGCGCGTATTGCAGCGATCGTACACGAGACCTAACTTTAAGGATACGTACACCGTACGGCGTGGGCCTGATCGTGGTCCAATGGGAGTTCGACGATCGGTGCGCGGAGACGAGGCAGAGGGGTGCGCCGCGGATGCGCTGCAAGCGATCGGGTGGCGCATCGTGCAGCGCAACCTGCGTGTTGCGGGTCTAGAGATTGATCTTTTGGCGCACGACGAACTCGGTCGCCTAGTTGCCGTTGAGGTGCGTGCTCGCCGATCGCTGGGAGATGCGGGACCGATGCAACTACTTGGCGCCAGGAAGCTAGCGGCACTACGGCGACAGCGGGAGGCGGTCCCAGGGCTCGCGCGAGTCGATCTCCTCCTTGTGATTGGACCGCCTGGTAAGGAGCGGCTGCGCCTCGTGCGGGGAATCGCCGAGCGTGGGACGAGGTGGGGGGAGGATGGTAGGATTCGCCAGCACCTGAATCGGGCGCCCTCAGCCTTGGCTGGGGAATACGCACGCGGAGCATGTCGCCTCGCAACGGTGGCCCCTCGGGGTCGCGATGGCGTCCCGCGGTGGGATAACCGTAATGAGGAGATCTATGGTCGCAGTATCAATGCGCGAACTTCTAGAGGTCGGAGCCCACTTTGGGCATCAGACTCGGCGCTGGAATCCGAAGATGGCGCCCTTCATTTACGCCCAGCGCAATGGGATCCATATCCTTGATCTTGCCAAGAGTGCAAAGCACCTTGAGGCGGCGCTCCTTGCGGTACGTGAAGCGGCGGCGAACGGTGAAACGATCCTCTTTGTTGGGACAAAGAAGCAGGCCCAGGCCCCAATCCTGGAGGAGGCCACGCGGGCCGGTCAGCCGTACGTCATCAAGCGCTGGCTCGGCGGCATGCTCACGAACTTCGGAACGATCCGTAAGCGCCTGACGCTGCTCGAGCAGCTTGAGGCACGCGAGCAGGCGGGCGAGTTTGAGCTGATGTCCAAGAAGGAGGCGGCGAAGCTCAGGGCTAAACTTGTGAAGCTTCGCGGTGTCCTGGGTGGCATGCGCCGCCTACGCAAGACCCCCGGGATGGTCTTCATCATTGACCCGAGCCGCGAGACGCTGGCCGCTGTTGAGGCGAATAAGCTCGGCATCCCAGTGGTCGGGACGGCAGATACAAACGTAGATCCTGATCAGCTGCAGTACCCGATCCCAGTGAACGATGATGCGATCAAGTGCATCAAGCTGATCTGCAAGTCGGTCGCCGATGCAGTGATTGAAGGTGCCGCGGAGCGCGCGGCACGACTCCCAGCGCTTGAGGCACAAGAGGCGGCCGCAGCGGCCGCTGCTGCGCCAGAGAGCCAGGCGGCCTCGGACGCGCAGGATGACCTTGTTGCAGCGCTTAGCGCTACGGGCACACTGAGCTTCTCGCCGGATGAGGAGCCAGCAGCAGCGCCTGCAGTCGACGAGAGCGCACCGAGCGCGTAACGCGCAGCGGGGCAGAGGGGTAGATGATGGCGATCAGTGCAGATGCAGTGAAAAATCTTCGAGAGCGAACAGGTGCTGGCTTCATGGACTGCAAGCGCGCACTGGAAGAGTCGGGCGGCGATGTAGAGCAGGCGGTCGTAAGGCTACGCGAAGCCGGGCTTGCCGCAGCGGCGAAGAAGGCGGGGCGAGATGCACGCGAAGGGCTCGTCTCTTCGTACATCCACACTGGCGGCCGTGTCGGCGTCCTCCTTGAGGTGAACTGCGAGACTGACTTCGTTGCACGCAATGAGCTGTTCCAGAAGCTTGTCAAGGATATTGGCATGCAGATCGCAGGCTTAAATCCGCTCTATGTCAGCCAGGAGCATATCCCTGTAGACGTGCTCGCCGCGAAGCGTGCCGAGCTTGAGGGTGCCGAAGAGCTTGCCAAGAAGCCAGAGTCGGTTCGTGCGCAGATCCTGGAGGGACAGTTGCGCAAGTGGTTTGAAGAGGTCTGCCTCCTTGATCAGCCCTTCCGCGACGGCGAGGAGACGGTCGCCCAGCTCATCACCAACGCGATCGCAACGATTGGCGAGAACATCCGTGTTCGTCGATTTGTGCGGTACGCGCTCGGCGAGGAGCTCTGAGCAGCGCCATGGCGAGCCGTATGGCACAGCCATGGAGTTGAAGCCCCGATACTCCCGTATTCTGCTCAAACTTTCCGGCGAGGCACTTCTCGGCGATCAGCAGTACGGCGTGGACCCGAAGGTGGTCGCCTTTGTTGCCGAGCAGGTTCGAAGCGTCCGCGCACTCGGGGTTGAGGTTGGGATTGTGGTGGGGGGTGGGAACATCTTCCGCGGCATGACTGCGGCCAACGCAACGGGGATGGAGCGAGCCACAGCGGATCATATTGGCATGCTCGCAACCGTGATGAACGGCCTCGCGCTTCAGGATGGACTTGAGCGCGCTGGCGTAGAGACCCGCGTGATGACCGCGATCGAGATGAACGAGATTGCGGAGCCGTACATCCGTCGCCGTGCGATTCGGCATATTGAGAAGGGTCGTGTTGTGGTCTTCGTGGCAGGAACGGGGAATCCCTACTTCACCACCGATACCGCGGCGGCACTCCGCGCGGTGGAGATCAGCGCGCAGGTCTTGTTGAAGGCAACCAAGGTTGACGGTGTCTACGATAAGGATCCAAACCTTCACTCCGATGCGGTGCGCATCCCCTTCATCAGCTATGGACGTGTCCTCGTGGACGGCTTGAAGGTGCTCGACGCAGCAGCCGTCTCGCTCTGCATGGAGAATAACCTGCCGATTGTTGTCTTTGATCTCGGTGCGCATGAGAACATCTTGAAAGCGGTGCGAGGGGATGAGGTCGGCACGATGATCTCGAAGGAGGGGGCGCGATGAGTGGAAGCGTTGAGGAGAGAATGAGTCGCGCGGTAGAGGCGTTCGGGAAGGATCTCGGGGGCTTCAGGACTGGTCGAGCGAGCGCTTCGCTCGTGGAGCACATCACAGTGAATCACTACGGAGCAAAGACGCCGCTCAACCAGATGGCTGGAATCAGCGTCCCAGAGAACACCCTGCTCATCGTGCAGCCGTGGGATCCAAGTGCCATCCCCGCAATCGAGAAGGCGCTTAATAACGCACAGCTCGGCATGACCCCAGCGGTCGACGGGAACATCATCCGGCTGCGTGTCCCCTCAATGACGGAGGAGCGCCGGAAGGACCTCGTAAAGCAGATGGGGAAGCGCACCGAAGAGGCGCGCATTGAGATCCGCAACGCACGACGCGATGCACAGGAAGCTACCAAGAAGCTTGAGAAGGGGAAGGAGATCGGCGAGGACGATGCGCGCCGCCGACTTGATGCCCTTCAGAAGGCAACAGACGCGAAGATCGCCGAGATTGATCGCATGGCCGCGGCAAAGGAGCGTGAGGTCCTCGAGGGTTGACCGACCGCAGCGTCGATCGGCCGGTTGACGCTCCGCCGCTCGTCCATCGGGGGCTGGCGGTGCAGGGGCTACCGCGCCATGTTGCCATCATCATGGACGGCAATCGGCGCTGGGCGCGAGCACAAGGACGCGACGAACTTGACGGCCACACCGCCGGAACCGAAGCGCTTCGCGGCGTCATCACGCGCGCGGCAGAGCTCGGCATTGAGCACCTCACCGTCTACGCCTTTAGCCGCGAGAACTGGGGGCGCGATGATCGGGAGGTACGGCATCTCTTCGCCCTTTTGGCGAAGACGATTGAACGGGAGACTGAGACCCTGATTAAGAATGGGATCAGCGTAGATTTCCTTGGCAGACTCGACGAACTTCCTAAGGGCGCGGGGGAGCGGATTCAACGTGCGTGCGCGGAGACTGCGATGGGTAACGCGATGAAACTGCACGTCGCCTTTAACTACGGTGGCAGGACGGAGATCGTTGATGCGGTGCGTTCAATTGTCCGCTCTGGCGCAGCCGCCGATTCGATCGACGAGAGTGTGATCAGCGGCGCCCTCTACACGAAAGGGGTCCCTGATCCCGACCTGCTGATCCGCACTGGAGGTGAAGAGCGCCTCTCCAACTTCCTGCTCTGGCAGACGGCCTACACGGAGCTCGTCACCTGGCCTGGGCTATGGCCAGACTTTAGCGGAGCCGACCTTGAGTCGGCGATGCGTGCTTTCGCGGCGCGCACGAGGCGGTTCGGTCGATGAGGGCGGTTCGGTCGATCGACCTACGCGGTAGCGGCTTTGGGGCACGAGCGTTCGGATCACTCTTTATCGTCCCATTCGCCGCAGGGCTTCTGATCTGGCCGTTCGGAACGATCCCACTCACCGCCGTCCTGATCCTGTTGGGCGCACGCGAGGGGGCGCAGATCGTTGGCGCCATCGCTGGCGGCGCTTCGGCGCCCTGGAGCGCAGCGCTCTTGTTGCTCCCCCTACTCAGCCTCTTCGCCCTAGGAGGAGCCATTACGATACCCGTCTCGGTGCTCACCCTGCTTGCACTCGTGCTCCTACAGCTCGTTCGGGCACTGCGCGACAGTGAGGGGAGTGCCGCGCCGTACGTTCGTTCACTCTTTGGCACGCTCGCCACAGCCGTCTGGCTCTCTCCGCTCATCCTCCTCCCACTCCTCGGCGCCCTCGGTCACAGCAGCCCGGCGCCATGGATTGCATGGCTCCTTGTCGTCGTCTGGAGCGCCGACACTGGTGCGTACCTGATCGGTCGGAGGTTCGGTCGCAGGAAGTTAGCCCCTCGAATCTCTCCTCGTAAGAGTGTTGAAGGGCTGATCGGCGGACTCACGCTGGCTACCGCGGCTGGTGCAGTTGCGGGCACCATCTGGCTGGATGCGCCACTCGCCTGGGCACTCTTGGCAAGCTTCCTTGTTGCGGTTGCAGCTGAGGCGGGAGACCTCGTTGAATCGCTCTTCAAAAGGGCCGCCGGAGTGGGAAGTTCGGCCACGATGATCCCAGGGCACGGCGGGATCCTTGACCGAATTGACAGCCTGTTACTTGCAGCACCAGTTGCGCTTGTTGCCGCGCTGATCTTAGAGTACTCGCGGCTGCTCACCCTGGTGGAATGAGTGGCTCGCCTCCGCATTGCACTTATTGGCGCAACCGGATCAATCGGTCGCCAGACCCTTGAGCTGATCAGCGCTCACCCCGATCGTTTTGAGGTCGTCGCGCTCGCGGTGGGGCGTGAGAGTGCCGCGGCGCGTGCGCTCGCATCGGCGCACCCAAACGCCAGGATGCTGATCGGTGAGGATGGAGGGGGGCTCAGCAGCCGCGTCGTTGACTCAGCACCCGACCTACTGGTGGCGGCGGCCACGGGAATCGTCGGCCTCCAGGCAACCATCACCGCACTTGAGAGCAACATCCCCGTGGCGATTGCAAACAAGGAGACGATCGTCGCTGGCGGTGAGATCGTGATCGGTGCCGCTCGTCGTGCTGCACAACGCGCGGGGACCGCGCTCCTTGAGCGGCTTCGTCCCGTTGATAGCGAACACTCGGCCATCTGGCAGTGTCTCGCGGGCGAGTCGCGTGAACGCGTGGATCGCCTCTGGCTCACTGCTAGCGGGGGACCATTCCGCACCTGGGACGCAGAACGAATCGAGCGCGCGCAACTTGCAGACGCACTGAAGCATCCAACGTGGAAGATGGGGGGAAAGATCACTATTGACTCCGCCTCGCTGGTCAACAAGGGCCTTGAGGTGATTGAGGCGCATCGGCTCTTTGAGATGCCAATGGGTCGCATCTCCATCTTGGTGCACCCGCAGAGCGTGGTCCATGGCGCGGTGAGCTTCACGGACGGCTCCATGAAGGCGCAGATGGGAGACCCTGATATGCGCGGGCCAATCGGTTACGCGCTCAACTACCCGGAGCGGAGTGATCAGCCTGCCCGCGCCGTCAACTTGGCAGAGATTGGCGGGCTGACATTTGAACCGCCTGACCTTGTGCGCTTCCCTGGGCTTGCGGTTGCGCTTGCGGCGGGGGAGCAGGGTGGCGCTGCGCCCGCTGCGCTTATCGTGGCGGATGACGTTGCTACCGCGCGTTTCTCAGCAGGGGAGATCTCGTTTGGAGGGATCCCGACCCTGCTCGCCGCCGCGACGGAGCGCTTCGGCCACCTCCCTGAGCCGAGCGACGTTGAGGCGCTGATCGCCCTCAACGCGGAGGTCCGCGCCTTCGCGGCGGCATGGCGCCCAGCGTGAGCGCCCCAGCCAGCGTAGGCTGAACACATGGGTGAACTGTTCGGGCTAGTCGGCGGGATCCTTGGACCGTTGCTGGTCCTGATCCTTCTCGTGGTTCCACTGATCGTGGTGCATGAGCTTGGGCACCTGATCGCTGCACGCCAGCGCGGGATCGCCGTTGAGGAGTTTGGTATTGGTTTCCCGCCGCGCGTTGCCGTCCTGCACCGTGGCAAACGCACCCTACTCACCCTGAATGCGCTTCCATTTGGCGGATTCGTGCGCATGGCTGGAGCCACGGAAGGGAGCCACGAGCCAGACGGTTGGGAGCGCGCCTCACTCAGCTCCAAGGTGATTGTCATGCTCGCCGGCGTCGTGGTGAACCTCGCGGTGGCGTTCATCTTGATGATTGTCTTGGCCGGTCCACTCGCCGAGCGTGGTGAGCTGCTCCTCGACAGCGTGCAGCCGGGATCGCCTGCAGCCGCCGCGGGAATCGTGGCGGGGGAGCGTATCGCTGCACTTGACGGCGTTCCATTCGATCGCTTTGAGACACCACTCAGCGGCCTACGCGAAGCGGCTGGCAGAGAGGTCACGTTGACGGTGGTGAGCGAGGCGGACGTCTCGCGTCAGATCACCGTTCGCCTGCGAACGATCGAAGAGGCGGCGGATCAGGGAGTGCTCGGCATTCGCATCGCCGACCTGCTGGCAGCAGGCCCACTGACGCGACCGATCAACGAGGTGTTCGCAGTTGCAGCGCGACGGACGATTGATGCGGGGATGGCGATCATCGTCGGACTCGCCGATCTCATCACCGCCCCCTTCCGTAGCGCCGAAGAGGCGCCTGCACTCGCTGGCCCTGTTGGGATCGCCGTTGGTGTATCCGACGCGGCGGGGCGACTCGGATTTAGCGGGCTACTACAAATCGCAGCCCTGCTCTCCGCAAATCTCGCAATCTTGAATCTTCTCCCGATCCCCCCACTTGACGGTGGTCGGGTCGCGGTCCTCTTCCTTCGGCACGCACTCGGTGGTGAGCGTGGGCGAAAGGCAGAACAGGTGCTCGTCACCGGCGGTGCGCTCGCGATGCTGCTCCTCTTTGCCTGGGTCACCCTCGGGGACCTCCTCGGTATCTTCGGCGGAGGGGCAAAATGAGTCGCGACCTCCCTGTTCTCCCGCACCCTGCAGCGGATCGTCCCGACCTACTGCGACCCACCCGCCGACCAACGCCATCAGTCAGCATCGGTGGCGTCCTAGTGGGTGCCCCTCATCCAATCGTTGTGCAGTCAATGACCAACACGGACACGGCGGATGCTGCGGCCACGGCGGCCCAGGTTGCCCACCTTGCTCGAGCAGGGAGTCAGATCGTCCGCGTCACCGTCAACAATGAAGCGGCGGCCGCCGCAGTTCCAGAGATCCTCCGCCGTCTCGCTGACGATGGACTTCAGGTACCGATCGTTGGCGACTTTCACTACAACGGTCACAAGCTCCTTGCGGCGTATCCTGAGACCGCTGCGGCGCTTGCTAAATACCGAATTAATCCCGGGAACGTAGGAACGAAACGGCGCAATGAGAACTTCCAGACCATCGTCAAGATCGCGAACGAACATGCAAAGCCGATCAGGATCGGCGTGAACTGGGGCTCACTCGACCAAGACCTGCTGACGCAACTGATGGATGAGAACGCGAAGGCGAACGAGCCAGTCAGTGCGCGCGCAGTGACGATGGAGGCGATCGTTCGAAGTGCGCTGCAGTCGGCCGAACTCGCCGAAGAGACAGGGGTGCCACATGATCGAATCCTGCTCTCTGCAAAGACCTCAAACGTGCGAGATTTGATTGATGTGTATCGAGAGCTTGCCTCGCGGTGCAACTATGCGTTGCATCTCGGCCTCACGGAGGCGGGAATGGGGATGAAGGGGATCGTTGCCACGACATCGGCGCTCTCCATCTTGCTCAATGAGGGGATCGGCGACACGATTCGCGTCTCGCTGACGCCTGAACCAGGAGGGGACCGTGCGTTGGAGGTCGAGGTGGCGCAGCAGCTGCTGCAGTCGCTCGGGCTGCGCGCGTTCGCGCCGCAGGTGACCTCGTGCCCCGGTTGCGGGCGCACCACGAGCGTCTTCTTCCAAGAGATGGCGCAGCAGATCCAGGCCCACTTAAAGGCACAGATGCCGCTCTGGCGCGATCGGCACCCCGGGGTGGAGAGCATGGAGGTGGCGGTGATGGGTTGCGTCGTGAATGGCCCAGGCGAATCGAAGCATGCCAACCTGGGGATTAGCCTCCCTGGGACATTTGAGGAGCCTGTAGCCCCAGTCTTCAAAGATGGGAGCCTGCTCACCACGCTGCGAGGGGATCGCATCGTAGCCGAATTCACTGAGATCCTTGACCAATACGTGGCGGAGCACTACCCGGACCGCTAGCCAGCCTCGCAAGTAGCTGCCGGGACCGTGAGGGCGCCCCTCGTGGGTTCCCTACAAGCCGAAAGGTCCTCCTGGGGCGTGCTATGCTTGGTTCAATAATGGCCGCCGAACGATAGACGTGGGTGACCCCCGCGTCTTTTTTATCGGAGCCGCCAAGCGTGAATGGAGGCTGGTATGAGCAAGGAGCTTGTTGGCGCCCTCGTGCAACTCGGCGCAGAGCGTGGGATCGACCGCGAGAGTGTGCTGCAGGCGGCCGAAGAGGCCTACGCCGCCGCGCTGAACCGACGCCATGGTGCGGCAGATATCCACGTAAACTTGAATCCTGAAACGGGGTCAATGCGGGTGTTCCGTGCGCGCCGCGTCGTTGAGGAGGTGCTCGCCCCTGGTTCAGAGTGGAGCCTTGCCGAGGCGCATGCGTCTCACCCAGACGCGGTCGTTGGCGCACTGATTGAGACCGAAGAGATGAGCCCAGAGATGGGTCGCATCGTTGCGGCACAGGCGCGTCAGACGCTTCAGGCCCGCCTCGTTCAGATCCAACGCGAGCAGGTGATGCGATCCTTCGCCGAGCGCGAAGGGGAGGTACTCACCGGCGTGGTAATGCGCGTCGATCGACGTAATCTCGTGCTCGACGTGGGCCGAGCCGAAGCCTTTCTGCCTGCCACCGAACTCTCCCCACTCGACACGTTCCGTATTGGGGAGAACGTTAAGGCGCTCCTCCTTGAAGTACGCACGACCGTTCGCGGGCCAGAGATCCTCTTGACGCGATCGCATAAGAACTTCGTCAAGAAGCTCTTTGAGCTTGAGGTGCCAGAGATTGGTACTGGCATGGTGGAGATCACATCGATCGCCCGCGAGGCGGGACACCGATGCAAGGTGATCGTCAACGGCCACCAGGTGGGACTTGATCCTGTTGGCACCGTTGTTGGCCAGCGTGGGGCACGCGTGCAGGCGGTCGTTGAAGAGCTCGGCGGAGAGAAGATCGACATCATCGCCTTCACCGATGATCCCGCCGAAATGATTGGACGAGCCCTCTCTCCAGCGCCCGTGATCTCTGTCGTGGTTGATGAGGCGACCAAGACGGCGACCGTAACGGTTCCCGAGCATGCTCTCTCGCTGGCGATCGGTCGCGAAGGACAAAACGCTCGGCTCGCAGCGCGCCTGACTGGCTACCGCATTGACATTGCAAGCGACGGATCCGGCACTCCAGCTGTTGCAGCACCAGCTGCGAGCGAACCTACGAGCGAAGGCGAGGCGGTTGCAGTAGAGGGTGAGGCGTAGCACGAACCCAACTTCGGAGCGCACCTGTGCGATCTGCAAAGAGCGCACAGCATCAACCGCGATGTTGCGCTTCGCTCGCCAGAAGGGAGGCGAACTGTTCGCTTCAGGCACTGGCGGTCGCGGAGTTTGGATCTGCGCAAAGCAAGGTCGAGAGCATGAGATTGGCCTTCGCGCTCCGCTGAATCGAGGACTACGGAGCGTAGCGAGTGACGAAGAGGTTGATCTGGCTGAGCGGGCGCGTCGCGCCTGGCTGGAGCAGGAAGGCAGAAGGAGGGGAGCATGACGAAGCAGCGAAAGAACGCACGCCCAGCTCGCCCAGACCGCGCAAATCCTGAACCGCGCCCACCAAAGCCTCTGCAGGTGCATGAGACGGGCATCCTGGTCCTTCCACCATCAATGACGGTGGGCGAACTCGCTCAGATACTGAGGGTGAATCCGGCTGACATCATCAATCCGCTCATTCGCAGCGGCGTCTTCGCAACGATGAATCAAGGAATTGACCGTGAGACCGCATCTCTCATCGCCACTGAGCTTGGATTCAACGTTGCTGAGCCAGAACCAGAAGAGGTAAAAGAGACGCCAGCGGAGGTCCTTGACGCGCCGCCCGCCGCCGCCAAGCAGATCCTCTTCGAGGAGTCGGCTACCGCAACGCTAGAGGCCCGCGCGCCGATTGTCACCGTAATGGGGCACGTTGACCACGGGAAAACGAGCCTCCTAGACGCGCTACGAAAGACGAACGTTGTGGCAGGAGAGCGCGGTGGCATCACGCAGCACCTTGGTGCGAGCCTCGTGAAGCGTGGTGAGCGCAGCATTCTCTTTCTTGACACTCCCGGCCACGAAGCCTTTACGGCGATGCGGGCACGCGGCGCGCGGGTCACGGACATCGCGATCATCGTGGTTGCCGCCGATGACGGCGTGATGCCGCAGACAAAAGAGGCGATCAGCCACGCCCGAGCGGCGGATGTTCCGATCATCATCGCGCTCAATAAAGTTGATAAGCCAGATGCGAACCCTGAGCGCGTCAAGGGTGAGCTCGCCGAGGCGAACGTGCTCGTTGAGGCGTACGGTGGCGACGTCCCCCTTGTTGCCGTCTCCGCGCGCAGCGGCGTAGGTCTTGATGACCTCCTGGATATGATCCTGCTCGTTGCCGACCTTGGCGACTACAAGGCCGATCCTGCCCGCCCAGCGATCGGCACGGTGATTGAGGCACAGCGCGATAAGGGGCGCGGTCCGATTGCCACCGTCATCGTCCAGACAGGGACACTGCGCGTGGGCGACGCGGTAGTTGCTGGCGCGATCTCTGGAAAGGTGCGCTCGCTCGAAACGACTGACGGCGTGCGCGTGAAGGCTTCTGGGCCATCCACAGCGGTCGTGATCTCTGGCCTGCCAGAGGTGCCATCAAGCGGGGATGTCTTCCGTGTTGCCGCCAGTGAGCGCGAAGCGCGCGAGCTCGCCGAGCAGGCCAAGAACGCGGCGACGGCGAGCCGAGATGGCGGAGGACGCGCCACCATGGAGGAGCTCTACCGCCGTATCCAGTCTGGCGCCGGCAAGGAGGTTCGCGTCATCTTGAAGTCTGATGTGGCTGGATCGCTCGGCGCGATCGAGTACCAGCTCGAGAAGCTGCAGAGCGATGAGGTGCGCATCAACGTGTTGATGTCCGCGGCGGGAGAGGTCACGGAGAGCGACATCCTGCTCGCCTCAGCCTCGGATGCCATCGTGCTCGGCTTCACCACGACGCTCACCCCTGGGGCACGACGAATGGCCGACAATGAGAAGGTCGATGTGCGCCTCTACGAGATCATCTACGAGTTGGCTGACGACATGAAGGCGGCCATTGAGGGGATGCTCGACCCAGAGAAATCAGAGGTCATTGAGGGGCGGGCCGAAGTGAAGCAGCTCTTTCCAGGGAAGGGCTTTGTCATTGCCGGCTGCGTTGTGCGCGAAGGGCGCGTCACCCGTGGCGCAAAGGTTCGCCTTCTGCGTGGTGGCAACGTTGTTGCGACCGACGTCGTGGAGTCACTCCGTCGCTTCCGCGATGACGTGCGCGAGGTGAAAGAGGGGCAGGAGTGCGGGATCGGTCTCGGCCCAACGATCACGATCGAAGAGGGCGATATTCTGGAGATCGTTGGAGAGCAGTCGACCCGAAGGACGCTTGGATGACGGAGCGGATGCCACGCGTTGACGAGCTTCTTCGTGAAGAGATCAGTACTCATATCACGCGATCGATTAGCGATCCAAGGCTTGGATTCGTTACGGTTGTCGGCGTGGAAACCTCGCCTGATCTCCGCCACGCAAAGGTCTTTGTGAGCACCATCGGTAGTGAGGAGCAGCGCGCCGGATCCCTTGCAGCGCTCAAGAGCGCCACGCCGTACCTGCGCACCATGATCTCTAAGGGGCTCCGCATACGTCGCGTGCCGGCGCTGCACTTTGAGTTAGACCTCGCGGGTGAACGGGGCACTCGAATCCAGCAGATCCTTGGCAGCATTGAGCGAAACGTTAACCCCACGGTTGAACTCGCCCCGCTGCCTAATCCTGGGGAGGTTCGAACTGAGGGGGAGCGACCGTGAGCAGCGCGGGGCGGTCTGAGGCACTTCGCGCCGAGGCGATCGCCGCGGTGCCTGCCGAACTACTGGCAGTCCTCTCTGAGGCGAAGCGCATCTGGGTGATCCCGCACGAACGACCAGATGCTGATGCGCTCGGCGCAGCGCTCGGGCTCCAGTCGATCCTTGCCCAGCGTAGCGTTGAGGTCGCCGTGCTCTGTGCGGATACCCCAGCGAAGGTGTACGACGTGATCCCAACCATTGATCGTGTCCGTACAACGCCACCAGACTGGACACCAGATCTAGCGATCCTTGTTGACTGCGGTGATGCAAAGCGAGCGGGGAGTGCTGGAGAGCTGATGGAGGCGCTCCCGCCCTCTGTGAAGCGCGCAATCATTGACCACCACGCCTCCAATCGCAGTGGTTCGCCACTCGAATGGATCGACCCGAAGGCGGCGGCAACCTGCGAGATGGTCACGCTGATCGCCGTTGCGCTTGAGGCGGACCTCAGCGCCGAGGCGGGCCACCTTGCGAGCACCCTTGCCGCAGGGATCATCATGGATACGGCAACGTTCCAGCACGGCAACACCACGCCGAGAACGCTACAGGTGGCGGCGCTCCTGCTCGCCGCTGGTGCCCCGATCAGCGAGATCTCACGCCGCATCTACCGTTCAAAGCCGCTGACGCAAGTGCAGCTGCATGCACGCGTCCTCGATCGAATCCAGCACACCGACGCCAAGGCTACGGTTTGGGCGGCGATGCTGCGCTCGGATCTTGCCGCCTCCCATGCAAGCGCTGAAGAGAGTGAAGGGATCGTGGATACCCTTGCGCAGGTGATTGAGGCAGATGTCGCACTCTTCTTCAAGGAGGAGAGCGCCACTGAAACACGCCTCTCCATTCGCACTAAGGAGGCGGGTCTTGATGCCACGCTCATCGCCGCCGCGTTTGGCGGTGGTGGTCATGCGCGTGCCGCTGGCGCGAGTATCGATCAGCCACTTGATGATGCGGTCGCCGCCGTCTTGCAATGTGTCACCTCGCTTCGGGCAGAGCACGCCAACACGCGCTAACCATGGCACGCCGTCGCCCGAGCACGCCCGGGATCGATGGAATCCTGCTCGTTGATAAGTCGAACGGCCCCACCAGTCACGACGTGGTGGCAAAGGTGCGTCGGCTTGCGGGTCAGCCGCGCATTGGACACGGCGGCACGCTCGACCCATTTGCGACTGGTCTCCTTGTCCTGGTCCTTGGGCGGGCGACGCGACTCGCCGCGCTACACCAGGGTGGAGCGAAGCGATACGAGGCGACCTTCTCGTTTGGCGGCGGAACGACCACCGATGACCTCGACGGCGAGAGGATCCCTTCGGGTGGGCTTGTAGGGACCCGCGCGCGTGTTGAGGAGCTCCTTCCGCGTTTCCGCGGCGCACTTGAGCAGGTGCCTCCGAGTCACTCTGCAAAGCGCGTTGATGGAGTGAGGGCGTACGAACGGTCGCGGGCCGGAGAGATCGTGCAGCTCGCGCCGCGCGCCGTGGAGATCACGCGCTTTGAGATCACCTCATGGGACGAGAGCCACTCCGAAGAGCCGCTGATGGGTGCCGTACTCGATGTAAGTTCTGGTACATATATTCGTGCGATCGCACGCGATCTTGGCGCAGAGGTGGGGAGTGGTGCCCACCTTGTTGCGCTGCGTCGCATCGGCTCAGGTCCATTCAATGTGACCCAGGCACACACAATGGAGGCGATTGCAAAGGCCGCACTTGACGGATCACTGTCGTCGCTGCTGCTCCCGCTTGACGCTGGGATTGAGTCAATCCCAAGGATAGACCTTGATGCAGATGCAACGGAACTGCTACGGGATGGCGCAGCGATCCCCGAGTCCCTTCTCACAGGCGCTGCGCGAGAGATTCGCGCGGGGGATCAGGTGCGCCTGATGGTTGATGGACTGCTCGCAGCGCTCGGGCGGCGCACTGAAGTTGGCGTGCAGCCAGAGCGCGTCTTTATCACGCCGAATGCGGCAGCGCCGCGGCGGCTCAGTCCCGTGGTGGAGCCAGCATGAGTCATGGCGCATCAGAGACGCGGCTTCGCTCTGCTGGCTGGGATGCGCTTGCAGGTGAAACACTGCAGGCCGCTCGTGAGGACGGGTCTGTGCTGACGATCGGAATCTTTGACGGACTGCACCGCGGGCATCTGCGCCTCCTCGCGGCAGCTGAGCGACTTGCGGCGTCGGCCGGTCTGCAGCGTGTTCATATCGGCTTCGACCCTCATCCCGACCTGCTGCTCCGTGGCAGTGCACCGCTCCGCCTCCTCGACCCGATTGAGCTGGAGTTGCGACTGGCCGCCGCAGGGGTAGAACACTGGTGCGACCTCCCCTTTGACGACACGATGCGAGATACTGAATGGCAGCCCTTTCTTGAACGGCTCACAGCCCTCACCGGAGCACGTAGCCTTGTCCTCTCGCCGGAGAGTGCGCTCGGCCGTCATCGCGAGGGGCGTCTCGATCGGATTCGCGCCTGGGGGGCGAACCGCGGGATCCAGGTGCACCCCGTAGTCGAAGCCCGCACCGATGGAGCGCCGATCCGCAGTACGGGCATCCGCGCAGCGATTGCCGCGGGCGATCTTTCAGCCGCCGCACGGGCGCTCGGTCGTCCCCATGCGATCCTTGTGAACCAGCGTGCAGGCGGTCAAGATCTGCTGCTTGAACAGGATGGATTCGCCATTCCGCCGGCAGGGGAGTATGAACTGCGCATCGGCGCCGCCGCCCACCTGGCCGGCCGGCTCCCACTGACGGGACGGGTAGCACGGGGGCTCCTTGACCCCGCTGCGGGGAGGCTCCAGCTTGACCCTGCGCTCCTCGGGCGTCTCCCGGAGGGGATGGGGCGCCTCAGGGTCGCCCTACTGAGGCGGGTCGCTGGACGGAGCGGCCGCTGATTGCTACGCTCAACACATCCAAGAGATGTGAAAGTGAGACGGGGCGACCTTGGAGTCCCCCAGACAGGAGAGAGAGACCTTGCCACTAGACCGAACAACCACCGAGCGCATCGTTGCCGCAAACGGGCGACACGCTCAGGACACCGGCTCCGCCGAGGTCCAGATCGCACTCCTCACGGAGCGCGTTGAGGGGCTGACAAAGCACCTTCAGACATTCAAGCAGGACAATCACTCGCGCCGAGGGCTGCTAAAGCTCGTTGGTCAGCGACGTCGCCTGCTTACCTTCCTACGACGAGAGGACGCGGCACGACACGTCGCCCTCACCGAGAAGCTCGGACTCCGTCGCTAACCCCAAGCTCAGCACTGCTGGGCGCATAATTGGCCAGGCGCCGCGAGGCGCGGCCTGAAGAGGAGCAACATGAACATCACCACAGTATCCGCCGAGTTTGGCGGTCAAACACTCACGATTGAAACGGGGCGGATGGCGCGGCTCGCCGGTGGCTCTGTAACGGTTCGCTACGGTGACACCGTCGTCCTTGGCACTGCCAATCGAAGCGAGCCGCGACCCGGTCTCGACTTCTTCCCGCTCACGATTGAATTCGAAGAGCGCATGTACGCGGCGGGGAAGATCCCTGGCGGATACATCAAGCGTGAGGGGAAGGCATCAGAAAACGCCACCCTCTCCGCGCGGCTCACCGACCGACCGATCCGTCCACTCTTCCCAGAGGGCTATAAGGACGATGTTCAGGTCGTGATCACGGTGCTCAGTGCCGATCAGGAGAATGACCCAGACATCCTCGGCACCATCGCCGCGTCCGCGGCGCTGACAATCTCTGAGATCCCGTTCCTTGGGCCGATCGGTGCTGTGCGCGTTGGATTAGTTGATGGCAAGTTCATCCTGAACCCAACGTTTGAACAGCTTGCGACGAGCGACCTCAACCTCGTTGTCTCTGGCACCGCAAATGCAATCATGATGGTGGAGGCAGGCGCAAACCTCATCAGCGAAGCGAAGATGGCCGAAGGGATCGAGTTTGGCCACGAAGCGATCAAGGCGCTGGTCTCCCTTCAGGAGCAGCTACGCGAGAAGGTTGGGAAGGCGAAGCGCGTCCCGTACATTGAGCCTGGTGTAGATAGTCTCCTGACGTTCGCCGAGGCGGCTGCAAACGGCGCCGCATTCGTGGTGGTTGATACGGAGACGACCGGGCTTGACCCGAAGATCTCCGACCTCGTAGAGGTTGCCGCAGTCAAGATCAAGGGCGGGAAGATCACCGACCGCTGGAGCACACTCGTCAACGCGGGGAACCCGATCGTTGGCGCACAGATGCACGGCCTTACCACCGCCGACCTCAAGAAGGGCCTTCCTCCGAAAGAGGCTGTTGAGAAGCTTGCCGAGTTCACGAAGGGTTCAATCTTGGTTGGCCACAACCTTGGATTTGATGTGGCCTTCCTCGACGAGGCGCTCGGCAAGGGTCGCACCTTTGCCACCGAGCAGGGTACGTATCTAGATACGCTCACCCTCTTCCGAGAGGCGCACCCAGAGAGCGAGTCGTTCAAGCTCGGCGACCTGGCCCGCATCTATGGCGTTGCTACCGCCCCAACGCACCGCGCCGGCAGCGATGCTGAAGCGACCGCAGAGCTACTGCTCCTGCTCGCTGTGGAGCTGCCAGGGCGCCTAGAGAACCTCAAGGAGGGGATCAGTGGCTCAATCCGAGCCGCCCGCAGCGGCAAGGGCGAACCGAAGGCGCTTCTCGAGGCGGCACGCCGTGCCGCACGCGTCGGGAAGAACCTCTTCGGCTACATGCATAAGAAGACTGGGCGCGCGCTCACGATCAAGGAGGGGATCCGTATCGACGGTCGTAAGGTGGATGAGATCCGCCCAATCACCGTGGAGGTTGGACTCCTGCCACGTGCCCATGGATCTGGACTCTTCACGCGAGGCGAAACGCAGGCGCTCAGTGTGGCGACACTCGGCCCAATCGCCCAGGCACAGCGCCTGGATACGATCTCGCCGGTTACGACCAAGCGCTACCTGCATCACTACAACATGCCGCCATACAGCACCGGCGAGAACAAGCCGATGCGCGGTCCTGGCCGACGAGAGATTGGTCACGGTGCACTCGCGGAGCGCGCCCTGATCCCGGTCCTGCCGTCAGTGGAAGAGTTCCCGTACACGATTCGTGTCGTCTCTGAGTGCGTGACCTCAAATGGCTCCACCTCAATGGCCTCAACCTGTGGTTCGAGCCTGGCGCTCCTTGATGCTGGCGTACCAATCAAGGCGTCCGTGGCTGGAGCGGCAATGGGACTGATGTCGGAGCCAGGCGGTGAGTTTGTAGTCTTGACCGACATCCTCGGAAAAGAGGATGCCTTCGGCGACATGGACTTCAAGGTAACTGGAACCCGCGAAGGTATCTCGGCACTGCAGATGGACATCAAGATCCAAGGGATCGATGGAAAGATCATCCGCACGGGACTGAAGGACGCGCTTGCTGCGCGCCTTGCAATCCTTGACGAGATGGATGCGGTGATCTCTACGGCGCGACCTGAGCTATCAGACTTCGCCCCGCGAATCACCACAATCAAGATCAATCCTGAGAAGATCCGCGACATCATCGGCAAGGGCGGTGCAGTGATCCGCAAGCTGCAGGAAGACTTCCAGGTCAACATCAATGTTCAGGATGATGGAACGGTGCAGATTGCCTCGAGCGACCCAGAGCGAACGAAGCGTGCGCTCGATGCCATCAACGGCATCACTAAGGAGGTTGAGGTCGGCGCCATCTACATGGGGAAGGTCACTCGCATCATGGGCTTCGGCTGTTTCGTAGAGATCCTCCCAGGGAAGGAGGGTCTCGTCCGAATCGGAGAGCTTGCCGACTACCGCGTGAACACCGTTGAGGATGAGGTTGCAGTTGGCGACGAGATCATGGTGGTAGTCACTGAGGTTGATCGCCAGGGCCGTGTGAACCTCTCTCGCCGTGCAGCGATGCAGCGACACAAGGCAGCCTCGCAAGACTGATCATCAAAAAAGTAGACCGACGAGCGACTCACCGCGTGCGGTGGGTCGCTCGTTCTATACTCTCGTCATGAGTGACCAGCAGGGCAGAGGGACCTCGGCCGGCTACGTTGTTGCGGTCGTTGGCGCGACCGGACTCGTTGGTCGCACGATGATCAGCGTCCTTGAGGAGCGCAACTTCCCCATCTCACGCCTCGTCCCGCTCGCCGCAACCGCCGCTGGACGCAGCATTAGTTTCCGTGGCGAGCAGATCCCCGTTGCCGAAGCTACTCCGCGCGCCTTTGAGGGCGTTGACCTTGCCCTCTTCAGTGCTGGCGCGGATGTAAGCCTTCGCCTCGCCCCTGAGGCGGCGGCGCGTGGGTGCACGGTGGTCGACAACTCCAGTGCCTGGCGCATGGACCCCACGGTCCCGCTCGTCGTCTCACAGGTGAATCCCGAGGCGCTGCAGGGGCACCGCGGCATCATTGCCAATCCGAACTGCTCCACGATGCAGCTCGCCCCACTTCTTGCGGCGCTGCAGCGAGAGGCGGGAATACGGCGCGTGGTTGTTGCCACGTACCAGGCGGTCTCTGGGGCGGGGGCTGAGGCGCTGGAGGACCTCGCACAGCAGCGCGCCGCGCTCGTGGCAGGGGAGTTGCCAAAATCAACCATCTACCCGCACGCGGTTTCGCTCAGTCCAATTCCGGCGATTGACACCTTCCTTGAAGATGGTTCAACCAAAGAGGAGGAGAAGTTGGTGCGCGAGAGCCGCAAGATTCTCAGCCTCCCCGATCTTCGCATCACTGCCACGGCCGTGCGGGTGCCCGTTGAGCTGAGTCACTCAGAGGCGGTACATGTGGAGCTCGATAAGTCGATCACACCTGCACGTGCAAGGGCAGTCTTTGCACAGACAGATGGTGTCTTTGTACAAGATGATCCAGCAACACATACCTACCCACTAGCCGCCAATGCAGCCGGGAGCGATGGGATCTTTGTGGGGCGAGTCCGTGTTGATGCCAGCGTCGAGCACGGCATCGCTTTTTGGGTAGTGAGCGACAACGTGCGCAAAGGAGCTGCGACGAACGCGGTGCAGATTGCGGAGTTGCTCGTACGCAACAACCTACTCTGGGGGAGCGAAGCGCGTGCTTGAAGAGCGGGTAGCGGCGCTGGCCGCGCTCGCAGATGAGATCGAGGCGTGCCGAGCCTGTTCGCTCGGCGCTGAGCGTACAAGAAGCGTCCCTGGTGAGGGGAGTGCGGATGCGGAGCTGCT
>JBCLDV010000009.1:0-41765 GCA_038914275.1 Candidatus Limnocylindrus sp.
GCGCCAGAGGTTGGGCTCCCGCTCGTGCTCACCAACGATCTCCACTATGTGTACGCGCAGCAGCGGGAGGCACACGATGTACTGCTCTGCATTGGGACGGCGAGCAACCTGGAGACGCCAGGGCGCATGCGTTTCAACAGCGGGGAGTTCTACTTGAAGTCACCGCAGCAGATGGCGGCACTCTTCCCTGATCGCCCAGAACTGTACCGCAACACGCGTGTCATCAACGAGTCAATTGACTTCAACCTTGTCCTCGGACAGACGCGCATGCCAGACGTTGAGGTGCCGAAAGGGGAGAGCGTGGAGAGCTGGCTCCGCAAGGAGGCGCAGCGTGGCCTCACTCGCCGCTACGGGACCCCCTCCGCAGCGGCAGAGGAGCGCCTTGAGTACGAGCTCGGTGTCATCCTCAAGATGGGGTATGGCGCATACTTTTTGATCGTTGCAGACTTCGTTCGCTTTGCGCGAGAGCAGGGGATCGCAACGACCTGTCGGGGAAGCGCACCAGGCTCCATCGTGACCTACGCCCTTGGCATCACGCCGGTTGACCCACTGCACTACGACCTCCCGTTCGAGCGATTCCTCAATGAGGACCGCGTCACGATGCCAGATATAGATATCGACTTCGAGGATGGTCGCCGCGACGAGGTAATTCGCTACGTTGCGCAGAAGTATGGAGAGAGTCACGTTGCGCAGATCATCACGTTCGGGACAATGGCGGCACGCGCCGCGATTCGCGACGTCGGCCGCGTCCTTGGGAAGAGTTACGGCGACGTTGATCGCCTTGCCAAGGCGGTCCCCGACAAGATCGGAATCACGCTGAAGCAGGCGCGAAGCTCCCCAGACTTCAAGGCTCTCGTGGAGAGCCCCGACTATGCACCGCTCGTTGGCCTTGCCGAGCAGCTGGAAGGGGTGGTGCGCAACGCCTCCACGCATGCCGCGGGGGTCGTGATCAGTCGTGAGCCACTGACGGAGATCATGGCGCTGCAGCGTGCAACGAACTCGGATGGTGTGATGACGCAGATCGAGATGCACGGCGTGGAGGCGCTCGGCCTGCTCAAGTTCGACTTCCTCGGCCTTGCCAATCTGACGATCCTGCGGACGGCGGTGGATCGCATTAAGGCAACCTACGGCGTGGAGATCAACCTTGATGCGATCCCGCTTGATGACGCGAAGACCTTTGCACTGCTCGCCTCTGGCGAGACGAGCGGCATCTTCCAGCTGGAGTCGGCGGGGATGCGCCGCTACATCAAGGAGCTTCGCCCCACGAGCGTCTTCGACCTTGCCGCAATGGTGGCCCTCTACCGACCTGGCCCAATGGCAAACATCCCCTCGTACATTCGTCGGAAGCATGGGACAGAGGCGGTGACCTACCTTCATCCACTCCTTGAGCCCTTCCTGAAGCGCACCTACGGTGTCTTCGTCTATCAAGAGGACATCATGGCGGCGGCGGTCGCACTCGGCGGCTTCTCTGGGCCGAAGGCGGACACGCTCGGATACGCCGTCCGGAAGAAGAAGGAGGACGTGCTCGCGGGCTTGAAGCAGGAGTTTATTACGAGTGCCGAAGAGCGTGGTGTGGCGCGGAGTGTCATCGAGCAGGTCTTCCAAGCGTTTGAGCCGTTTGCGAACTATGGATTTAACAAGGCGCACGCAACCTGCTACGGGATGATCGCCTATCAGACGGCCTATCTGAAGGCGAACTACACGGTGGAGTACATGACGAGCGTCCTGAACGCCTTCCGAAGCAAGGAGGAGAAGGTGGCGAGCGCAATTGCCGAGTGTCGTCGCCTCGGCATTCAGATCCTACCGCCCGACGTTAGTCGCTCGGGACTCGACTTTGAGCCAGAGGGGGGATCGATTCGGTTCGGGCTCCTCGCCGTCAAGAACGTAGGGACGGGTGCCGCCGAATCAATCGTCAGCGCCCGAGCGAGTGGCGGCGAGTTCAGCAGCCTGCAGGATCTGTGCGAGCGAATCGATCTGCGGCTCGCCAATAAGCGCGTCTTTGAGGCGCTCGCAAAGGTGGGTGCGCTGCAAGGGTTCGGTCACCCGGCACAGATCCTCCTCGCCCTTGACGATGCCCTCGCTGCTGGATCAAGTGTGCAGCGAGAACGGGCGGCGGGACAGGTTTCACTTTTTGACTCATCGCCAGCGCTCGCCTCAACCGTTGCGGCCCGTCTGCCGAGCGCCGTGGAGGCGCCGACTCGCGAGCGGCTGCGCTGGGAGAAGGAGTTGCTCGGCATCTACCTCTCCGATCATCCGATGAACGCACTTGCGCCACTCCTAGCGCCACACGTGAGCGCCTTCATCGGTGACTTCAGTGAAGAGACGCCGGCAACGGATGAGCGAGTGACGCTTGGTGCGATCGTGACCAGCGTGCGCACCCTTGTCACGAAGGCTGGGGCCGCGATGGGGATCCTGACCGTTGAAGACTTGACGGGGAGCATTGAGGTGGTCGCCTTCCCGAAGACCTGGGAGGCGACACGCGCATCGTGGATTGAGGGAGAGGCGATCTTGGTTGCTGGCCGACCGGAGCTGCGCGGCGAGACATGGTCGATCATCTGTGAGGCTCTCCTCCCGTGGGAGGAGGCACAAGGTCTGACGCCAGAGGGCGTCGCGGCGCACTTAGCAACCAACCGTGGCGGCACGCGTCGCTTCACGCCGCGCGCATCTACGCCCGCAGGCGTTCTACCGCGTGGACTCGTACCTGAGGAACGCGAAGGCGAAGTTGCAACGCCGCCAGTGATCCTGCGCGCAAGCGAGGCATTCGCGGATCCAGTTGAGGTGCCGCTCGGCGCAGCGCTGCACATTCGCTTCAGTCAAGGTCAGTCGGTGGAGGAGACGATCCGCGCGATGGAGGTGGTGAAATCCGAACTTCGCTCGCGACCCGGAATCACCAAGGTCGTTGTTTATATTCCGCAGGCGGGGGGTGCGCAGCAGCTTCCGATGGAGATTCGGACGGGGATCGCCTGGGATCCGACCTTCCCTGCGGCGATTCGTGGTCGGGTCGGTGCCACCACCGTGCGATTCGACCTTCTCACAGAGGGGGAGTCGCTCCCCGCCGCCTGACACGTGGATCTACAGAACGCGGCGGAGCTATTTCGACTTCGCCTCGGGTCGCGCAATGCGTGCCGGCGGAGTGCTCAGCGCAGTGATCTTCGCGATCTCCACCTCAATGGCGGCGACGAGTGCAGCGGCGACGCGCCACTCTGGCGCTCCTGGGGTGAGAGAGGCGCGCGTAGCGCGGGCCTGGGCATGCTCGCGCATCAACGTCTCGCGATCCGCTCGTGCCGCCGTCCCCTCGCTGCCCATCTCTACCCCCTATTGGTGCCGAAGGTGGGAGTCGAACCCACATGACCTTTCAGTCGGCCGATTTTAAGTCGGATGCGTCTGCCATTCCGCCACTCCGGCGAGCTCATCGTAGCGCTCGGAGCAATTTGGTACCGAAGGTGGGAGTCGAACCCACATGACCTTTCAGTCGACCGATTTTGAGTCGGTTGCGTCTGCCATTTCGCCACTTCGGCGCCCCTGAATCCTAGCGGTACGGCATCATTGAGGGGATGGGTGAGTACGAGGGCCGGGTGTTGCATGAGCCTGAGGAGCGGCTGCGCCAGCTCCGCGCAGCCCGTGGCGGCGACGCGGAGGCATTCCGGGCCCTCTTCGCCCCGGATCTTGACCTCGCCTGGAGGATGGCGCTTCGTATCACGGGTGAACCGGCGGGGGCCGACGACGCGTTGCAGGAGGGGCTGATCTCTGCGTATCGGGCGCTCGATCGCGTGGAGCCTCGGAACCTGCGCGGCTGGTTCGTGCGGATCGTGCAGAACGCGGCACGCGACGCCGCACGGCGTGAACGACGTCGCCCAACCCTCCCGATTGGGACGACGGGTGCGGATGGTGCGGCGGAGGAGCGAGGGAGCTTCCTTGAGCCTGCCGCAGGCGAGGCGAGTGATCCAACCCTGGCGGCTGAGCGGCGCGAACTTGCGGCGCAGTTGGCGGTGGCGCTCCAACGCATTCCGCAAGAGCGCCGCACGGCGATCCTCCTGTATGACGTGGACGGCTACGACTACGCGGAGATCGCGGAGATCACGGCGTGCTCGGTCGGCACGGTGAAGAGCAGGATCAGTCGTGGCCGAGCGGAGCTCCGCCACCTCCTCGCCGACCTCCGACCGGGAACCCGTTCACGTGGGGTGCCGTTAGGGAGTGGAGATGAATAAGCGTCGTCACGACTCCACGCGATCCGATGCGCCGCCCCCAGAGGAGGGAGGCTCGGCGCACCTCTCGGCATACCGCAGCGAAGAGGCGTCGCGTCGCGTTGACCCCTTTAGGTCTGCGGCACTCCAGTCGGCGCTCGCACATGAGGCGGAGCGACGCGCCGCAGCTCAGCGCGGCGGCCTCTTTGGACGCGCGCTTGGCTGGATCGCCAACGCGCCACGTCCGGCGCTCGCCGGCGCCGCGCTCTCGTTCGCACTCCTCGTCCTCGCCCTTCCACTCGGTGGCACCCCCCTTAACTCTCCTGAGTTGCAGCGGAGCGAGATGCTGATGGTTGGCGCGGATGGCCCTGAGGCTGGGAGCGCGGAGTCCGTGCCCGCGATGCCGCTGCCGACCGCTGAGCCCCTCGCTGAATGGATCGAACTCCCGTGGCTTACGGTTGCGGGGGGCGTTGGGCTTGCGGTGAGTCTCCTCGCTGCAGAGCGCGCACGTCGCAGGCGGCGCGCCTAGCCCTGATGTACGCGCCGAGTCGGCGCCCCCCTGCGCTACGCTCCAAGCGTGGAACAGAAGCGACTCCTCCTCGTTGATGCGTATGGGCTGATCTACCGCGCGTTTCATGCGATCCCGCCACTCACGAACAGCCGTGGCATCCTGACAAACGCCGCCTTCGGATTTACGAGCATCCTCCTTCGAGCGATCGCCGATGCAAAACCTTCGCGCGCGATCGTCGCGTTTGACGCCCCAGGGGCAACGCATCGACATCAGCGATTCCCCGCGTACAAGGCCCAGCGGCCGTCGATGCCCGACGAACTGCGTTCGCAGGTGCCGATTGTGCGTGATCTTGTGGCGGCGCTCGGCCTCCCACTCCTTGAGGCGCCTGGGTATGAGGCGGACGATGTGATCGGCACCATCGCGGAACAGGCGCAGCGCGACGGGTGGGAGGTGATGATCGTCTCGGGTGATCTTGATATGCTCCAACTCGTTGGGCCGCAGGTCTCGCTCCTGCACACCGCAAAGGGTGGTGCGGATGCGATGGTCATCTATAACCCAGCGAAGATCTTTGAGCGCTACGGCCTCACTCCAGAACAGATCGTTGACTTCAAGGCGCTGAAGGGGGATAGCTCAGACAACATCCCCGGCGTCCCAGGCGTGGGGGAGAAGACGGCGGCGAAACTTATCGCCTCGTTCGGCTCGCTCGAGGCGCTTTACGAGCGAATCGATGAGGTGGAGCCAGTCAGGATTCGCGAGCTCCTTCGAGCCAACCGAGAGCCCGCCTTCGCCGGACAGGGGCTGATGACGATCGATCGTGACGCCCCTCTCCAACTTCCAGAATCAGGTGGAAACATCGGTGTCTACGATCGCGATCTCGCCCTCGCACTCCTTCGAGAGCTGGAGTTTCGCGCGCTGATCGGTCGCCTCCCGCCGCTGCAGGGCGAGGATCGCGAGGCGGCGGCGCAGGCGATCGCAGCGTCAACCGCGCGGGCGGCCCTACGAGGGGTAAAGGGACGTCTCTCGCCTGCCGCGACCGCACCGGTCTCAACTGGCGGCGGAGATTTGCAGCTCGACTTCGACTTCAATGCGGTCAGCGCGGGGAACAGCGCCGCTGGTCGGACGGCGAGTGCAGCGCCGCGTACGGCGCCTGACGAGATGAGCGAAGCGGCGCGCAGCGCGCAGATTGAGGCGCTGAAGCGCGGTGATCTCGCTGCAGCGGGTGCGCTACATCTGGACACACCTGAAGATGCGGCGAGCCGATTTACCACGCTCTTTGCGAGCGGCGTCCTCGCCCTCGGCTCAGTGGGGGTGGATCGACGGGGGCCAGACGGCCCGATGGCGCTCGCGATCGCTGATGAGCGCGGCGCGCTGCTCGTTGCGGAGGCTCCAGCCGTCGTGCATCGTCTCCTGACCCTGATCGCCGAATCCGGACGAGAACTCGTCGGCCTTGGCATCAAAGATCTCTTCGGTGCGCTGATTGCCATCGGTGCAAGCATCACTCCACGACTCGTCGACGATGTGGCGCTCGGCACGTGGATCGGGAACGTCACGCTTCGAAATCCGGGGCTCGTGGAGGTAGCCGCCTCCCGACTCGGCGCAGATCTCCCTGAGGGTCTCTCGCCGGTGCAGGTGGCGTCGCTGAGTGCGCTTGTGGCGCTCGCCGCACGTAGCGGGGTGACGAGCGAGCTACGTGGGATAGGGAGTGAGCGACTTTATCGCGAGATCGAACTCCCGCTGGTGGAGGTGCTTGCACGCATGGAGGCGGCCGGTATTGCCGTTGATCAGGAGGCGCTCGCTCAACTGGGCAGTGCCTTCGGCCGTGAGATCGCGCGACTGGAGGTGGCGGCCGAGGAGTCGGTCGGTCACGCCGTTGCGCTCGGTTCACCGAAGCAGCTCGGCGAACTCCTCTTCGGTGAGCTCGGCCTCTCGCGCGGAAAGAAGACGAAGACCGGCGCCTGGTCAACAGATGCGAGCGTACTGGAAGAGATCCAAGGGGAGCACCCGATCGTTGGGATCGCGCTGGAGTGGCGCACCGTCTCTAAGTTGCAGAGCACCTATGTGGAGGCGCTGCCGAAGTTAGTGGAGGCTGATGGGCGCATCCATACCACCTTCCAGCAATCGGTCGCCGCGACCGGTCGACTGAGTAGCGTGGATCCGAACCTACAGAACATCCCCATTCGCACTGAGTTGGGTCGAAAGATTCGGCACGCGTTCATTGCAGAGCGTGGGAACCAACTTGTGTCCGCCGACTATAGCCAGATCGAACTTCGCATCCTCGCGCACGTGACGCGGGATCCACACTTGGCTGCCGCCTTTGCGGCGGGAGAGGATATCCATCGCGCGACCGCTTCGCGCGTCCTTAACAAGCCGCTCGATGAGGTCAACGGCGACGAGCGAGCGATGGCAAAGATGGTGAACTTCGGGGTCGCCTACGGGATGAGTGATTTTGGCCTTGCCACACGTGCGGGGATCTCTCGTGAGGCGGCGAAGTCGTTCATCGCCGGCTATTTTGATCGCTACCCAGGGATCAAGCGCTACATCGACGCGATCAAGGAGGAGGCACGTGCGAACGGCGCAGTGACAACCCAGCTGGGTCGGCGCCGTGCAATCCCAGAACTGCGCGCGGCGAACCCGGCCCTTCGGGCGGCGGGTGAGCGGGCGGCGATCAACCATCCCATCCAGGGAACGGCGGCAGACATCATCAAGATCGCGATGATTCGCTTGGCACCGCAGCTCGTGGCGGCGGGACTGACGGCACGCCTCATCTTGCAGGTCCACGATGAACTGCTTCTTGAGGCTCCGGAGGGGGAGGTGGAGCGACTCGTTCCGTTGTTGATTGAAACGATGGAGGGGGCGCTCGCGCTCGATGTTCCGCTGACGGTGGAGGCGAAGGTTGGTCTTCGATGGGACGAGATGCGCCGCTGGAGTGCGCGTGCCTGAGCTCCCAGAGGTGGAGACGGTTGCGCGCGATCTTCTCCGACTTGTTGGCGGCGCGACCGTGCGTGATGGGCGGATCCTCCGCCCAGCGAATCTGAGCACGCCGGATCCTGTCACCTTCACGCGCGCGATTGCTGGACGCCGCATTGAGGGGGTGCGCCGTCGGGCGAAGTGGATCCTGATCGACCTCGAGGGTGGGCTCATCTTGATGGTGCACCTGCGCATGACGGGCCAGCTCCTCGTCCTCCCCCTGATCGCGCCACTCGATCCGTATGTGCGGGCGGTGCTGCGGCTCGACGATGGCCGCGAGCTGCGCTTCCGTGATGTGCGCGCCTTCGGTCGCCTCGCGCTTGTGGCGCGGAGGGACGATGGCACACCGGCCACATCACTCGACCCGAACGACCCCGAAGCGTTGAACGACTATGGCCCCGAGCCACTTGAGCCGAGCTTCACCGTGCTCCGCTTCGCCGCGATGCTCGCCGGTCGACGCGGCCGGCTGAAGAGCCTCCTCCTTGATCAGCGATTCCTTGCTGGGCTCGGCAACATCTACGTGGATGAGGCGCTCTGGCGTGCACGACTGCACCCACTCGCATCGGCCGCAGCGCTTCGCGCAGTGGAGGTGGAGCGACTGCACGCTGCGATCGTCTCCGTCCTCAGCGAGGCGGTCGCCGCACGCGGCTCCTCAATTGACGATTACACCGGCCCAGATGGTGACGGGACGATGCAGGAGCGACTCGCCGTCTATCAGCGCGGCGGCGCGCCGTGTGAGCGCTGCGGTGCGGCGATCCGCCGCGTCACGCTCGGTGGGCGCGGAACCCACCTCTGCCCGCGCTGTCAGCCACTCCCGCGCGGGCGACGGGCTGCAGGGGAACTAGCGACACTGAAGGTCTCAGCGCGTGTTCGCCGTGGGCCGCGATGGAGTGAGGGACTTCCCTCTGGGAGCGTGGGTGCAACTTCCGCGGAGCGCGCCGCAGCGCGACGGCGTGCGGCGCGGAGTGGCGGCGAGCGATGAGCCTCCTCTCGCTGGTGGACGTCACACGTGAGATCGGCGCGGTCACGATCTTAGAGGGGGTGAGTGCCAACATTGCGGCGGGGGAGCGTATTGGTCTCGTGGGCCCGAACGGTGCTGGGAAGACGACGCTCCTGCGCATGATGATCGGTCGTGATGAGCCGGATCGTGGTCGCGTTGATCGTGCGCGCAACGTGTCCATTGAGATGCTCGTGCAGGAGTCTTCGCATGATCCGAAACTACTGCAAGCGGCGACGCTCACCGATGCGGTGCGAGGCGGCGCCGAGGAGATCGCGCGGATCGCTGCGCAGCTCCATGCCGCTGAGGCGAGCGGTGCCGTCACCACACCAGAGTATGCAACGGCGCGACAGCGTTTCGATGCGCTCGAGGGGTACACGATTGATGACCGAGTGGCGGCGGCGCTGCGCGGACTCGGCTTTCCAACTTCACGTCATACTGAATCGCCCACACGACTCTCTGGTGGTGAGCAGACGCGCCTGGCGCTTGCGCGACTCGTCATCACCGACCCCGACCTGCTCCTCCTTGACGAGCCAACGAACCACCTCGATGTGGAGGCGATTGAGTGGTTTGAGGGGGCGCTGCGCGCACGCAAGGGTGCGCTCGTTGTGGCGAGCCACGACCGCTCCTTCCTTGACAGTGTGGTGGATCGCGTCTGGGAGGTGCGAAACCAGACCGTGACGCGATTTAGAGGGAACTACTCCGCCTACGCACAACAGCGTATCGGCGCAGAGTTGGACGCGGAGCGAGATGCCGAGCGACGCACCAAGGAGATCGCGCGTGAACGCGAACTGATTCAGACCTACCGCAGTCACCGCAAGTACGCAAAGATGCACGAGCACGAGCGACGACTCGCCGAGATTGAGCCGGTTGTCGCGCCGAAGCGTCGCGCCGTCCTTGCGATCTCTGCGGCGGGAGCTGGTCGCGGCCCCGCTGAGCCGGTGCGTCTCGTTGAGGCGGTCGTTGGATATCGCGAGCCAGCGCTGCGCACGATCGCTCGAGCGCGCAGCATCGCGCTTCGACGCGGCGAGCGCGTCGGCGTCGTGGGTCCGAATGGTGCTGGCAAGACGACGCTACTGAAGAGCATCGCTGGGATCCTTCCGCCGCTGAGCGGCGAGATTCAGATGGCGCCTGGGGTTGTTCCTGCCTACCTGGCGCAGGTGCGCGCCGCGGGACTGCACGGCACGACGGTGTCTGATGCGCTGCGCGCCGCTGTGCCGGTGGAGGCGGCCGTGGCACGTGCACACCTCGCGCGCTTCCTCTTCCGCGGTGATGACGTAGAGAAGGAGGTCGCCGTCCTCTCGGGTGGTGAACGTAGTCGACTTGAGCTTGCCATCCTTGGCCTACTTCCGTCGAATCTGCTCCTCCTCGATGAGCCAACAAACCACCTCGACGTTGATGCCTGTGAGTCACTCGAGCGCTTCCTGCTCGATGGAGAACGCACCGTGCTCCTCGTGAGTCATGATCGACGACTTATTGAGCGCATCTGCACCGAACTCTGGGTGGTGAACGACGGCGAGATCGTCCGCTTTGATGGCGGTTGGCGCGCATGGCGTGCCGCGGTGGCTGCGGGGTGGACAGTTGCAAACGCAGAGGGGACGGGGCAGGTAGAGGGTGAGCGTTCGCGAAAGAGCGGCGGCGCCGCGCGCGTGGCGAAGCCTGTGGCTCCTGTAGCGAAAGTGGTGAGAGGCCCGAAGCTGAGCAAGGAGCAGGCGCGCCGGCGGCGTGCGGCGATTGACGCGGATCTTGAACGGCTCGGCCTCCGCAAGTCACAGCTTGAACTGGCGCTCCTCGATCCGAAGGTGCTCGCCTCATACACTGAGATTGCGGGCGTGACGAGCGAGCTCGCCGATGTCTCCGCCGCACTTGCGGGGGCGGAGGAGGCGTGGCTCGCACTTGAGGGCGAGGAGGTTGCATGAAGGTGATCGGTGTCTCCGGCCCGATCGGTGCGGGGAAGAGCGGCGTGATCGCTGCGATTTGTAGTGACGCACGGTTGGCGCACGATCTTGGCGGTGCCGTTCTTGCCGTAGATGCTGACGCGACACTGCGAGCGGCGCGGAGCGAATCGCCAGCGTTGCGCGACGCCATCTTCGCGCTGGTCCCCGCTGCGCAGCGCGCGGATGGGAGCCTCGACGCTGAACGCCTCGCGGAACTCGCCTTCGCCGATCGTGAGCTGCTGACGCGGCTTGAAGCGTTGCAGTGGCCGATCGCGCGTGCCGCGATCCGGGCGGCACGCGCGCAGGGTGAGGCGAGCGGAGCGGCGCTCCTGCTGGTCGAGGCGATCGCACTCGTTGCGTCTGGGCTCGTTGACGAGCTTGATGGAATCCTCTTACTTGATGCGCCGCGCGAGCTGCGCCAGGCGCGCGCATTTGAGCGCGGGATGCGCGCTGAGCACTTTGCGCAGCGTGAGGCGGCGCAGTCGGGGTTGAGTGACCGCCTCCTCGCCGCAGGTGCGCACCCGATTGATGCTCGTGGCACGGTGGCGGAGGTTGCGACGGCGGCGGGCGAAGCGCTCCGCCTTCTATGCTCCACGGGTGAAGCGCACGCCGATCCAACCGACTGATCACACTCCCGTACTCGGTGCGGCGTTCGCGCTGCGCTCTGACTTCCAGCCGACGGGTGATCAGCCGACCGCCATCGCGAGCCTCGTGGAGGGGGTGCGGAAGGGACTCCGCCATCAAGTGCTCCTCGGCGCTACCGGGACGGGGAAGACGTTCACGATCGCGAACGTGATCCAGCAAGTGCAGCGCCCTACCCTGGTCCTTGCGCACAACAAGACGCTCGCAGCACAACTCTATGCGGAGCTGAGAGAGTTCTTCCCGGAGAACGCGGTCGAGTACTTCGTCTCGTATTTTGACTACTATCAGCCAGAGGCATACCTCCCGCGGTCCGACACATACATTGAGAAAGATTCAAGTCGGAACGACGAGATCGATCAACTACGACACGCGGCGACCAAGGCGCTGTTTGAGCGGCGCGACACGATCATCGTCGCCTCCGTGAGCTGCATCTACGGTCTCGGCGCTCCAGTTGACTACGGTGCAACGATCTTGCGGGTCCGAAAGGGGGGGAAGTATCGGCGCGACGCGATCCTTCGCCACCTTGTTGACCTCCAATACCAGCGCAACGACGCGACCCTTGGTCGTGCAAAGTTCCGCGTCCGTGGGGACACGATTGAAGTGCAGCCCGCTGGTGAGGAGACGATCCTCCGCGCCGAGTTCTTCGGTGACGAGGTGGAGCGCATCTCAGAGGTTGACCCACTCACCGGCGAGATCCTCGCAGAGCGGAACGAGATGGTGATCTTCCCGGCAACCCACTATGTCACTCCAGGGGAGAAGCTCGGAGAGGCGATTCGAGATATTGAGCAGGAGATGGAGTCGCGCTGCAAGGAGTTAGAGGCTTCCGGGAAGGCCCTTGAGGCGGCCCGCCTTCGGCAGCGGACGACGTTTGATTTGGAGATGATGCGCGAGGTCGGCTACTGCTCAGGGATCGAGAACTACTCGCGCCACCTCTCGCGTCGCGAGCCAGGCTCGCGCCCGTGGACGCTGCTCGACTACTTCCCACCCGATTGGCTACTCGTTGTTGACGAGAGCCACATGAGCATCCCGCAGGTGGTCGGCATGTACAAGAATGATCGTTCGCGAAAGGAGATCCTCGTGGACTTTGGCTTCCGACTGCCGAGCGCACTGGACAATCGCCCGCTCACGTTTGAAGAGTTTGAGGCGAGCGTGCACCAGGCAATCTATGTCTCTGCAACGCCAGGGAGCTACGAGATGACGAAGCGGGAGCGCGTCGTGGAGCAGCTGATCCGGCCGACGGGCGTGGTGGATCCGAAGATTACGATTGTCCCGACCGTGGGTCAGATAGACGATCTGATGAAGCGCGTGCAAGAGCGCATCGCCCGGCGCGAGCGAGTGATCATCACCACGCTGACCAAGCGGATGGCGGAGGAGCTTGCCTCCTACCTTGAGCAGGCGGGGATTCGCGTCCGCTACCTTCACAGCGAGATCGACACGCTGGAGCGCGTGGAGATCCTGCGTGATCTTCGACTCGGAGTCTTTGATGTGATCGTGGGGATCAACCTCCTCCGCGAGGGGATCGACCTCCCCGAAGTGACGCTTGTTGCAATCCTCGACGCTGATAGAGAGGGTTTCCTCCGCAGCGCATGGGCACTCATCCAGACGGTCGGTCGTGCCGCCCGAAACATTGGCGGCGAGGTGATCTTCTATGCCGACAAGGTGACCGAGTCGATGCGTGTGGCGATCTCCGAGACGGATCGTCGCCGAGAGATCCAGGTGCGCTGGAACCTGGAGCACGGTATCACCGCCACAACGATCAGCAAGCCGATCCGCGATCTCAACGACCGCCTCCGGAGTGTTGCCGAAAAGTCTGAGTCGTATGCGGGCGGGAGGGGCGGCGCGCTCAGTGAGGTCGGTCGCAGCGAGATTGAGAAGATGGCGAAGCAGCTCGAGGCGCAGATGCGGATCGCCGCAAAGGCGCTTGAGTTTGAGCGTGCCGCCTCGATTCGCGATGAGTTGCGCAGCCTCCGTCAGGGCGTCCTGGAGGAAGATGAGGCGGTGAAGATCGGTCGGCTCGCGGAGCAGGCTGCAGGTGCCGCTGCGGAGCCGCGCGGGCGCGACTTGATGCCACGCCGTGTGGCGAGTGGCGCCACGCGCACCGTGGTCGCCCCCGCGCTGAACACCGCCGCCGATTGGCTCCCAGGGCTCCGCGACGAGCATGAGGAGCCTGAGGGCGGGGAGGCGGCCACTGCAGTGACGAGTGGTGAGGATTCGGTACGCTCTAGACGACGCACGTGGGATCCGAGCGTCACGCCAAATGTGATTAAGCGCCGTGGCGAGCGCCCGCGCAGGAGGGGCTGAGATGGTGCAAGAGAAGATTGTCATCCGTGGCGCCCGCGAACATAACTTGAAGGGGATCGACCTTGAGATCCCTCGCGATCGGCTCGTCGTAATAACCGGGATCTCTGGCTCAGGGAAGTCGAGTCTCGCCTTCGACACCATCTATGCCGAAGGGCAACGACGCTATGTGGAGAGCCTCTCCACCTACGCGCGTCAGTTCCTCGGCCAAATGGAGAAGCCGGACGTTGACCTCATTGACGGCCTCTCACCGGCGATCTCCATTGACCAGAAGAGTGCCTCACGCAACCCGCGCTCAACCGTGGGGACGATCACCGAGATCTGGGATCACCTACGACTCCTCTACGCGCGTGCGGGCACTCCGCACTGTGTGAAGTGCGATCGACCGATCAGTCGCGTCTCCCTTGATCACATCGTGGATGAGATCTTGCAACTCCCTGACGGCACGCGCCTCCTCGTTCTCGGACCCGTCCTTCGTGATCGAAAGGGGGAGGGGGAGGCGTTCTTCCACTCGGCGCGGAAGGCGGGCTTCAGTCGCGTGCGCGTGAACGGAACACTCTATGACCTTGATGATGCGCCGAAGCTCGACAAGAAGAGGCGCCACACGATTGAGGTGGTTGTGGATCGATTCGTGGTGCGACGCCCCGTTGATGAGAAGGGGGCGCCACTCCCACCCGAAGATCGCAGCCGCCTCTCCGATTCCGTGGAGACCGCACTAAAGCTTGGTGAAGGGCTTGTGATCATCTCCTCTGCCGCCGCAGAGGGGGCAAAGCCGACCTTTGAAGAGCGTCTATTCAGCGAGAAGCTCGGCTGCCCATATGACGGCACGGTGATGGATGACCTTGAGCCGCGCTCGTTCAGTTTCAACTCACCACACGGCGCCTGCCCAGAGTGCACCGGCCTCGGCTTCCGACTCGAGATTGACCCCGAGCGCGTGATTAACCCCGAGAAGTCCGTGCTTGAGGGCGGCCTCATCCCGTGGTCGCGCTCTCCCGAGGGGAGTTGGTACCTGAAGGTCGTTGTTGCGGCGATGAAAGCGAAGAGGTGGAACCCAAAGACGCCGATCGGTGAGCTCCCCGCCGTGGCGCAGGAGTACCTGCTCGGGGCAGAGCGCGAAGATCGATTCACCGTTACCTATGAGAACGCGAGTTACAGCAATACATATAAGGCGGCCTTTGAGGGGATCGTTGCGAATCTTGAACGGCGCCATCGCGAGACCGACTCTGAACTTGTGCGCCAGGAGATCGAGCGGTACATGGTCAGCCGTCCGTGCCCCGTGTGTAAAGGGAGCCGCCTGAAGCCCGAGATGCTCGCGGTGCGCGCGGCGGGGAAGAACATTGCCGAAGTTGCCGCACTCTCCATCGGGGAGTTGAGCCGCTGGATCAGTGCACTGCCGCCGCTCCTCGGTGATCGTGAGCGAACGATCGCGAAGGCGATCGTGAAGGAGATTGCAGAACGTGCGGGCTTCTTGGTGGATGTTGGACTTGACTATCTCACGGTAGATCGCACCGCGACCACGCTCTCCGGAGGTGAGGCGCAGCGCATTCGTCTCGCCACGCAGATCGGTTCACGACTTGTTGGCGTCCTTTACATCCTTGATGAGCCCTCTATCGGACTACATCAGCGAGATAACGCCCGTCTGATCGCCACGCTCCTGCGCCTCCGGGATCTTGGAAACACAGTGCTTGTTGTGGAACACGATGAGGAGACGATCCGTACCGCCGACTGGATCGTTGACATTGGGCCGGGGGCAGGAGAGCACGGCGGAAGGGTGATGGTGAACGGAACGCTGCAGGCGTTGATGGCGGCAAAAGACTCCATCACCGGCGCCTTTATCCGTGGCGAGCGTGCGGTGAAGATTCCAAAAGTACGGCGAAAGGGGAGTGGGAAGAGCATCGTCGTCAAAGGTGCGCGCGAACATAACCTGAAGGATCTCAGCGTGGAGTTCCCGCTCGGTTGCTTCATTGCGGTCACAGGGGTATCGGGGAGCGGTAAGAGCACCCTCGTCACCGATATCTTGCAGCGGGCCCTCGCCCGCAAGTTGCACGGGGCAAAGGAGCGGCCAGGAGCACACGATCGCGTCACAGGGCTTGATCAGATCGATAAGGCGATCGAGATCAATCAGGGCCCGATCGGTCGCACGCCACGCTCCAATCCTGCAACGTATGTAGGCCTCTTCACACCGATTCGCGAACTCTTCGCCGCAACGCAGGAGGCGCGCCTCCGCGGCTACTCTGCCGGACGCTTCTCCTTCAATGTGAAGGGGGGTCGCTGCGAGACGTGCACCGGTGACGGCATCCTCCAGATTGAGATGCAGTTCCTTCCAGACGTCTACGTCCCATGCGAGACGTGCCGCGGGAAGCGCTACAACCGAGAGGCGCTGGACGTCACCTGGAAGGGGATGACGATTGCTGACGTGTTGGAGTTGCAGGTGGATGATGCGCTGGAGCGTTTCAACGCAATCCCTGCGATTCGAAATCGACTGAAGACACTCAGCGAGGTGGGGCTCGGCTACCTGCACCTCGGGCAGCCCGCCACCACGCTCTCTGGCGGCGAGGCGCAGCGCATCAAGCTTGCGACGGAGCTCGCGCGCCGTTCAACTGGTCGCACGGCGTACATCCTTGATGAGCCAACGACTGGCCTCCACTTCGCTGATGTGGAGCGGCTACTGGAGGTGCTTCACCGCCTCGTTGATGGCGGGAATACCGTCATCGTGATTGAGCACAACCTTGATGTGATCAAAACTGCGGACTGGGTGATCGACCTTGGGCCAGATGGCGGAGGTCGCGGTGGCGAACTCATCGCTGAAGGGACTCCCGAGGAGGTGGCAAAGGTGAAGGTGAGCCACACGGGTCGCTATCTCGCCCTCGCCCTACGTGGTGAGCCGATTCGGTCGCTGGAGTGAGCATGGCGGAGGCTGAGCGACCCCGACACGCCGATGAGCAGCTGGATCAGGCGGCGCTTCACGCAGCACGCTTGATTGAGCGGGCGATGAGCACGCTCCCTAGTGAGGCGTTGCAGACTCGCTTCGCTCAGCTTACGCGCCACGCGGCGCAGTTACGAGATGCGAGTGGCGATGCGTTGCGCAAGAGTGCCGTTGCGACGCGTTCCACACTTGGCCCCGGCGACGGTCTGGCCGCCTTCCTCGAACCGAAACTCACCGCGTCCATACGTGAAGCAATTGACGACGTGCTACGGATACTCAACCGCCGTGCGGCGCATCACGCGCGCCCAGCGCGGCGCGGTGACCTCTAGGTGATGGGATGATCCCCGAGGTGATCACGACCTCCCTCGCGGTCCTTCCAGATGCTCCTGGCGTCTACCTCTTCTCAGACGTTGAGGGGAAGATCATCTACATAGGGAAGGCCTCACGGTTGACGCAGCGCGTCCGCAGCTACTGGCACTCCAAGGGCAGGCCTGGCGCGCATCTCATCCGGGACGTCATTGATCAGGTCGCTTCCATTGAGTGGACGGTGACCGACTCGGTGAAGGAGGCGCTCCTTCTTGAGGCGACGCTGATCCGAAAGCACCTGCCGCGCTACAACGTCCGCCTTCGAGATGATCGAAGCTATCCGTACATCCGCGTTACGGCTGGTCCCTATCCGCGCGTGGAGCGAACGCGACGGATCGTACGAGACGGCTCGCGATACTTTGGCCCGTACACAGACCCTCGTTCGGTGAGTACGGCGATGGAGTCGGCTCGGCGCCTCTTTCAGTTTCGGACCTGTGAGATTCCAATCGCCGAGGAGCGGCAAGCACTGGAGCGCCCATGTCTCCTCTTCCACCTGAAGCGCTGCCAGGGGCCGTGCCTCGGCAACGTGAGCGTAGCGGAGTACGGCTCGGAGATTAAGGGGCTTGAGCTCTTCCTCGGGGGTCGGACACGCGGCGCGGTGAAGGTGTTACGCGAACGGATGGAGCGGGCAAGCGAAGGGGAGGCGTATGAAGATGCGGCGCGCCTCCGCGACGTGATCGGCGCCCTCGAGCAGAACTTTGAGGCGCAGCGCGTAGCGCCAGCCGGGCGTCCAGATGAAGACATCTTGGGCGTTGCTCGCCACGGGGAGCACGCCGCAATCGCCTGCTTCCAGATCCGTGATGCGGCACTTGTTGGACGCGATGTTCACCGTCTTGAGGCGAAGGGTGCGAGCGATGAGGAGCTGCTCACCGCATTCGTAAGTCAGTACTACGCGCGTGCCGGCGAGATCCCGCCCTCCATCGCAACCGCCCTGCTACTACATGACGAGGAGACCGTCGCCTTCCTATCCGCACGACGCGAAGGACGCGTGGAGCTGCGGGTTCCGTTGCGTGGTGATCGCGTGCGGCTCTTACGTCTTGCGGAGCGGAATGCGTTAGAGGCGCTCATCCGCAGTGAGGCAGAGGGGGACGCCGATCATGAACGCGCCGAGGCGGCCCTCTCCGCGCTCACCGCTGCGCTGGACCTTCCGAGCCCTCCCGCTCGAATTGAGTGCACCGACGTCTCAACGATCCAGGGCTCATTCACCGTTGCCTCGCTCACGGTTGCGCTCGACGGTCGCCTCGCGCCGAAGGAGTACCGCCGCTTCAAGATCAGGGGCGTGGAGGGACAGGATGACTTCGCCTCGCACCGCGAGGCGCTCACCCGTCGCTTTGCGCGGAGTGCTGGAGGCACAACGGCGAAGGCGGGGGAGGCCGAGGCGCGCGCGTGGGCGCTCCCAGATCTGCTCGTCATTGATGGTGGTCGGGGGCAGGTCTCTGCGGCGGCGGCGGTCCTTGCGTCGGCGGGACTCACCATTCCGTTGATCGGCCTTGCAAAAGAGCGCGAAGAGATCTGGTCAGTGGGTGCTAGCGCGCCACTCGTCCTCCCCGCAACTGATCCCGGACTCCGTCTCTTGCAGCGACTACGCGATGAGGCGCACCGCTTTGCGATCGGATATCACCGGACGCTGCGCAGTCGAGCGGCGACAGTGAGCCGACTCGACAGCATCTCGGGGCTCGGCCCGGCCCGGCGCAAGGCGCTCCTCCGCCACTTCGGATCCGTCGCTGGGGTCGCCGCGGCGAGTGAATCGGAGATCGCAGCCATCCCTGGGATGGGAGGGCGCCTCGCCGCCACGATTAGTGCAGCACTCGCCGCCGACCGACGCTGAGCGGCGCCCCTGCTAGGCTTCCCCACATGCGCAAGTACACTCCCTACCTCATCCTCGCCATCACTCTCCTAGCCTTGGCGGTTGACCTCCTCCCAAATCTGAGGCTCCCGGACAGCCGTGCGCCAGAGGGGAGTCGCTTGATTGAGACGAAGCTTGGCCTCGACCTTCGTGGCGGGTTGCGTGTGGAGTATCAGGTCCAGCCTGTTGATGGCGTGACCGCCACGGCGGCAGATGTGGCCACGATCCGCGACATCATCGAACGCCGCGTGAACTCCACCGGCGTCGCCGAGCCACTCGTTCAGACGCAGGGGAGCGACCGCATCGTCGTGGAGCTGCCTGGTGTGAGCGATCCAGATGCGATCCGCGCGCTCCTTGGCACCACTGGCCGGCTTGACTTTGTTCCGCTCCCCGCTGAAACCTACGGTTGGGTCGACTCTGTGACGGGTGAAGCGACTCCTGGCGTCAAGCCAGTTCCAGGGCAGGGTGCGCCACTTGATGACCCGGAACTCACGCCACTCTTCTCTGGCGACCAGATCTCGAACTCTAACGTTGGAACTGACAGCGTAGGTCAACGTGTCGTAGCGTTCACGCTAAAGCCAGAGGGGGCTGATCTCTTCGCCACCTACACCAGCGACAGCATCGGATCCTACTTCGCGATTGTGCTTGACGGAACTGTGGTCTCTGTGCCGTATATCCAGAGTGCGATCACCGGTGGTGAGGGGCAGATCAGCGGTGGTGGTGGCGCAGGATTCCCGCTAGCCGAAGCGACGAGTCTGGTGACGATCCTGAAGTTCGGCTCGCTTCCATTCCCGATCGCAGAGATCGGCGTGACCGATGTGAAGGCAACGCTCGGTGCCGCATTCCTCGGACAGGCGCTCTTTGCTGGTGTGGTAGGGATTCTGCTCGTCTTCCTCTTCATGCTCCTGCACTATCGCCTTGCGGGGGTGGTCGCATCCGTTGCACTCATCTTCTACATGATCATCGTGCTCTCGCTCTTCCGCATTGTGCCGGTGACGTTGACGCTCGCTGGCATTGCAGGCTTCGTCCTCTCAATCGGGATGGCGGTTGATGCAAATATCCTGATCTTTGAGCGAACCAAGGAGGAGCTACGGATCGGGAAGGGGATCGTTCCTGCGGTTGAGGCTGGATTTAGCCGTGCCTGGAACTCCATCTTGGACTCTAACGTTTCAAGCCTGATCACCGCCTTCATCCTCTTCTACTTCGGCTCTTCCACGATCAAGGGCTTCGCCCTAGTGCTGATCATCGGTGTGCTCTGCTCCATGTTCACTGCGATCACAGTGACGCGCGTGATGCTCCGCGCTGTGACCAGTCGACCGCGCTATGCGTCGCCTTACCTCTACGGCGTGGGGAAGGGCGACATTGATGGGAGTTCCGTGGAGTTGAGCCGTGGATAAGATCATCGCGCGAAAGCGCTGGTTCTTCCTCTTCTCGCTGCTCCTCACCGTCACGGGTTTCGCCTTCATCGCTGCTACACCACTCAGCGGCGGCGACATTGGGCTGAAGTTCTCGGTTGATTACACTGGGGGCACGGTCTGGGAGTTCAAGCTTGCGAACCCGGCAGATCCAGTCGTGGTGCGCGATGCTGTTGTTGCTGCGGGCCACCCAGAGGCGCAGGTGTCCGAGGCCGAGAACGGCTTCCTCCTCCTCCGCACTAAGCCGCTCGACCTGCAGTCGGGGAGTGCGCCCGACCAATCCCAGCCGGCGGGTGCTGAGCTCGGCGCCATCCGTGATGCAATTGTGGCATCCGTTGGACCGATCGCTGAGGAGGGCTCGCTCTCAACCGTTGGACCAGTGATCAGCCAAGATCTGATGCAGCAGGCGCTCCTCCTCGTCCTGCTCGGGTCAATCGGCATCGTCCTCTGGATGACCTATCGCTTCCGCAACCTCCGCTTCGGTGCCGCCGCCCTTGTCGCGCTCCTCCACGATGTGATCGTGACCGTGGGCTTCTTCGCCGTTGCAGGGACCTTCTTCAACGTTGAGGTTGATGCGCTCTTCATCACCGCAATGCTGACGATCATCGGCTTCTCTGTCCACGACACGATCGTGGTCTTCGACCGCGTGCGCGAGAATATCGCTCGGTACGCTGGAGCGCCATTTGCGGAGATCGTGAACCACTCGATCGTCCAGACAATGGGTCGCTCGCTGAACACGACCGCGACGGTGTTGATCACCCTCCTCGCTCTCCTTGTCTTTGCTGGCGGCTCAATCCGCACCTTCGTGCTTGCTCTCTTCGTTGGCATCCTTTCAGGAACCTACTCATCGATCTTCAACGCCAGCCCACTGCTGGTCTGGTGGGAAGAGCGCGCTGCGGCACGTAAGAGTTCGCCGAGCGCGCGTCGAACCGCCTAGCGTGCCGCTGGGTTCACGGTGAGCCCCGCGCCCTCAGGTAACCGACTCAAGGCCCATCGGAACTGGCGCGTGGAAGCGTTTGAACTGACTGCCGCAACCACGCTGCGGAGCGCGTTGACTGCCGCAGCAGTTGACGAAGCGTTGCGCGATCCCCTCGCTGCACTACTCGCACAGCGAAGCCTCCTTGACCCGGAGTTGGCACAGCGCTTCCTTGATCCGCGCGACCGTACGCTCCACGCCCCCGAACTCCTCCCTGATGCAGCAGGTCTGATCACTCGACTGCGCGCGGCGGGAGAGGCGGGGGAGCCCGTCCTCGTTGTTGGTGATTTTGATGCGGACGGACTGACGGGGGCGGCGATCATCATCCGCGCCCTTCGCGCGATCGGGGCGATTGCTGAAGGCTATATCCCGAACCGTGACAGCGATGGCCACGGGATCCCGGAGGGGGCGCTACGTGCTGCGCAAGAAGATGGGGTGGAGCTCCTGCTCGCCGTAGACTGCGGGACGGGTGATCGGGAGCGCGTCGCGCAGGCGCTCGAAGCGGGGATACTCGTCGGCATCATTGACCATCACGCCGTTCCCGCTGAGCCGGCGAAGGCCACCTGGCTAGTGAATCCGAATCGGCCCGACGCTTCGTATCCCTTCCCGAGCCTTGCAGGGAGCGGGCTCGCCTTCAAGATCGCACAGGGGATCTTGGCGGATCACCCCGATCGCCGTGCGCTGCTCGGTGAACTCTCGGTCTTGGCGATGATCGGTGGCGTGGCAGATATGGTGCCGATCGCCGATGAGTTTCGCGTGATCGTCCGATCTGCGTTGAAAGTGTTGAACGGTGTGGGTCGAGTCCCCGTTGGCATTACCGCGCTCCTGAAATGCGCAGCGGTTGAGGGTCCACACCGCGTGGAGGTGGTCGGCTTTACGCTTGCGCCACGGATCAACGCTCCTGGACGCATTGGAGATGCGCGCCCAGCGCTTGAGCTGCTCACCACGGACGACCCTGAGGAGGCGGCAGAGTTGGCGGCGCAGCTTGAGGCACTGAATCACGAACGGCGCGGCCTCTCGCGAGAGGCGCTTGAGGCGGCGCGCAGGGCGCTCGGTCTCGATGGCGTCACTCCGCTCAATGGCGCGTATGCGCGCATTGAGCCGGCGCTCGTTGCAGTGCGCGGCGATTGGTCGCCAGGGGTGCTCGGTCTGGTTGCCGGACGGCTCGCGGAAGAGCTTGGGCGCCCAGCGCTTGTGGCGAGCGCCTCAGGTGAGCCTGACGGAGCGGTGCTAATTCGCTGCTCCATTCGCTCCCCGCGCGGCTTCTCAGTGGCGCGTGCGTTGAGCGGCGCCTCGGCCCACCTCACTCGGCATGGTGGGCACGATGGCGCGGGTGGGTGCGCGATGACCCTGAGCGAATGGGAGCCCGCCATCAGCGAGCTCGCGCTCCAGTTCGCTGCACAGGGGACGCAGAGTGAACCCATCCTCTCTGTTGACTTGGAGCCGAAGCCTGGCGCTCGTTCGCTCAGCACCCTTGCGAGGCTCGTCGACTACCTCTCACCAACGGGAGTCGGGAATCCCGATCCGCTCTTCCTCTTCCGTTCGGTCAACCTCCACGGCGTCCGCCTAGTAGGAGATGGGCGACATGCACGACTGACCCTTGATATTGACGGGAGTCGGATCGAGGCGATCGCGTTCGGGCGTGCCGATGCTGCGGGGCATGAGGGCGGACGCGTTGATCTTGTTGCGCGTGTCGTACAGCGGACATATCGCGGTGTGGCGAAGAGAGAGCTCCACGTGGTCGATCTGCAGACGGCGGAGCTCGCCGAATGAGTGGGGGGCGATCACTCCGCCCGAGGCCGCGACTGAAAAGTGATCGCGCGGTTGCCGCTCGTCCCTTTCACGGGCTGCGTCCTCCAACGCCGCCCCCAGGAAGTGGCGGGTCAGGCTGGCTCGGCGCTGGGCCGAAGTTTGCACCGTTCGTCGCCGCACTCCTGCTCCTCGCGAGCGCGCTCGGAACTGCGTGGATCGCGGGCCTCTCCTCGAAGGGGGCGGTAGATCAAGGTGACGGCGCGCCAGTCACTGATGGGGTGCAGATCAACGGGACGATCGTGTTCGCGCGTGACGGGGCACTCTGGACGCTCAGTGGCGCGGCCCTCGTCCAGGTGACGGAGTCTTCAACTGATGCTGGGGTCACCTGGAGTCGAGACGGTACGTGGCTCTACTTCATTCGCACCAGAAACGAGATCGGGGGACGAGTGAACGCTGCCGGGGGGATCACGCCATACCGCCTCAACGTCCCCACGCTGATGCGCATCGGCGCACGTGGTGGTGAAGCTGAAGCGATCCTTGATGGCCTCATCGTAGATACGAATCCGAAACTGAACTTCTCCTCGTTCATGTTCGGCCCGGCGCTCGGACCGAACGGGGAGGTTGCGCTTGCAACCGACTTCAAGAGCTCCTCGCAGCTCGGTGGTGACGTGATCATTCGTCTCCTTACGCTGGATGGTCGAATACACACACCAGTACTACCAGATGAGGCTCCGTACGGACATCAAGATCCAGCGTGGAGTGTGGATGGGAGTGGGCTCTACTACGTGCAGAATGGACAGCGAGATGGGGCCTCCGCATCACGCATCATCTATTACGACATCAACGCGGACAGCGTTGCACGGTTCGGCGTACCCGGCTATATCGAGCCGGCACCGAGCCCCGACGGGCGTTGGGTCGCTGTAACGCGCATTGACAAGAGGGGGAGTGATGTGGTGATCCTCAGCGCTGCTACGGGCGAGGTGGTGCTCGAGGTGACCCGGACGGGACGCTCCTGGTCGCCCGCATGGTCTCCGGACGGGAGCTCGTTGATCTTTCTTGCCGCGCGCGAGAGTGCGGCAACACTGCAACAGGTTGTCATAAGCGCCCCTCCCGCCGGCATCCCAACGATCATCGCGAGCGCACAGCTACTCCGCGACCTTGTTGATGCTGGTGTTCGTCCAGCGTGGGGTTCGATCAGCAGGGAGAGTCAAGGAGTGACTACCCCGTGAGTCACTATCTTGATCTGCTCGGTGCGTCCACTCAACGTGTCGGCAGCCGACTCTGTGTGGGGATTGACCCAGATCCTGCGCAGCTTCCAGAGCAGTTCGCAGGTGGCAGAGAGGGGCTACACGACTGGTGCAAGTTGCTGATAGAGGCTACAGCGCAACACGCGGCCGCCTACAAGGTGAACCTCGCCTTCTTTGAGGCGTACGGCGCAGATGGTATTCGCGTTGCCGAATCGTTGCGCTCCCTCATCCCCACTCACACGCCGTTGATCGTTGATGTGAAGCGTGGTGACATTGGAAGCACGGTAAAGGCCCAGGCGCGTGCACTCTTTGATCGGCTCGGTGCGGACGCGGTAACGGCGAATCCGTATCTAGGGATCGGCGCGCTGGAACCGCTCCTTGCGCGCGAGGACCGTTTCGTTTATCTCCTCTGTAGGACCTCAAATCCGGAGGCTGGCGAGTTGCAGGATCTACGCGTTGCGGCGGACGGCGCGGCGCCAGAGGAGGCGCTCTACCTGCGTGTGGCGCGGCTCGCCGCCGCTCGGCCGGAGGCGTTGGCGGGTCGCGTGGGCCTTGTGGCCGGGGCAACGGTCGCTCGCGCCCTTGCGGAGATTCGGTCGGTAGCGGCGGAGATCCCGCTCCTTGTCCCTGGGATCGGTGCGCAGGGGGGCGATCTTGCGCTGGTGCTGCAGCACGGCGAGGCGAAGCGCGGCGACGCGGCGACGCGCCCCGGTGGCGCCCTCCTCGTGAATGTTGGGCGTGCGATCTCGGTCGTGCCGAGTGAGGAGGGCCCGCTCGGTGAGGCGATTCAGGCACGAGCGGCAGAGTGGGGGAAGCGCCTCGCTATACTGACCCCATAGGGCGTCCGCCCGGACGCGTCAGCGTAAGGAGTACCGAACGTGCCGAACATCGGACCTGGCGAACTCATCCTCATCCTCGCCGTGATCCTTGTGGTTTTCGGACCAGGGAAACTCCCGGAGATTGGCGCTGCGGTCGGTCGCTCCTTCCGCGAGTTCCGCAAGGCGACGACAGAGGCGATCGATCCCCAAGAGGGGGGGAGCACCCGGAAGAGTCCGGCGCGTCGCCCGAAGAGGAAGGGCTGAGCCGGATCCTCGGGGCGGCGAGCGTCCCACATGGCGGCGGAGGCGGTGATGCCTGACGCTACGCGTGAGGTGCAGACGGCGCCGCTAATCGATCATCTCCGTGAACTTCGTCGCCGCGTTGCGATCTCTGTTGCCGCAGTCCTGATTGGCGGGATCGCCTCCTTCGCGCTCTCTGATCAACTGATCGCCCTCCTTCGAGAACCACTCGGTGAGACGCAGCTCTACTTCATCGGCGTCGGTGACGCCTTCGGGATTCGCATGCAGCTCAGCCTGATCGGAGGTGTGGCAGTCGCCATGCCGATCCTGCTGCTACAGGCGTGGGCCTTTGTTAGTCCGGGCCTGACGAGTTCTGAGCGCCGCAGCGCACGGCCCTGGTTGCCGCTCGCCCTGCTCCTCTTCCTTCTCGGCGCGCTTATTGCTTGGCTTGTGCTCCCCTTCGCTGTCGGCTTCCTCCTCAGCTTTGCGAGTGAGGACCTGCTGCCAATGATTGCCGCCGATCGCTACTTCGGGTTCGTGAGCGGCCTCGTCCTCCTCTTTGCGGTTGCCGCAGAGTTTCCAATCCTCCTCGTCTTCCTCTCACGTGTTGGAATTGTGACCTCGGCAAAACTACGCTCTTTACGTCGTGGTGCGATCGTCGGCATCGTCATCATCAGCGCACTTGCAACGCCAGGAACAGATTTGGTGAGCCCGCTGATCCTTTCAATCACGCTGTATCTCCTCTATGAATTCTCCATCTTCCTCGTGCGGGTAGGCGGCAAATGATCGCCGACCGAAAGATCATCTTGCTCACTGGACTCTCCGGTGCGGGGAAGTCAACTGCAACGAAGTCGCTTGAAGATATTGGCTTTCGCACCATAGACAACCTCCCCTATGAGCTGCTCCCTGCGCTGATGGAGAAGATCCGACAAGATCCACAGCGTTTTGCGCGCGTCTGCCTTGTGCTCGATGCTCGCGACGGCGATCCGAGTGCGACGATTGAATCCGTTCGGAGCGGTGCCTTGGCAATTGGCATTAGTACGCGCATCATTTACCTAGATGCTCGGGACGATGTGCTGATTCGTCGGTTTAGCGAGACGCGACTCCGCCATCCGCTGGGTGGCGCCGTTGAAGCACCGCGCTCCATTGCCGATGCGATCGCCGCCGAGCGTACGCTCATGAGTGCCACACGGGAGGCGGCGGACGCTTTGATTGATACGAGTGACTTGAGCGGTCGTGAACTGCGTGACCGCCTTGTGGCAGAGGTGCTAGGGGGTGACGAGCGCGTTGCAATCCGGTTGACGAGTTTTGGCTATAAACATGGGATCCCACTTGAGGCGGATCTCGTCTTCGATGTGCGAGCGGCTGCCAATCCGCACTGGGTTCCTGAACTCCGCCCACTCGATGGCCGCGCGCCAGAGATCAGCGCTTACGTGCTCGGTGATCCCACGGGCGCCGCGCTGCTGCACGCCATCGAGTCGTACCTGCGAGAGAGCATCCCAGCCTACCTCGCCGATGGTCGAGGACGCCTCAGCATTGCGATCGGGTGCACAGGGGGGCGACACCGTTCGGTTGCGGTCGTTGAAGCGCTCGCGCGCAGCCTGCCGAGTGTTGCGGAGGGGGCTCCAATCGTGGTGGAGCACCGCGATCTCGTACGGAGTTAACTCGTGGGGCTGCGCTCCTGGCTGTTCGGCGGGAGGCTGAGGGAGCGGCTCCGCGGCTCACGACGCCGCGTGGTGGTGCTCGGTGGAGGCACTGGGATGGCGACCATCCTGCGCGGCCTCAAAGCGGAGGGTGTGGATCTTACGGCGATCGTCTCACTCGCTGACGACGGCGGCTCATCAGGCATCCTGCGAGAACGACTCGGAATCCCGCCTGTTGGCGATATTCGAAACTGCCTCATTGCGCTCGCTGATGCCGAATCGACCGCGGGCGCCCTGCTGCAGCACCGCCTCCCCGCCGAGCGCGGCGCGTCGCGTGGGCACCCAGTCGGGAACCTGCTCCTCGCTGCGGCGATTGCAGAAGAGGGGGGAGACCTTGAGCGAGGAATTGAGCGCGTCCACCGCATCCTGAACGTGCGCGGCCGCGTTATCCCGGGGACATCGGAGGCGTTACGGCTCCGAGGGCGCACACGCGCCGGGGTCAGTGTGACTGGGCAGGCGGTGCTCGCGCGAACCCGCGGGATTGAGGACGTCAGCCTTGATGGATCCAGTGTCACGGCAACGCCGAGTGCACTTGATGCAATCCGCAACGCCGACCTACTCATCCTTGGCCCTGGGTCTCTCTACACGAGTCTGATCCCGCACCTTCTCGTGCCGCAGATTCGCGAAGCGCTCAATCGCCGTCGAGCCCCTCTGATCTGGGTGGCGAATGTTGATGAGCAGGAGGGAGAGACCGAGGGGATGGACCTTGATGCACATCTTGACGCACTGATTCAGCATGGTGCGGCGGGACTGATCGATCTTGTCCTCGCTGCGTCTACAACTCGCCACGGATCGGGCAAGCTGGGCGTGCCGCTTGAGCCAGCCTTCCGCCGCCCTTCGGATGTTGGAGGTGAGTTGCGACCGCCGGTAGTCGTCCGTGTGGTTGCCTCTCGACTGCGCCCACACCTGCATGACGCAGTCCTCCTGGCGAAGGCGGTGTTGAAGCTACGCCCCGTGCGGGGGAGTCTTCGGCAATGAGCCAGAGTGATCGCGAGCTTGTGGCGAGCGTCCGGCACGAGCTCGCCGCCGTGTTGCCCGAGCGCCCCTGCTGTCGAGCCGCCGAACTTGATGCGCTGGGCGACTCGGGTCGTCGTGTCGATGTGGCCGTAGCACGTACCGTGCATCGACTCAGTGGCGACGGACTCCCTCGCGGACAGGTATCGGCGCCACGAGAGCGTGCCGTTGAGCGAGCGACCAAAGTGAGTGCCGTCCGCGCTCCGCGACACTGTCGGATCGCCTTCTTGCGCGGCAGGGTCTTGGCACGCGGTTCGCTCTCGTTCGCCTCTGGCCGCGCTCACCTTGAACTTGTGCTCACCCAACGTGAGGCGAATCTGCTCGCTGGGCTTCTCGCCGCTGAGGGGCTTGGCGGCATGCAGCGGGTTCGTCGCGGACGCGGGGTCATCGTCTGGAAGGGGCGTTCAGCGATCTTTGATCTCTTGCGGCGACTCGGTGCGGGGAGTTCTGTGGCAGAGATCGAGGCGCGCGGCGTCTTGCGCGAGGTGCGGGGAGAGTTGAATCGCAGGGTCAATGCCGATACGGCGAACCTGCAGCGAACCGTGCGCGCAGGCATGCGCCAGGCCGAGGCGATTCGGCGACTGCGGGAGGATGGGGAGTTACATGGTGGCGAGCTGACGCGCCGCGTCGCCAGCGCGCGCCTCGCCCATCCAGAAGCAACGATAGGTGAACTCGGGGAGAGCCTCAGCGTGACCCGCAGTAGGGTGCAGCGCGCCCTCTCGGAACTAGAGCGAGCGGCGGCGGCGCTGCCAGGCCGTCGCGCTCTGCCATGATCCACTGATGTTGAACCTTGTACCGCCGCTCCTCGTTGCGAACTGGAAGGCGAACCTCTCGCCTGGCGAAGAGGTGGCGCTCGCCGCCGCCATCGCCGTAGACGCCACGAGCCGAGCGTTGAAGGCTGGCTCCCTGATGATCGCCCCCTCACACCTCGGGCTCGTTCCGGTCGCCTCACTGCTACGACGTGAGCACGCAGCGCTCAACGTGAAGATCGCCGCTCAAGATTGCTCAGATAGGACGTCAGGTGCGCACACGGGCGAGCTCCCCGCCACCCACCTAGTAGGGGTTGCTGACGCGGTCATCCTCGGTCACTCAGAGCGTCGCCAGCGCGGCGAGACGGGCGCGTTGATTGGTCTCAAGGTGGCACGTTGCGTTGCCGCTGGCCTTACGCCGATCGTTTGTGTCGGCGACACCGCCCTTGAGGCAACCGTCAATCAGCGCAGCAGCGAAGTGCTCGGGCAGTGGCGCGAAGTAGTTGCGAGTGCGGCGCGCTCAGGCTGCAGCGAAGCGGCACTCTCAGGTGCCGGAGTGATCGTTGCCTATGAGCCGGTCTGGGGGATCGGAAGCGACCGTGCCGCAGAGCCAGAACTTGTCAGAGCGATTGCGTCGGCCCTTCGCGGTGCGAGCGGCGATCAACTGCGGGTTCTCTACGGCGGCAGTGTTGATGCGCAGCTCGCTGAGCGGTTCTTCCACGGGGTGGCTGCCGAGCGCATCGATGGACTCCTGATTGGGGGCGCATCACTGACGAGCGAGCGACTGCTCGGGATTGCAGCGGCACTCGGTCTGGCAGAATGAAGCTTCGCCCCGAAGCACCGCTCGTCCTCCTCGTGATTGACGGGTTCGGCATTGGCGAGCGGCCAGCCGATGACGCGATCGCTGCGGCGAAGATGCCCGCTTGGCGTGCACTCTGCGCTGCGTGGCCGCATGCACAACTCGAGGCGAGTGGCCCCGCGGTCGGGCTCCCCGAGGGGCAGATGGGGAATAGTGAGGTCGGACACCTGAACATCGGCTCTGGTCAGCGCGTCCCACAAGAGCTGCCACGCATCAGCGCGGCGATCGCCGACGGAAGTTTCTCCCAACAGCCAGAGCTCGTGCGAGCGCTCGCCCAAGCGAAGGGGGGGCGTCTCCACCTGCTGAGTCTTCTTGGGCCGGGTGGCGTACACGCACACGACGAACATCTCGTGGCGCTTGCCGTTGCGGCTGTGGGTGCGGGGGTTGGCTCCATCTGGATCCACCTCTTCCTTGATGGTCGTGATACGCCGCCCCGTTCGGCGCTCACGTATCTGCAGCGTCTGGAAGTTCGCCTTGCTGAGGTCGCTCCAGCGGCGCGTATCGCCACGGTCGGTGGCCGCTACTTTGCCATGGACCGTGATCAGCGCTGGGAGCGAACCGCACTTGCTGTAGCGGCGATCGCAGGTGGCGAGGGGCCTCATGCTCCGAACGCCAGCGCCGCAATTGAAGCGGCGTACGCGCGCGGCGAGAGTGACGAGTTCGTGACGCCAACAGTGATCGGCGAAGGGGGGGAGGCGCTCCTCCGCGCAGGGGACGTGTTGATCCATGCAAACTTCCGTGCCGACCGAGCGCGACAACTCGTGACCGCACTAAGCTCACCGCACTTCACGGGCTTCGCACGACCTGCAGCGTTACCACTCCCACTCTGGGGGATGAGCTCCTACGGCGAGGAGGTTGGCACCCTCGCACTCTTCGGTGCAGCTGAGGTCCCATCGCTCGCCTCCGCCGTTGCCGATCTGGGGCTGCGCCAGTTTCATGTTGCCGAGACGGAGAAGTATGCGCATGTCACCTATTTCTTCAACGGGGGGCGTGAGGCGCCGTTTCGCGGGGAGCGTCGGCTGTTGATCCCGAGCCTTGCGGTTGCAACCTACGACCTCGCCCCGCAGATGCGCGCCACAGAGGTCGCTGACGCAGTCATCGCTTCGCTCGATGCGGGAGGGGAGGCGCTGATCGTGGCGAATCTTGCGAACCCCGATATGGTCGGACATACGGGGAGTTGGGGCGCAACGATCGCCGCCTGCGAGGCGGTTGACACGGCGATCGGCAGGATCGCCGCCGCAGTTGCGGCACGACCAGGGGCAACGCTCGTGATTACGGGCGATCACGGCAACGCTGAGTCTATGCGTACGGAAGAGGGAGGGGTCATCACGAGTCACACCCTCTCGCGCGTCCCACTGCTCATTGCAGGGGAGTTGATGCGCGGTTGGCGCCTCGCCGATGGGGAGCTCTCAGATATCGTCCCAACGATCGCGGCGCTCACCGCACTCCCCCTCCCGGCGAGCGTGACCGGGCGCTCGCTCCTCCTCAAGGCGTAAGGGGGAGTGATACACTGACATTGAGCGGATCTGCCGCGCATGCAACGGAGGTAAGATGAATCCAATCCTCGCTATCGGTCAGATCATCGTCAGCTTCTTCCTGATCGCTGCAATCCTGATGCAGGCTCGTGGCGTTGGACTCAGTTCCGCTTTCGGGGGCGACTCAAGCGTCTACCGTTCACGTCGCGGCGTTGAGCGACAGTTGATGCGCTTCACGGTGCTGCTGGTCCTACTCTTCGTCCTCTTCTCGCTGGTCGGCTACCTGCAGGTCAACTGACCAGCGGCGCCTCTCGCTCATGAGCCTGTACTCCACACGGCCCCGAGAATGAGCGGCACCCGACGAGCCGCCGCACTCGTCCTGCTGTTCGCCGCGCTCATCAGCGCAGGGCTTCAGGCGAGGATCCTTGGAGGTACTGGATCGGGAGGGGGTCTCTCCGTCGGCATCGCACTCCCAAGTGGTCCGGCCACCCTGCGCGAGGGTGTCATTGGGCTTCCAGGACGGCCACTCCCACTCTTTGCCGTAACGGGGGCGGACCGCGCGATCGTTGCACTGACCTACCGGGGACTGACACGACTCGATACGAGTGGCTATCCGACTCCGGATCTCGCCAGCTCGTGGAGCGTCAGTGAGGACGGGCTCGCCTGGACCCTGACGATTGACCCTGCCGCCCGATGGGAAGACGGAACCGCCGTGAGCGCCGCCGACGCGCAGATGACGATTGGACTCGCTGGCGAACTGGGAGTCGACGGTGGCTATTGGGAGGCGCTAACGGTTGAGGTGAGTGAGACCTCTGGCGACCTCATCATTCGTGCGCCACGCGCACTCGCCAATCTCCCCGCACTCCTCGGCACGCTGCCGCTCCTCCCTGCGCACCTCTTTAGCGGCACGCTTGCGCGTGATATCCCACAGTTAGAGGCGGCGGCGACGCCGATGGGGAGCGGCCCATTCAAGGTGACGGGACTTGATAGCGGGGCCGCCGCACTCGTGCGGCGCGAAGATCTTTTGGCGGGTGATCGCGCGACGCTTGCAGCTACGCCCCTAAATTCTGCTGGCGTGCCAGTGGAATCAATCGCACTGCGATTTTACGGCACAGTGGATGAGGGGCTGAACGCTTGGCGTTCGGGCGATCTTGATGCGCTCGTTGGCCTTGAGTGGAGCGACGCGCAACTCGGCCTTGTAGAGAGAGGTCGCTTGATAGAGCTCGGCTCGACCGTCTTCCATGGGATTGCAGTAAATCTTCGACCACGAACCGTGCTGCGACACCCAAAGTTGCGACTCGGCCTTCGTGCCCTGCTCAACCCAGCAGGGATTGTGGCGAACTACGGCGGACGCGAGGTTGCAGCACCCGTCTCGCCGCTCTCGTGGGGATGGAGCGAGGTGCCAAACCCCGTACGGGGGAGTGAGTACGCTACGAAGCAGATGGAGGGGGCGAAGTGGAGGTTCAAGGACGGTTCCTGGCTTGATGCGGAGAAGAAGAGCGTCAACCTGGAAATCTTGACCCTCCCGTCGGGGGCATTCCCAGAAGATGCCGCGGTGGCCCAACAGGCAGCACTCGCATGGAGCGCGTTCGGCATCCCAACTATTGTGACGGAGGTTGATGCCCCCACGCTAACCGCTCGCTTAGCAACAGGCGACTTTGACCTTGTGGTACTCAATGTGGATGTAGGGATTGACCCCGACCTCTATCCGCTGCTCGGCTCGGCCGCGGTCCTCAGTGGAGGGAATGTGGTTGGAATCCAGTTGAAAGAGCTGGATACGTTGTTGAATGAGGCGCGCAAGCCGGCCGAACGTGATGCACGGAAGAAGGTGCTTGCCGCCGTTCAGCGCTGGTGCGCAGCAAATAACTACCTCCTCCCGATCCGCTTCCAGGCGCGCGAACTACTCGCCGCTCCGCGCCTCACCGGCCTCACCCCACTCCTTGTGCGGGAGCCGGAAACCCACCTTCGGGATGTGCTATCGTTCCGCCTCGCGGCTCCGTGAGCTTTCAGGGGGTCGCAAACGGGTCGAGGTGGCGGAATTGGCAGACGCGCTGGCTTCAGGAGCCAGTGTCCGCAAGGACGTATGGGTTCAAGTCCCTTCCTCGATACCAGCAACGGCGTCAACGTGGCGCAACACCTGTGCCCAGGTGGCGGAATTGGTATACGCGTACGTTTGAGGGGCGTATGACGCAAGTCATCCGGGTTCAAGTCCCGGTCTGGGCACCACACATCTAGGGCCGCCGCGCGGCGCGATCGCAATGGGCGGTTAGCTCAGTTGGTAGAGCACCTCGTTTACACCGAGGGGGTCGGGGGTTCGAGCCCCTCACCGCCCACCATCACCCACACCCTACAGCCCCCGCTGCGCCCTCCGTTGCGTCCTCCCGCCGTGGAGGGTATCCTCCTCCCGTTGGTGTGTGGGATCGCCGTGGCAGGCGGTCAACGGGCCGAGATAGCTCAGTTGGTAGAGCACGCGCCTGAAGAGCGCGGTGTCGCCAGTTCGAATCTGGCTCTCGGCACCATCAGCGGTGCATCGGTGCGGAAGTGGCTCAGTTGGTAGAGCATCACATTGCCAATGTGAAGGTCGCGGGTTCGAGTCCCGTCTTCCGCTCCACTCCTCTCTTGGGGGTCCAGGGGTCGATGCCCCTTCGTCTAGTGGTAGGACAGCGGACTTTGGATCCGTGAACCGAGGTTCGAATCCTCGAGGGGCAGCCAACAATCAATACAGGGCGACGTACCCAAGTGGTCTAAGGGGGGGGTCTGCAAAACCCCTATTCGCCGGTTCGAATCCGGCCGTCGCCTCCATCGCCTGACCGCGGCGCCCCACTGCGCGTCTCGCCGCGGCGCCTTCCGCCTCAAACTACCGCGGGCACCTTGGTGCTACACTCCGATCCTGCCTTTCGGCTCCGGCCCACTACGCACGTTGCGTGGGGTGCACCGGGGCGAATCCATAGGAAGGAGTGCGCAATGCGCCGTTATGAACTGATGATGATCTTGCAACCAGATGTCCCAGAGGATCGCAGCAAGGCGATCCTCGAGCGAACCGTTCGCTCCATTACCGAAGCGGGTGGAAGCATCCTCAAGAACGTCCCCTGGGGCCGACGCCGCCTGGCGTACGAGGTCGAGGGACACCGTGACGCGCTCTACCAGATTTTCCTCTTTGAGGCGCCCGCGTCAGCGATCGCTGAGATTGAGCGCGTCCTCCTGATTACTGAAGAGGTGCTTCGACACCTGGTGATCCGCGACGAGCGCCCCGCCTCTGCGGTCAGCGATGAGTTGGAAGAGGAGGCGGCAGACGCCGCCGCAGCGGCCGCCGCCGAATTTGCAGTCCCTGAAGAGATTGAGAGCGACGCCGCTCCCGCAGCGACAGAGTAGGGGACCCAATGGCCTACGCCCGCATCACGTTGATCGGCAACCTTGGCGCCGATCCAGAGCTCGCCTTCGACACGCAGAACCGACCGCGGCTCTCCATGAACGTTGCGGTGACCGAGCGACCGCGGAGCGCTGGCGCAGAGGAGAAGACCACCTGGTACCGCGTGACGATCTTCGGACGAGCCGGTGCTGAGGCGGGGAAGTCTCGCCCTGAGAAGCTCGCCGAGTTTCTTCGCAAGGGACATGAGGTCTTCGTGATTGGCCGACTTGATGCGCGTACATATGAGGCGAAGGACGGCAGTACCCGCGTCAGCCTTGAGGTGATCGCCGACGAGTTTGTGCTACTGAAGTACCGACCACGCGATGCTGAGGGCGGCGCGCCTCTCCGTGAACAGGCACCGCGTCCGGAGGCAATCCCCGACGGCGGGTCGCAGGCGCCGCCAAGTGACCTTGACGATCTACCCTTCTAGAGCAGCATCGGAACTAGCGCAGCAACTGACCTAGCACAGTAACGAACGAGATCATTAACCTGAAGAAGAGAGTTTGAGAGGAGCGAGAGATGGCTGAGGCACCGAAGCGATTCAAGAAGCGCGAGGATAAGTTCGGCGCGGCCCGCCGCCGCCGCACCTGCTCCTTCTGCGGCGACAAGCGCGGCGTGATCGATTACAAGGAGGTCAATCGGCTCCGCCGCTTCATCTCTGATCGCGCCAAGATTGAGCCGCGACGTAAGACGGGCAACTGCACGCAGCATCAGCACGAGCTGACCGTGGCGTTGAAGCGCGCACGCCAGATGGCGCTCCTGCCGTACGCGCCACAGCACCAGGGGTAGCCTCCCGTGCCGGCGAACGAGACGAAGGGGGCGATCGCATACTTTGAGGGCGGGTTCTGTCCGCTCGCCGATGCGAAGGTGAACGTCATGACGCACGCCTTCCTCTATGGAACCGCCACCTTTGAGGGGATCCGTGCGTACTGGAACGCCGAGCAGGGCGAACTCTACGCGCTGAAACTGGACGAACACCTTGAGCGTCTCCGTGCCTCCTGCAAGATCCTGATGATGGATCCACTCCCTGTGGTGAAGGAGCTGCGTGCGATCATCATTGAGCTGCTCCAGGTGAATGGCTACAAGGAGGATGTCTACATCCGCCCGAGCGTCTATAAGAGCACCGCGGCGATTGGCGTGCGCCTACATGACCTTGAGAACAACCTCTACGTGATTGCGATCCCGTTCGGGAATTACATCGACATTGATTCGGGGATCCGCTGCGCGACCGTTGCCACCCGGCGTACCCCTGACCTTGCGATCCCAGCCCGGGCGAAGGTGATGGGGAACTATGTAAATAGTGCCTTCGCGAAGAGCGAGGCGATGCTGAACGGGCATGACGAGGCGATCGTCCTCACTGAAGCGGGGAAGGTCTCAGAGGGATCGGCAGAGAACCTCTTCCTTCTGCGCGGGGACACCTTGATCAGCCCTGGCGTCAACGATGACATCCTGGAGGGGATCACACGTGCTGGGGTCATGGAGATCGCTCGCGAGCTTGGCATCAAGGTGGTCGAGCGGTCGATTGACCGGAGTGAGCTCTACATCGGCGATGAGATCTTCCTCTGCGGAACGGGGGCGCAGATCTCTCCCGTCATTGAGGTAGACCACCGCCCGATTGGGAGTGGCGTGGTCGGCCCTGTGACGAAGAGGATTCAGGAGCGTTACTTCTCCGCTGTGCAGGGGCGCGCTCCTGAGTATGCACGCTGGCTCACGCCGATCTACGGCAGCCAGAAGGACGGCGCGTAACTATTCGTTGAGCGTCGAGAGGTCGGCGCCAGTGATGATCAGAATATCAACCGTTACGGCTGGGTCATCAATCTCGATCGCCTTAATCCCCATGAGACGCTCAATGAGCGAGAGGGAGACCGGCACGCGCAGCGCGCCGCCGTTGTAGACGATTAGGCGAGTGGTCAAGAGGCCGATCTCTGGCGGCGTGATGCCGCTCGGCGCCGTCGCCTCAAGGCCCGCCTGGATCAGCCGCGAGGCAAACGCTCCCGCCTCGCCCGGTCGCCCCGTGCCGTTGAGCACCCAGATCCGCGCCGCCTCGCGAACTATTGACCGCTCCTCAACCTCATCAGGTGTTGGCTCAGCTGCGAACGCGGCGGCAATCGCACGGCGGATCTTCTCAATGTCCGGGATGAGGATGTAGCCGCGCTCATCCGATCCAACGCTCTGGTATGTAGGTGGTGCGAAGACGATGCTCTTCAGGTTCGTAGCATCCACGCGGCCAAGGAGTTCAAGGAGGCGCGGGAGATCACCCTGCGGGAAGTCGCTCTTGACTGCATCTTTCAGTGTTGCGGCAAGGCTTGGGAGGTTTGCGGCGAGCGCCTGAACATCCGTCTGTGCACGTACGGCGGCGATCACCTGCTGTTGCCGCGCGGCGCGTCCGAAGTCAGAACCACTATGGCGTGAGCGGGCGAAGATGAGCGCCTCTTGCCCGTTCATTGTGCGTATGCCAACTGGGATCCTGACGCGTCGGAGGTGGCCAGCACCTGCAGGGTAGGTTTCGTCCACGACCGGATTCTGGGTGGTGATGCGAACGCCCCCGAGCGTGTCCACAATCTCGCGAAAGCCACTGAAGTTGATCATGACTGAGTAATCAATCCGAATCCCGTAGAGCTCTCCGAGTAGCTCGCGGAGTGCGGGCATCGGCCCGTCGGGGAAGGTCTCTGGATTCGCCTTCGCCGAACTGTAGTAGGAGTTGATCTTGTTGTTGTAGGTTGCACCGTACAGCGCGCGTGCGTTTGCAGGGACTGGAACGTTAACCGTGTCGCGCGGGATGCTGAACATGCTGACGGAGCCCTTCTTTGGGTCAACGCTCGCAACGATCAGCGTGTCCGTGTTGAAGCTCGACTCGCCCTGCCTTTGGTCAACGCCAACGAGGAGGACGTTGAGCCGCTCCGTTCCGTCCCAGCTCGGCACCTCACCTCCGCCGGCTGCCCCGCCACTCTCCGTCCCGCTGAAGATGCCGCCGATGAGTGCGGAGGCGGTGCTGACATAACCGCCGAAGAGAAGGTGGATCCAGAGGCTGACGGCGAGTGTCCCTGCGAGCGCAGCCGAAGTGAGGAGTGTTGGTCGAATTCCACCGCCGCGTGTCATTGCACTTCGCCACGCATCCGTGGCGGCGGCAACGCGCCACGCAGCGGCGACCAGGTTGAGGATGCCGGCGGCGCTGAGGCCAATGGGGGAGAGGAGGAGCCCAAGGAGCCCTGCAGGACCATCTGCAGTGAAGATTCCGCCGATGATCGCGAGCAGCAGGAAGGGTGGGGTCGCGAGGAGGAGCGCCGCGCGCCAGCGTCGCTGATATGCCTGGCCGAGCCCAGGGAGTAGCGCGGAGAGGAGGGCCGCGGTGAAGGCGGAGTAGCGAGGGGCGCTGCCGTTGTTGCTCACCCTCGCACGATAGCGCCTTGGGAGGGTGAGAGTGGCGCTCCGTTTGCCATGCTGGCACGCTCGTGGCACGCTCCGTGCATGTTCCGTCCCGTTGATGCGCGTCCCGACCTTGTCAGCATTGAGCATGAGATGTTGCGCAGCTGGCGGGAGGAGGGCGTCTTTGAGCGTCTCCGTGCACAGACGAGCGGTGGCGAAGCTTGGTCCTTCCTTGACGGACCGATCACCGCGAACAATCCGATGGGCGTCCACCACGCTTGGGGGCGTACCTACAAGGATCTCTTCCAGCGATTCCGTGCGTCACTCGGGCATGAGTTGCGTTGGCAGCAGGGGTTTGACTGTCAGGGTCTCTGGGTTGAGGTAAATGTAGAGCGCGAACTCGGCTACACCTCGAAGCGCCAGATTGAAGAGCAGGGGCTCGCCGAGTTCATCAGTCTCTGTAAGCAGCGTGTGCTGACGTACGCGGCACGGCAGACCGAACAGTCGATTCGGCTCGGCATGTGGATGGACTGGAATGAACCCGCTGACCTTCTGAAGTTGCGCGACGGGCTCGCAAAAGACGGAGCGGAGAGCGTTACCATCGCTGGCGTGAATGGACCGGTGACCGCTCCGGCAGAGCAGCTGATCGGACGTCTCGGCAGCCCAGAGATCGGTGGCTCTTACTTCACCTTCTCCGATGAGAACAATGACCTGATCTGGGCATTCCTTGCGAAGTGTCACGAGCGTGGCTGGCTCTACAAGGGGAACGACAGCATGCCGTGGTGCGCACGCTGTGGCACGGGGATCAGCCAGCATGAGATGACGGAGGGCTACGCCGACCGCGAGGATCCTTCGCTCTACTTCGGCCTTGCGCTGACCGACCGACCAGGTGAAGAGTTGATCGTCTGGACGACTACACCGTGGACGATCGCAGCGAATGTTGCCGCAGCGGTGCACCCGGACCTTGACTACGAGTTGGTTGAATTTGACGGCCGCAAGTTGTGGATCGGCGCGTCGCGCCGTATCGCAACGCTCGGTGGCGGCGCACCGCGCGCTAAGCTCCTAGAGACCAAGAAGGGGGTCGAGCTCGTTGGTTGGAGGTACAGCGCACCGTTCGATGAACTCCCCGCGGTTGAGGCCGCACTCGGCAAGGGCGGCGCAGCGCATCGTGTTATCGCCTGGAGCGACGTTGGATCCGAAGAGGGCACGTGCATCGTGCACATTGCGCCAGGGTGCGGCAGTGACGACCATCGCCTCGGCGTCGCAGAGGCGCTCCCCGCGATCGCACCGATTGATGAGTCCGGCGTCTACCTTGACGGCTTCGGCGCGCTGAGTGGGCGAGCGTGGCATGAGGTGACCGAGGAGGTCTTCGCACACCTGACGGCGATGAAGAGCCTGCTACGCCGCGAGAAGGTCACCCACCGCTACCCGCACTGTTGGCGCTGCGCAACGCCACTCGTCTTCCGACTCGTTGATGAGTGGTTCATCAGCATGGGACCGCTCTACGAGAAGCCGCGTGACCAACTCACGAAAGAGGAGCTGGACGCGAGCCTCCGCTATCAGATCATGTCCGTCGTGGATCGCATCACCTGGCTTCCGCAGTTTGGCTATGAGCGCGAGTTGGATTGGCTGCGCAACATGAGCGATTGGATGATCTCCAAGAAGCGTTACTGGGGGCTTGCGCTGCCAATCTATGAGTGCGAAGGCTGCGGCAAGGTCGAGGTGCTCAGCTCTCGAAGTGAGCTTGAGGGTCGTGCGACGGAAGGTCGAACCGCACTCGAGGGCCACACCGCTCACCGCCCGTACATTGATGAGGTGAAGATTGACTGCAGTGGTTGCGGGACGAAGGTCACCCGCATTCCAGACGTTGGGAACCCGTGGCTCGACGCTGGGATCGTCTCCTTCTCCACGATGCGCTACCGCGATGATCCTGAATACTGGAAGCGCTGGTTCCCTGCAGACTTCATCACCGAGAGTTTCCCTGGCCAGTTCCGCAATTGGTTCTACTCCCTTCTTGCGATGTCCACCGTGATGGCGGCGAGCGAGCCGACGAAAACAGTCTTCGGCTACGGGCTCGTTTTTGGATCAGATGGCCGCGCGATGCATAAGAGTTGGGGCAACTCGATTGAGTTCGACGAGGCGGCCGATCGAATGGGGGCGGATGTTATGCGCTGGCTCTTCGCCGGCTCGCGCCCCGAAGAGAACGTGCTCTTCGGCTGGGACACGGCCGACGAAACGCGTCGACGCCTTCTCGTTCTCTGGAACGTCTACGCCTTCTTGGCTGGGCAGGCGCGCGCCGCGGGCTGGACGCCGAAGGGGGTCACCGTTGCGGCGAGCGATCGCAGCGTCATGGATCGATGGATCCTGAGTCGCTCTGCAGAGGCGGCCGCCTCGGTTGAAGCCTCGCTGCGCAGCTACGACGCCTACACCGCCGTCCATCGCCTTGAGCAGGGGATTGACGAGCTCTCCACCTGGTACCTGCGCCGCACACGCGAACGATTTGCGCCAGATGCACCGATCGCAGATCGAAACGCCGCCTTTGATTCACTGCACCAAGCGCTACTCACCCTGCTTCGCATTGCGGCTCCGATCTCGCCTTTCTTCACGGATGCGATCTACCGGAACCTCGCACTGCTCAGTGGCGCCCCAGAGGGCGGCGATGGTCACGTGATTGGCGGTGCCGCGCGCCCGCTCGCGGCGGCAATTCGTTCCGGGACGGCACCAGTGAGCATCCACCTGCTCCACTGGCCGAGTGAAGAGAGCGCAGGCTGGCGCGACGTAGCGCTCGAAGGGGCGATGAAACGCATCATCCGCGCGGCTGAACTCGGACGTTCGGTTCGTAGCGCGGCGAACATCCGGACGCGGCAGCCGCTCGCACGGGCCCGAGTTGTGCTGGGCATCCACGGAGCGGACGAGGCGGCGCTCCGAGAGATCCTGGCCGACGAGCTAAATGTGAAGGTGGTGCAGCCGGTTGACGATGCCTCTGGGCTCTTTGAGCGTCGGGTGAAGGTGCTCCTGCCGAAGGTAGGGAAGCGACTCGGCGGGTCAACGCAGTCGGTGATGCAGGCGGCACGCGACGGAGCGGTTGAGTTCCTGGCGAACGGGTCGGTACGCATCGCTGGCGTGGAGCTCGCCGCGGAAGAGATTGAGATTCAGGCGGTCCCACGCGAGGGTCAGCACGTTGCTGAAGATGATGGTCTCGTGGTGGAGCTGGACACCAGTCTCACCCCTGACCTGATCGCTGAAGGCGATGCGCGTGAGCTCGTGCGCGCCGTTCAGGAGGCGCGAAAGAGCGCTGGGCTGCAGCGCGTGGATCGTATTGAGCTTCGTGTTGCCGGTGCGCCGAGCCTGTTGCAGTCCCATGAAGCGGCAGTGAGCACCGCCGTGGGCGCAGCACATCTGCACTTTGTAAAGAGCGATCCGGGCGACGAAGCCGGATGGGAGCGCGCGTCGGTGGTGCTCTCGGGCGGTGAGGCGCAGATCTCACTCCGACGTGTTATCGGATGAGGCGCGGGCTCTTCACCTCAATCGCACTGCTCCTCTTTCTCGTTGATCGAGTAAGTAAGGAGTTGGTGGGCGGCGCACTCAGCGGAGGCGCACCAGTTGAACTCCTAGGGAGCATCCTTCGCCTAGTCCGGAGTGAGAACCGTGGCGGGCTCTTCGGCCTCTTCCAGGGGAGCGCGCCACTCCTGGGACTCTTAAGCCTCGGCGTCGTCGTCCTCCTCTTCGTCATGCATGAGCGCGAGGGGAGGAGCGGTCCTTCACTGATGACGGCTGCCACTGGCCTCCTGATTGGTGGAGCGATCGGCAATCTCTTCGACCGACTGACAAGTGGCTACGTGCTCGACTTTGTTGATCTTGGAGTAGGCGACGTGCGCTTTTGGACTTTCAACGTAGCCGACATGGGCATCAGTTGCGGCATTCTGCTGCTGCTCGTGGGGGCGCTTCGGTCGAGCCGGGCTTCAACGCAGCAAGCTTCCCAATGAGTGAGGCACGAGAGATCGATCTCCCCGTCCCCCCTGAGGCGGCGCGACAGCGCGCGGATCGCTTCGTCGCCGATCGCTGTGG
>JBCLDV010000010.1:0-36807 GCA_038914275.1 Candidatus Limnocylindrus sp.
CGCGGCACCATTAGTGGAGGTCCCTTTGTTCTTCCTCACGAAGCTCGCCCTTAGACGACGAAGTGTCACCATCCTGATCGCCCTTGCGGTCTTCGGCGGTGGCCTGGCGAGTTGGGGGAACCTGAAGCAGGAGCTCCTGCCAAACATTGACTTCCCGATCGTCACCGTGATCGCCCCGTATCCGGGCGCCGGGACCGCCGACATTGCTGAGCTGGTGGCCGCGCCAATTGAGGCGGCAATCGCCGCCGTCCCTGGCGTTGAGTCGCTCCGCTCCGTCTCCACCACCGGCCTCGGATTTGTGAGCGCCCAGTTCGCCTATGGGAGCGACGTCAAGGAGATCTTGCGCCTCATTACGGCGGGGATCAACAGCGCTAACCTCCCCGCGGGCGAGAAGATTGATGAAGGAGCGTAAGCATGACCACGCGAACCGCATCGGCCACCTGGAACGGCACCCTCCTTGAGGGTGCAGGGAGCATCACGAGTGTTGAGAGTGGCGCGTTCGGGGGGCTCCCAGTGAGCTGGCCGCGCCGATCAGAGAGCCATGAAGGTGTCACCTCCCCCGAGGAGTTGCTCGCGGCTGCGCACGCCGCCTGCTTTGCCATGGCATTCTCCGGCGGACTCGCGCGCAACAACACACCGGCTGAGCGGCTGGACGTCTCCGCCACGATCACCTTCGAGAAGGTGGAGGCTGGCTGGCGCGTCACGAAGTCTGCACTCGCCCTACGGGGCCTCGTACCCGGACTCGACGCCGCAAAGTTCGCGGAGCTCGCCGAAGCGGCGAAGGGTGGCTGCCCGATCTCTTCGGCACTCGCCGGAAACGTGGCGATCTCGCTGGAGATCTTGAGCTAGCTTCTCGCGTTCAGCTCGCGTTTAGCTCGCCTCGCGCACGGCGCGAATCGCCGCGGCGGTGCCGCTTGCGATCCGCTCGATCTCTGCGTCGCCGATCACGAACGGCGGGCCGATAACGAGCTGATCGCCGTCCACGCCGTTCGCCTGCGCGGTGGCGCTATAGAGGAGTAGGCCGTCGCCTCCCGTACCCTTTGCGGCGGCAAGGACGCGCTCCGTGACGCGCGCGCTTCGCTGGTGCGCCATCTTTGTGGCGCGATCAAGCACAAGCTCAATGCCGATCAGGAGTCCGCGTCCACGGATTTCGCCGACCCATGGCTCACCGGCAAGGGCGCTGTTCAGTGCGGCGCGAAGTTGTACGCCGCGCGTTGCTGACGCCTCCACGAGCCGCTCCTCCTTCAATATGGCGAGGACGGCGCGCGCGACCGCCGCGCCAGGAACGGAGTGGCTATATGTGAAGCCGTGAATGAAGCCTGAGTTCGTCAACGGGTCAGCCACGTGGCCAGCGGCCGCAATGAAGCCGAACGGCCAGTAGCCGCTCGTTGCCCCCTTCGCCGCAAGGAGGAGATCAGGTCGCAGCCCCCAATGGTTCACGCCGAACCAGGTGCCGGTGCGTCCGAATCCGGTCATCACCTCATCGGCAACAAGGAGCACCTTATTGCGTGTGCACCATGCGCTGACCGCCAGCCAGTAGTCATCCGGCGGCACGGCGGCGGCGAGTGTTGCGCCAACGATCGGCTCCGCAACGAACGCGGCGATACGGCCCGGACCGACCCGCGCGAGGATTACGTCGAGTTCGGCGACCGCCTCCGCTCCGCTACCGATCGCATCTGCGCCATCAAGTCCTGCACGATACGGATACGCCGCCGAGACATGTTCAAACCGTCCAAGCCACGGCTCGTACGGTTTCCGTAGCCCGCGACGACCGGAGAGATCGAGTGCGCCGAGCGTGTTGCCGTGATAGCTCCCCCAGCGGCTGACCACGATCGTGCGCTCCGGCTCCCCCTTTGCGAGCCAGTAGGCGCGCACCATCTTCAGCGCCGTCTCCGCCGCCTCAGATCCCCCAGAGACCGGATAGAGTGCCGCGCCGTCCATAGGAAGGAGTGGGCCGAGCTCTTCGGCCCACAACTCGAGTGCGTCGGCGGTGAAGCTGCCCCCGTGTGCGTAGGCGATCCGCCCCATCTGTTCTGCCGCCGCCTTCGCCACTTCGGCGCGACCGTGTCCGATCCCAACAACGATTGCGCCGCCCGCAGCATCGAGGTAGCGCCGACCGGTTGCATCGGTGATCCAGGCGCCGTCACCCTTCGCCGCACGCGGCAGCGCTGGACCGCCGCGACTGAAGATCCTCGCGCTAGACATAGGCGCCCGTGGGATCCAACTCTTCGCGAATCAGTCGCAACTCTTCAACGGTTGGTGCTGGCGTCTCTGGGACCTCCGCCGGAACGCGCAGCTCCCAACCGATTGACCCCTTCACTTCGTCCAGCGTTGCGCCTGGGTGAATGGAGCGCAGCGACATCTCGCCGTCGGCATCAAAGCCGTACACCGCAAGGTCCGTCACCACCACCGATGGACCGCTCCCGCCCCACCCCTGTTCACGCCGCAACGCTGCCGCATCAACGGCGCCACCGAGATGCCCTGGCGAGGTACGGAAGTCGAGCTCCTTCACGAAGCTGCGCGTGCTCTGGCGCATGATCACCATGATCTCCTTCGCGTTGATCGCAATCTCGCAGGCGCCGCCAGAGCCCGGAAGTCGCGTCTTCGGTGCCGCATAGTCGCCAATGACCGTGGTATTCAGGTTGCCATACTTGTCAATCTGCGCTCCACCAAGGAAGCCCACATCAATGCGACCGCCCTGCAGGTAGAGGCCGAAGAGGTCGTGCATGGAGACCGTGGCAATAGAGCCGGTGACGATCGTTGGGTCACCAATGGAGAGCGGGAGTCGCGAAGGCTTCGCGCCGAAGACGCCCGCCTCATACACAAGCTCCATCTGCGGCGCAACGGTGCGCTTTGCAAGGTTCACGGCAATGTTCGGCAGCCCAACCCCAACAAAGCAGACGCGCTTCCCTTGTAGTGCGCGCGCCGCCGCGACCACCATCAACTCGTTGCGGCTCGCCGGCTTCGTCTCGCTCATCGCGCTGAACTCACCGGTAATCCCCGTAGTCAACGGAACCTGATGGGGCGCTCATTGGGGTGAGTCGCGTGAAGTACTCGGCGCCGAACTTTGCCACGTAGGCGGCACGATCGGGAACGCCGTAGACCCACTCCTGAAGCCAGGCTTCGGTGGCGGCAGCATCTCGGCTGATGGTGTCCCATTCGCGGTAGAAGGCGTTGTCGCGATCGTATGCGCCCTGCACGTACGAAGGGTGTGCGCCGTACGGCTCATGCACCACCGCATCCACAACAAGCCCTGGGATGATCGTGCGATTCGGATCGGCGCGAACCACGCTCACTGGAACGATCTCCTCCACCACGGCGATCACGCGCTTGGCGGCGAAGGCGGCCTCCTTCTGGCAGCCGAGTAGGCCCCACGCCTGTACGTTCCCCTCTTCATCGGCGCGCTGCGCGTGGATGATGGCAACATCGGGGTTCAGTGGCGGCACCGCCCAGATCTTCCCGTCGCCATACGGGCTCTCCACCTGCCGGATCAGCGGATTCACAGTGGGGAGATCACTCTCAGAGTACGAGCGAAGCGGATAGAACGGGAGACGATGTGCGCCAGCAACATAGCGACCGACCATCCCATGATGGCTGTACTCCTCGATCTCAAGGAGCACCTCGCCGGCGGCGAGCGCCGCAGGTTCCGTGCGACGACGGATCGCGTGCAGCGAGCCAACACCCGGATTGCCGAGCCAGCTGAAGATCAACTTCTTGGCGCAGCCCGCGGCAACCATCTGGTCATAGATCAGGTCTGGTGTCATGCGCGCAAGCGTGAGATTCCGGCGCCTCTGGCGGATGATCTCGTGCCCTGCGGCGAATGAGATGCAGTGGGTGAAGCCTTCGATCGCAACGGTATCGCCGTCGTGGACGTGCGCAGCGATCGCCTCGCGCATGCTGCGGAGCTTGGATCCGGTCGCTCCGGACACGCCGCGCCCCGCGCTCTGTTCTAACGCCGCGCGGCGACGGCCGCTGCAGCCTCGGCGAAGATGCGCACCGCCGTCTTGATCTCTTGCGCGTTGACCACGAGTGGAGGACTCAAGCGCACGCCACGATCACCGCAGGTGAGTATGAGGAGGCCGCGCTTGAACGCCTCCACCTCAACCTCCACCGCAGTATCCGCATCAAGGAAGTCAATACCGATCATGAGGCCAATGCCGCGAATCTCGGTGACGATGCTGTTCCCCTTCAGCGCCGCGCGCAGGCCATCAACCGCCTCCTTGCCACGAGCCGTTGCGTTCTCCATCAACTTCTCGTCGCGGATCACCTCAAGCGTTGCAATGGCGGCGGCGGCGGCCACCGGGTTGCCGCCGAACGTTGAGCCGTGCGAGCCGGGCGCCCAGCGCATCCAGTGCTCCTTGGCAATCAACGCACCGATCGGCATGCCCGAGCCGAGCCCCTTCGCCGTGACGACCATGTCTGGCTCAATGCCGAAGTGCTCGATCGCCCACATCTTGCCGGTGCGACCAACGCCAGACTGCACCTCATCTACAACGATTGCAATGCAGTACTTGTCGGCGATCTGCTTCAGGCGCGGGAAGAAGTCCTTGTCCGGCATGATGTAACCGCCCTCACCCTGGACCGGCTCCACCACGAACGCGGCGATCTCATCACCCGGGATTGTTCGCGCAAAGATTCGCTCTTCCAACTCGTCAAGTCCGGCGCTACCGAACGGCACGTGCAAGAAGCCTGGCGCAAGTGGGCCGAAGCGCGCGTGGTACTTCGCCTTTGAGTTGGTGAGCGTGAGCGCGCCGAGCGTGCGCCCGTGAAAGCCACCAACAAAGCCAACGATCCACTGTCGGCCGGTCATGTAGCGCGCCAACTTCATGGCGGCCTCTACCGCCTCGGTGCCAGAGTTCTGCAACAGCACCTTTGAGGGGCCGCTCCACGGCGCCGTTGCGGCGAGGGCGGAGGCAAGCTCCTGGTAGCGCTGCTCGTAGAAGTCGGAGGCGCTGTAGTGAAGGAGTCGCTGCGCCTGCTGCACGATCGCGTCCACCACGCGTGGATGGCAGTGACCGGTGGAGTTCACGGCAATGCCGGCGCAGAAGTCAAGGAAGACGTTCCCATCCTGATCCTCAACGCCCATCCCAACGCCGCGCACTGGCGCGAACGGATAGGCGCGCGGGAGGCTGTTGGAGACGACCGCCTGATCGGCGGCAACCTGGGCGAGCGCCTTCGGCCCTGGCACCGCAGTGACAAGATGCGGCAGGCTCGTTGGCCAGGTCTGTGGCTTCTCGATCACGGTCATCTTGGCCTCCTATGGATACTGCGTATCCGAAGTGTATACGAGGGGGATCTACTACTTGACGATCGTCTGGCTCTGCTCGCGCAGGTACTGCGGGACGTAGTAGAGACCGCCGCCCGACTTCCCCGTGGTTCCCGACTTCTTCCAGCCGCCGAACGGCTGGGCCATTGGCCAGGCACCCGTGGTGGAACCAGCGCGACGATTCACATAGATCACGCCGCCGTGGATCGTATCCAGGAAGGTGCGAATCTCACGCTCGTCTTCTGTGAAGCAGCCCGCCGTCAACGCGTAGTCGCTCTCGTTGGCGAGCGTGATCCCCTCCTCAAAGGAGTCGACCTTCGCCACCGCAACGAACGGGACGAAGAGCTCATCCACGAAGAGCCGATGTGTGGCGGGGAGTCCCGTCACAACGGTGGGCGCAACGTAGAAACCCTTCGCAAGGTCGCCGTCGGTGAGGCGGTCGCCGCCGACTTCAATCTTGCCGTCGCGCTTCGCCTCTTCGCATGCGGCGAGGAAGGTGTCTACGGAGCGCTGGTTAATGATTGGTCCAAGGAAGACACCACGCACCGTTGGATCACCAACCTTCAGCGACTTCGTCTTCTCCACGAGCAGCTTCACGAACTCGTCGTGAATCGAAGACTCAGCGTAGACGCGGCTATTCGCCGAGCACTTCTGTCCGCCGAGTCCGAACGCAGAGCGCATCACGCCCTCCGCCGCCTTCTCCAGGTCAGCGTGCTTGGAGATGATCGTTGGATTCTTTCCGCCCATCTCCACGATGACCGGCTTCGGATAGCTCTTCGCAAAGGAGTGGAAGACCTGCATCCCAACCTCAGACGAACCGGTGAAGGTGATGCCGGCAACGTCTGGGTTCTCCTGCAACTCTGCGCCAACGCTGTCCCCAGGTCCCATCACCATATTGAAGACACCGTCTGGGATCCCCGCGTCCTTGATTGCACGCGCGAGGGACACGGCGGAGAGCGGCGCATCAGATGATGGCTTCAGCACCACGGTGTTGCCAGCAACGAGCGCGCCTCCAACCGGCCCGCCCATCAGCGCGAACGGGAAGTTGAACGGGCTGATCACCGCCCACACGCCATACGGCTTCAGCACGGTGAGCGTCTCAACCTTGGCGTCGCCAAGATTCCCCATCGGATGGATATAGCCCTTGTTGCGCTCCACTTCGCTGGCATAGATGCGGAAGAAGTCGGCCGTCTCCTCAACGTCGCCGAGCGCCTCCAGGCGATTCTTCCCGACCTCAATAGAGAGCAGTGCCGAGTAGAGGAACTGTCGATCGCTGATGATCTCCGCGGCGGCGCGGATCAGCTTGACGCGCTCCTCCCACGGTCGCGCCGACCAGGCGGGGAAGGCGGCCTTCGCGGCGGCAATGGCGCTCTTCGCCGTGTTGCGATCGCCCTTGGTGAACGTGCCAACGACCGAACCATCGATCGGCGTGCGCTTCTCAAACGTTGGACCGCCCATCTCCCACTTGCCGTTGATGAGGTTGCCGTAGCTCGCACCAAGGAGGGTGCGCGCCTCAGCGAGCCCCGCCTCATACCCCGAATGAATCTCCTCGTTGGAATCGGAGAGGGTCGCGTACGTGATCTTCAACTTCTCGGCCATGGGTCCATCCTTATCTATCTACATAATTGGCGCGCGAAGGGTGCGCCACTCGCCGTGAGTCTACTCCCCCGCTACTCCCCTTGGGCTGCGTGGCAGGTGGCGCAGAGCCCCTGAAGCGAGAGGTGATCGAGGTCGGCGCTGAAGCCGGTGGCGCCCTTGATCGCCACCAGTATTGGTGCCGCGCTAACAGGGTCCAGCTCCTGCTCGGCGCCGCATCCGCGGCAGTGCAGATGCCCGTGCTCAATAATCTCTTCCAAGTGATACGTCTCGCGTCCATCAGGGCCGTGGTGGTGCCGCGCAAGGCCAAGATCTTCGAGCAGGTCGAGGGTGCGGTAGACCGTGGACGGCGTGGCGCTCGGATCCTCCTCGCGCACCCGCTCCACGAGTTCGGCGCCCGTGGCGTGGCTGTTGGAGGCGGCGAGCACCTTCACGATGATCTGTCGCTGCTCCGTCCAGCGCTGCCCGCGCGCCTTTAGGGCGACCTTAAGCCGCTCGGTCAGGGTCTCCTCTGTGCCTCGGCTCGCCATAGTCAGCAGGATAGGGGATGCTTATTGCAACGTGTTGCGATAGACTCGTTTTAGAGAAAGGAGACCTTGGTGTACCCAACGCTGCACATCCCCGACGGCTTCCTCGCCCCCCAGGTGGCGCTCGCCGCCTGGATCGCAACGTCCGTTGTGGTTGGCATCTCTCTACGACGACTCAACGCCACTGGTCGGGACACCTCGTCGCTCACGATCCTGATGGGGATCTCTGGAGCCTTCATCTTTGCCGCGCAGATGTTCAACTTCCCTGTTGCCGCGGGAACGAGCGGCCACTTGCTCGGTGGCGTACTCGCGGGCTTCCTCCTTGGGCCATGGGCCGGCACGCTGGTCATGACCACGGTGATCGGGATCCAGGCGCTCCTCTTCCAAGATGGCGGACTCCTTGCACTCGGGGCGAACGCCTTCAATATGGGCGTGATCGGCACGCTCGGCGGCACGCTCGTGGCGCGCGGCCTCGCCGCCACACTCGGAGGATCCCGCGCGGCCACCGCGTTCAGTATTGGGGTGGCCGCCTGGCTCTCCGTGATGGCGGCGGCGGGTCTCACCACGCTGCAACTCGGACTCTCTGGAACCACCGATGTCAGCATCGGCCTCCCCGTAATGCTCGGCACCCATGCGCTGATTGGAATAGGCGAAGCGCTAATTAGCGTTGCGGCACTGAGCTTCATCGCCATCAGCGCACCCGATCTCTACTCGAGCTCGAGCAGCGCGCCCGCCGCCTCCCCTGCGCGACGGCTGGTATCCGGCATTGGGATCGCCGCCGCCATCGCCGCACTGGCAAGCCTCTTCGCCTCTGCGAGCCCGGACGGGCTGATGAAGGTTGCAGAGCAACTCGGTCTCCTGGAGCAGAGCCGCGCACCAACGTTTGAACTGTTTCCTGGCTACACGGTTCCAGGATTAGACGGACCCGCGTCTACCGCTGTTGCTGGCGTGGTTGGCATCGCCGCTGTTGCCGCACTCCTCTTCGCCCTTGGCAAGTTTGCTAGCCGTAGGAACGGTGCGTAAGGTGTTGCACCAGGCTACCCAGCGCGACGCACGTGCCGCGATCCTCGCCACGCTCGGCACCACACTCGGCGTAGCACTCCTCCCTGCGGGGAGTTACCTCGCCTACCTCGTTGTTTGGCTCGGGGTCGTCACCGTTGGCGCGGCCGCGGGAATCGCACCGCTCACGCTCGCACGACGTGGCTTTATTGCGCTCCCGTTTGTCCTAGCCGCCGCTCCACTCATCTTTATCCGTGCTGACGAACTGATCTGGAGTGGTGTGCTCGGGCCGCTCAGCCTCAGCGTGAGCGGAGCGGGGCTGCGCATCTTCCTCTCCGCAGCGATCAAGTCGTGGATCTCGGTGCAGGTCGCCCTCGTGCTGTTGCACCGTTATCCAATTGAGAGCATCGTTGGCTCGCTGCGCGCGCTGAAGCTCCCTGATGCGCTTGCAACAGGGGCTGGACTCACGATCCGCTACCTCGATCTGCTGCGCGGAGAGGCGATCCGCATGCTCCGCGCGCGCGCCTCCCGATCCGCGAGTCCGGTTGGCGTGGGAGGCGAGCGTATCGGGGGGAGCATCTCCTGGCGCGCGAAGGTGACGGGGAACCTTGCCGGTGCGCTCTTCCTGCGCGCGTACGCCCGCGCGGGGCGCGTGGAAGAGGCGGCGACGGCGCGTGGTGCGTCAGGTTCGCTCTCGCTCGGCGCACTGCGCAACCCAGATCCTCGGTTTGCGCTGAAGTCGCTCCTCGCACTCGCCGCGCTCGTCGTCACGATGGCGATCGGCGCAGCGGCGCCACGGTTCTGAACGTGAACAGCAAGCAGACCAGCGAAGAACAGGTCGGCGTCACACAAGCTGCCGAAAAGCGAGCCGCCGACCACGATCACGCCCACTCGCATGGCAGCCTCCCTGCGGCGCACACCCATCCACACCGTCACGATGTTGAGCCGACCGGTGACGACCACTGGGTGCACCTCGAGCACCTTCACTTCCGCTACCCGGACGGCACGGAGGCGCTGCGCGGCGTAGACCTGCACATTGCACGCGGCGAGAAGGTGGCGCTCCTCGGACCGAACGGCGCGGGGAAGAGCACGCTGATGCTGCACCTGAATGGCATCTATCACCCCACGCACGGAAGTGTGCGCGTGGCGGGGCTCGCCATCTCCAATGAGACGATCGGTCGCGTCCGCGCTGAGGTGGGGCTCGTCTTCCAAGATCCAGATGATCAACTCTTCAGCCCCACCGTCTGGGAGGACGTTGCCTTTGGACCGATCCATATGGGCCTTGATGAGGCCGCGGTGCACGATCGCGTGGAGGCGGCGCTCGCCGCCGTTGGCGCACTCGAGCTTGCGGGTCGTCCGCCGATGCGCCTCTCAATTGGCCAACGGAAGCGCGTCGCACTCGCCACCGTGCTCTCCATGAATCCGAGCATCCTGGTCTTTGACGAACCATCTGCCGGGCTCGACCCGCGCGGTCGCCGCGAGCTGATTGAGCTACTCGGCACCCTCACCCAGACACTGATCGTCAGCACGCACGATCTAGAGCTGGCACGCGCCGTATTCCCGCGCAGCATCGTGGTGGATGGCGGCCGCATCGTTGCCGACGCACCAACGACGCAACTCCTTGCGGATCGAGAGCTGCTCTTAAAGCACGGGCTCGCCTAACGTATCCTTGGGCTGTGTCACGCGCCGCGTTACTCCTCATCTCGTGCGCGATGCTTATGACGGGTGCGCCGAGCACTCTCGCCGCTGAGACGCGCGAGGTCCGTCGCGGAGTGGCATTCACGTTCGACGATGGTGCGAGTGCGCGTGGGATCCGTGAGATCCTCGCGGTGGCGGTAGCCGAACGCGCGCCGATCACCTTCTTCCCCACTGCGCACTCGCTGCGCAAGTTTCCTGAGCTCTGGCGTGAGATCGCCGCAGCGGGGTTTGCGATCGGTAATCATACGGCCGGACACCACGCTCTCCCCGGCCTCCTGAGGACGGCAGGGGCCGCTGCCGTGCGCGCCGCCATCACCGGTTGGCAGCGGGCGGCGGCGGAGATCGGGATCGCCACGATCCCGTACCTCCGACCTCCATATGGGGAGCGCAACAAGGCAACGGATGCGATTGCCGCCTCCGCTGGTATCACGCACGTGATCAACTGGGGGGCAACGTTTGCCGACACTGCGCCGCGATGTAGTGGCACGATCGCTGGACGCATCGCGCATGCAACAAGCGGTGGCGAGGGGGTCGTTGTGCTGGCACACACTGGCGCCAAGGGACTCGCCTATGAGCCGATGACGGCGCGCATCTTCGCGCAGGTGATCCACTCGTATCGCAAACGGAAGATCACGCCCGTCTCGCTTGACACGATGTTCGGTGCACCGATACGCACGATCAATTGGACGCTTGCCCTGTATGCGACCTCCGCACCTACGCAACCAGGCGGGCAACGAGTCCCTACGAACGCCCCCAAGCCATATCTGCAAGGGCAGCTCTCCATGAGCCCCGGGGCTGCGGCGCGAGCCTGCGGACCGTGAGCTACGCCTAGCGCCGCTTGGCGCGTGCAGCACGCAGCTGCGCAATACGATCGCGGAGTGCGGCCTCCGCGCCGCTCCCCGACGGATCGTAGAAGCGCGTAGACGCAATCTCGTTCGGCAGATACTCCTGCATAATGTCGAACGGCTCCCCCTCGCCGTGTGGTGAGCGGTACGTCTTTGCTGACGCGCGAAGGTGGCTAGGGACAGGGAGTGGTCCGCCCAAAGCGAGGCGATCACGTGCGGCAACAAGCGCCTCATGGGCGCGCGGCGACTTTGGTGCGGAGGCGAGGTAGGTCACCGCCTGGGCGAGCGCGTCGTTGCACTCGGGTGATCCGGCGAGTTCAACCACCTGCGCCGCAGCCACGGCGAGCGAGAGTGCGGCGGGGTCGGCGTTCCCTACGTCTTCAGAGGCAGAGACGAGCAGCCGCCGCGCGATGATGCGCGGATCCTCGCCGCCTTCGAGTGCGGTGGCGAGCCACCAGATCGCACCGTCCGGATCGTTGCCGCGAATGCTCTTGATCAGCGCCGACTGCACGCCCGACTGATCGAACGGCAGCCCTCGGTCCTGCGCGGCGAGTAGCACCTCTTTTGCGCCGAGCGGCGCCCCTTTTGGCGTGAGTAGCGCAGCGAGTTCGAGCAGCGTCAAGAGGCGGCGCGCATCGCCAGCGCTGTAGCCAATCAACTGCCGGCGTGCATCGTCATCAACACGGAGCGACCCGCCGTATCCGCGTGGATCGTTGATCGCGCGCGTCAGGAGCAGTTCAAGGTCGCCGGGCTCCAGTGGGGCGAGGCGGAAGGTGCGCAGGCGCGAGAGGAGTGCGGGCGAAACGGCGCGCGGTGGCGGCTCGGTGGTGACGCCAACCAAGATGATCGTGCCGGCCTCCACGTGCGGCAGAAGTGCATCCTGCTGCGTCCGACTGAAGCGGTGCAGCTCATCAATAATGAGCAGCGTCTGCTCGCCGTGTGCGCGGCGCTCCATAGCTGCGGCGACCGCCTTTCGCACCTCGGCAACACCGTCGCTCGTTGCGGAGAGGCTGGTGGGGACGGCGCGGACGGCGGCGGCGATCACCGCGGCGAGCGTTGACTTGCCAGAGCCTGGTGGGCCCCAGAGCAAGAGTGACGGCGTCTCGCCGCGTTCAAGAAGGCGCCGCAGTGGCGCACCTGGACCAACAAGCGCCTCCTGGCCAACGATCTCATCCAGCGACGCGGGGCGCATGCGCGCGGCGAGTGGCGCGGCGGGGGCGAGGGCGCCAAGGAGCGTTGAATCGTTGCTCACCCCCCGATCATCGCACCCTCCGCGCCACAGTCGGCTACGCTGCACGAAGATGCCCACATTTGCCGACCTGAACCTTGCCCCAGAACTCCTGCGCGCCGTTGCCAGCGAGGGATACACCGAGCCCACCCCAATCCAGATCCAGGCGATCCCCCACATCTTGCAGGGTCGTGACCTTCTTGGCGCGGCGCAGACGGGCACCGGGAAGACCGCCGCCTTCGTCCTGCCGATCATGCACCTGCTGAAGCCCTTCGCCACGCCATCACTGAGCCCGGCACGACACCCGGTACGCGCACTCGTCCTCACGCCAACGCGCGAGCTCGCCGTGCAGATCGCCGAGAGCTGTGCCACCTACGGGAAGCACCTCTCGTTGCGCAGCGGCGTGGTCTACGGCGGGGTGCCAATGCCTCCGCAGCAGAAGATGCTGCTCGCCGGCGTTGAGATCCTCATTGCAACCCCTGGCCGACTCCTCGACCACGCGGGCTCCAAGACGGTAAACCTCTCGCAAGTCTCCATCTTGGTGCTTGACGAAGGCGATCGGATGTTGGACATGGGCTTCATGCCGGACCTGAAGCGCATCCTTGCGCTGATCCCAAAGAAGCGTCAGAGCCTGCTCTTCTCCGCCACCTTCTCCGAGCCGATTCGCGCGCTGGCGCACGACTTCCTGCACGACCACGTAACGGTTGAGGTGGCACGGCGCAATCAGACGGCTGAGAATGTGCGCCAGATCATCATGCCGGTCGATGATCGCCGCCGACGCGCTCTGCTGAGCGATCTACTCAAGACACGCGACTGGGAGCAGGCACTCGTCTTCGTCAACCGCAAGGTTGAGGCGAATCGGCTCGGGGACTTCCTGCACCGCGACGGTCACAACGTGGTGGAGATCCACGGCGATAAGGATCAGAAGCAGCGCAACAAGGCGCTCGCCGCCTTCAAGGCGGGAGAGGCGCGCGTGATGGTCGCCACCGACGTTGCTGCGCGTGGCCTAGACATTGAGGCGCTCCCCGCGGTGATCAACTACGAACTCCCCTTTGACCCTGAGGACTACGTGCACCGAATTGGACGTACCGGCCGCGCCGGTGCACTCGGCGAAGCGATCAGCTTCGTGGCCCCCAATGATATGGAGAAGTTGACGCTCATCCGCAAGCTCACCAAGGCGGCGCTCTCCATTGAGATCCCCGTTGGCTATGAGCCGATCCTGCTCGACTTCCCCCGCGACCTGATCGCCAAGGCGCAGATGGTGCGCATGAACCGAGGACGCCGCTAGGCCAAGCGCTCGCGACTAGGCGCTACGCGGGGCTCAGCTCCATCCGGCGCAACAGCGCCGCAATGCGAAGTTCAAGATCGTCTCTCACTTCACGGTACACAGCGAACTGCTCCTCCTCGCTCCCCTGCGCCTTGGATGGATCTGGGAGCGACCAGTGCTCGCGGACACCTGCATTTGGGAAGGTGGGGCAGGCGTCGTTTGCGGCATCGCAGACGGTGATCACGTAATCGAACCCTTCATCAATGAAACGCCCCAGCGTCTTACTCGTCTGTGCCGATGCGTCGATTCCGATCTCCGCTAGCGCCTTCAGCGCGAGCGGTCGCACCAGCGTCGCCTCGGTGCCGGCGCTCTCCACCTCCACGCGTCCGCTCGAGAGTGATCGCATCAGCGCCTCTGCCATCTGGGAGCGAGCCGAGTTGTGCGTGCAGAGGAAGAGGACGCGCGGTGTTGACATGAGAAGAGGGTACCGCCGCCTAGTAAACGGCGGCTGAACGGCAGTCCTGACCCATCAGGCTTGCCTTGGGGATCAGGAGAGGTTGGCTGGCGCGCTAGGATTCGAACCTAGGATCCCCTGCTCCAGAGGCAGGTGCCTTACCGCTTGGCCACGCGCCAACGGCTGTGATCGTAGCGCAGCGGGCGCGACTCGTCAGCCACGCGAACGTGGAAACGGCAAAGATATGCGCCATGGCTACAACGAAGCAACTCCACGATGACCAGCAGCTCCTCACCCCCGCCGAACGGCGCACCCTCGCCGCACTCGCCGAGGGCTTCGTAGAGGGTGGCGGCGCAGCACGAGCGGCGGCGGCAGAGCGCGCCTTCGCCACCGTCGTTGACCCAGGGCTCGTCAGCCAGTTGCGGCTCATCCTCCGCCTGATTGAGACGCGCGTCGGGAGTCTCTTGATTGGAGGCCGAGCGGTGCGCTTTAGCAGCCTGCACGGTGAAGCGCGTGACACCTATCTTCAGAATTGGGTGCAACATCGCATCCCACTCTTGCGCAGCGGCGCCTCTGCGTTCCGCAAGTTGCTCTGCTTCTTGGCCTACGCCGACGCTGACGAACCGGGCGACGAACACCTGCGCGAGCGGCTGGAATCTATCGGCTACAACCCAAATCCGAACACGGCAACGAAAGAGATCTCAAAGCTGGTCGCCTTTGACCCGCAGCAGGCACAGCGCATTTCAGTAGAGGTGCTTGTCATTGGTTCAGGCGCCGGCGGCGGCTCGGTTGCGCGTGACCTTGCACGTGCCGGCAAGGAGGTGATGGTGATAGAAGCGGGCGGACTCTATGACGAGCGCAGCTTCCCCACCAGGGAGCGCGACGCGTACGAGCGCCTCTACCTGGACTCTGGCTTCACCGCCACGGACGACGCGCACATTGCGATCCTCGCCGGCGGCACCGTGGGCGGCGGCACCACCATCAACTGGATGACCTCTATTCGGACACCAGAGCGAGTGCGCACGGAGTGGGAGGAGCGTCACGGCGTGGAAGGGGTCGCCGGACCAGGGTTCACGAAGGACTTGGATGATGTGCTGCGCGAAGTTAACGCACAACCTTCGCTGACGCTCCCGCCCAAGGATGCGGCGCTGCTGCGCGGTGCAGCGGCGCGCGGCTGGAGCGGCGAACGTATTCAAGTAAATCGAACCGAGTGTGGCGACTGCGGCACCTGTCCATTCGGCTGCAAGCGCGGCGCAAAGCAGTCCACGCTCCGCCTCCACCTCCCGCAGGCGCTAGAAGCTGGCGCACGACTGATCCCCGACTGCCGCGCCGAGCGACTGATCATCCAAGACGGCGTGGTGTGCGGTGCCGTCACCACCATCGGCACGCGTGCAGGTGCGCCACGTGCGCTGGAAATCACTGCGCAAAAGGTGATCGTTGCGGGCGGCGCCCTCCGCACGCCGCTCCTCTTGGCGCGCAGCGGACTCTCGCACCCTGCGATCGGCCAGAACCTGCGACTGCACCCGGTCACGCTCGCTGCGGGGATCTTCCCCGAGAAGATCGAGATGTGGCGCGGCACGATGCAGGCGGGGAAGAGCGAAGAGTTCATTGAGCCGACCGAAGACCGTAACGGCTACATCATTGAGAGCGCTCCCGGTCACCCTGGACTCCTTGCGCTCGGCATTCCATGGACGAGTCGAAGCGAACATCAGCGCCTGATGAAGCTCGCACCGCACATTGCACCACTCGTTGCGATCGCCAGGGATGACGGTGGCGGCCGTGTAAGCGAGACGCGCAACGGCTTTGCAAAGATCGAATACCGCACCACCCCACGTGACGAACGCACCCTGCGCGCCGCACTCGGCTCGCTTGTGCGCCTCGCAGAATCCGCAGGTGCGAACGAGATCATTGCCGCCGGCTCACCCCCCATCTCCTGGCGCCGCAGCGACGGCGTTGCGGCCTTTGCGCTACTCGAAGAGCGCCTCACCCGCTTCGACTTCGCACCGAACCGCGGCACCGTCTTCTCCGCGCATCAGATGGGAACTGCACGCATGGGGGACGACCCGCACGACCACGTCTGCGACCCGTATGGCCGCGTCCGCTCCACCAGCCGTCCACGCGCCACCGACCCGCACGGTGGCCTCATCAAGGGCCTCTACGTGGCGGACGGCTCCCTCTTCCCCACCGCCATCGGCGTCAATCCAATGATCACGATCCTCGCCCTCGCCAAGCGCGTGGCACGCACCGTCCTCGCGGACTAGGCACGCAAGTAAAGAAGAGGTTGGAGCGGGAGACGAGGCTCGAACTCGCGACATCTTGCTTGGAAGGCAAGTGCTCTACCAACTGAGCTACTCCCGCGTCATGTGGGAAGACATTACGGCATCGGGCGTAAGTCAGTGCCCAACTGCGTCAGAGTTGTTACATTACGCACTAGGGTCGAAGCTAACACTCGTATCTATCCTTTACATGAATATTCCTTGACTACTCCCTCAATATGTGCCATAGAGCTGGTCTAGGAGTTCGCCTCTTTCACGAGGCGAGCTGTCCCTGGTCAAAGGGAGGGTTAAATGGCAGGAAATGGAGTCGCCACTCAATCAAAAAAGTGGGTATTCGGCGCGATGCTGGCGACCGCTTCAATAATTGTAGGCAGTTCGTGTAAAATCATGAGGATCGGTCAATGAGCAATAGAGAGGAGCCAGTTATGTTGAAAATTCGAAGAGTGGCAGCAGTTTCGTTGGCGGGGCTTATTCTTTGCGCATCTTCCCTATATGGCGCCGATGTCGCCAATGCAGCAACTTGGTCCAAGACTAACACTAGGGTCATATATCTAGTAGGTACATCTGGAGATCCTGAAGCATCAGAATACCAGGATGCTTACCAGTGGATATATCGATCGCTTTCACACGAAAAACGGCTTGACATCCTGCGATCCCGGCAAGTTGTCTTGAATTATAATAGTGATTCGGTCCTCCCGGCAACGGGAGGTGCTAACCCGAAACCAAGAGTGATTCAAAGTGAAAACCCCCCCGTACCCGTCGGAGCCGGCAGTGAGTGCCCGGGTGGAAACGCGTTGCTTTTGGACTCTTGGTTACACGCCTACCGAGCTGCATGGAGGATTAAGGAATATCTAGGTGCGGGCGACATACGCGCCATTCTCATAGGGCACTCTCAAGGTGGGATGATCGCTCGCATCATTCAGCTTGTTGCAGCAGGAAAAATTCCTACCGAAGCTGAAACGGGAGTGGAAGCGATTCCTAGCTCTTGTTGGCCGGACCTCACGGACAAGATAGTTGGCATAGTGACAGTCGGCGCGCCACTATCTTCAACCTGCCAAGGGTTTCCTGACGTATTTGCGCACGCCAGAGCCTGGCTAACTACCAACAGGTTGTTCAACGCTGGCAAGGTGCTTGTCATCGGTGGGGACCCAAAGGAGATAGCAAAAATATTCGTTCTTACCGGTTTCATACCGCTTGGATGCGCCACAAACGTACTGGCAGACTCTACAAGATCGGCAATATATTCCTTTGCAGTACCCAACAAGATTAAGGAACTCAAGATTGTCGCAATGGAGAAAGAGGAAGTAGACGCATGCATCACGTCGGAGAAGGGCGGACAGGTAACCCTAACTGAGGTGGCCACATTGCAGGTCGGAGACGAGCTCAAGATCTCAAAGTCATCCATCAAGAAGTGGAATGGAACATACAAAGTGCACTTCATTGTTGGAACGAGTGCAAAGGTGTATCAGTTTTGTAAACAAGCACAACCCAAAAAATCAACGGACGGTTTCGTGAACGTAGACCACTTTCAAGACCACACTTGGTACATTGAAGGGGCAGGCGCGTGCCCGGCCCACATTCAGCGAATAACGCCAGGCGATGGCAATGTATTGCAGAATTGGTGTGGTTACAAGAACGCCATTAATTCGGGAAAGTTTCCGTCATCGTGGTCCGTTATCCAGAGTAAAGAGGTCGCGGGTCAGCCTGGAACGATATATGACCTCATTGCTGAAGTAGTAAATGGTTGGTGAAAATTGAGCTAGGCCGTTGGCTCGTCTGCCCTTTGGATTAGCGCACATTAGTTTAGTAACGTACGAGAGGTCTTGAGGATTAGGCTCTTGGCACGAGGCTGGTTCGCCTCGGGCTGGGAAGCAGACGCTCTACCAACTGAGCTACTCCCGCGTGGGGGGTGAGGATAGCGCATGGGCTAGGGGGGGCGACCGGCCGGACCCAAAAGAGAGCGAGGCACACCTTCGGCACGACTCGCTCAGAGATCGTTTGATTTGCTCCTAACGGAGTTTCGTGCTGGTATCCGTTACTGCGCGCGTGATCCCTTGATTAGCCTTGTGATGATTGGCGAATTTCGGCAGAATATCTTTGGCGTAGGCTTCGAGCGTTTGTTCTTTACCGTCGTGCTGCAGATAGATCGCGAACTGATCCACGCCTAGGTCTCGCAGCTGCTCGAGGCGGGTGATGTGCTCGGACGTGTCGCCGAGAATGCAGAATCTGTCAACAATCTCGTCGGGCACGAAAGTTGTGTGAGTGTTGCCAGCCTGGCCGTGTTGGCTGTAGTCGTAATCCTTGCGATCCTTGATGTAGTCGGTGAGCGCCTTGGGCACCGCGCTGTTTTCGCCGTAGCGCTCAACGATGTCGGCGACGTGATTACCGACCATGCCACCGAACCAACGGCACTGCTCGCGCATGTGGGCTATGTCGGTGCCGACATACGCAGGCGCCGCCACGCAGATCTTGATGCTCTTCGGGTCGCGACCCGCATCGCTGGCGGCCTTGCGCACGGCGGCAATCATCCACTCGGCAATGTTTAAATCGGCAAGTTGTAAAATAAAGCCGTCGGCGACTTCACCCGTAAGTTGCAGCGCCTTTGGCCCGTACGCAGCGACCCACACCTCAAGTTCGCTGCCCGCGGCCCATGGGAACTTAATTGTGGAGCCGTTGTACTCAACGCCGCGACCGTTGCCCAGTTCGCGGATCACGTGAATACTGTCGCGCAGCGTTGCCAGCGTGGTCGGCTTACCGTTGGTTACGCGCACAGCCGAGTCGCCGCGGCCGATGCCACACACCGTGCGGTTGCCGTACATCTCGTTAAGCGTCGCAAACATGCTCGCGGTTACTGTCCAGTCACGCGTCGCCGGGTTCGTAACCATCGGCCCAACGATTACGTTTTTTGTCTCCGCCAAGATCGCGCTGTAAATGACATACGGCTCTTCCCACAAGATGTGGCTGTCGAACGTCCAGACGTGCGAAAACCCGAGTTCGTCAGCCCTCTTGGCAAGGTCAAGAACGCGGCGCGCCGGTGGCGTGGTCTGTAGAACTACACCAATGTCCATCTTCTCCCCCTAGCCGCTCTTGCCTGCGACAACCTTGTTATTAACCCAGTGGCTTACTCGATCCATGATCTCTCCTATTTGGTGGGGTCTCTTTAGTTTAGGTATTGGCAGAGGCCGCGCTTGACATATTTGCCGTGACCTTTGCGACCAAAAAACTTGTCGTTCTCGACCACGACCATGCCGCGCGAGAGAACGGTGTCGACCTTGCCGTCGATCTTGAATCCCTCCCACGAAGAGTGGTCCATATTCATGTGGTGCTTGTCGTTAATGCCGATCTTGGTCTTGCCGTTCGGATCCCAAATCAAGATGTCGGCATCCGAACCGGGGGCGATGATGCCCTTCTTTGGGTACATGCCAAACATTCGTGCGGGCGAGGTGCTGCAGGTTTCGACCCAACGCTCTAACGAAATGTTGCCCGTCACGACACCCTGATAAATAAGTTCCATGCGGTGCTCTACCGAGCCCATGCCGTTTGGAATCTTCGAGAAGTTGCCGATGCCGAGCTCTTTTTGGTCCTTCATGCAGAACGGGCAGTGATCGGTGCTGACAACCGCAAGTTCGTTCATGCGCAGACCCTTCCAGAGGTCGCCGTGGTGATCGCGCTTGTCGTGCTTGCTGCGGAGTGGTGGCGAGCAGACGAACTTGGCGCCTTCGAATCCTGGCTGCGCCAAATGGTCTTCGAGTGTCAGGTACAAATACTGCGGGCAGGTTTCGCCGAACACGTTTAGGCCTTCGTGGCGCGCGGCAGCGAGAGCGTCCAGCGCTTCCGATGCCGACATGTGCACGATGTACAACGGCACGTTGCCGGCGACCTTCGACAGCACGATGGCGCGACTTGTTGCTTCGCCTTCGAGCAACGACGGGCGGCTGTAGCTGTGATACTTCGGGTCGGTCTCGCCTCGAGCAATGTGTTGCTGAACGAGAACGTCGATGGCGATGCCGTTCTCGGCGTGCATCATGATGGTCGAACCGTTGCTACTGGCCTGTTGCATAGCGCGAAGTATCTGGCCGTCGTCACTGTAGAAAACGCCAGGGTACGCCATGAATAATTTGAACGAAGTGATGCCCTCGTTTTTCACCAGGTAGTCCATATCGGCCAGTGCCTGATCGTCAATGCCACCGATAATTTGATGAAACGCGTAGTCGATCGAGCAGTTATTCTCGGCCTTTTTGTGCCACCTAGCTAGCGACTCCTGCACATTTTCGCCGTAACGCTGCACCGCGAAGTCGACGATTGTGGTGACGCCGCCCCACGCCGCCGCATTAGTCCCGGTTTCGAACGTGTCACTCGCGTTCGTGCCGCCAAACGGAAGCTCCATGTGCGTGTGCACGTCGATGCCGCCGGGGATTACGTACTTGCCGGTTGCGTCGATAACTTTGTCGGCAGCTATGCCCATCGCGTCGGCCTTGCCTGGCTCGATCAACGCGCTGATGGTTTCGCCCTCGATGAGCACGTCCATCTTGTGGCGGCCTGTTGGGCTAACCACTGTTCCGTTTTTAATCAGCGTGCGTGCCATAACTACCCCTTTAGTTTTAGCGTTGTACCAATTCGTCGTATGCGTCTGGACGACGGTCGCGGTAGAACGCCCAGCGATCGCGCACTGTCTTGATCTTGTCCATATCAAGGTCACGCACGATCAACTCGTGCTTGTGCGGGTCGCCCTGCGCGCCGACGAACTTGCCTTCTGGGTCAACGAAATAACTCTGACCGTAGAAGTCGTTGTCGCCGAGTGGCTCAATGCCAACGCGGTTGATCGCGCCGACGTAATACATGTTGGCAACCGCGGCAGCTGGCTGCTCGATCTTCCAGATGTACTCAGAGAGCCCGCGGCTAGTCGCCGACGGGTTGAAGACGATCTCCGCGCCGTTAAGTCCGAGCGCGCGCCAACCTTCAGGAAAGTGGCGATCGTAACAGATGTACACGCCAACCTTGCCGACAGCCGTGTCGAAGATTGGATAGCCGCCGGTGCCTGGCGTGAAGTAAAACTTCTCCCAGAAACCCTTGACCTGGGGGATGTGTTGCTTGCGGTACTTGCCGAGGTAGCGACCGTCGGCGTCGATAACGGCCGCGGTGTTGTAATACAAACCTGCCTGCACGATCTCGTACATCGGTATCACCATCACCATGCCCAGCTCTTTGGCCAGCGCCTGAAAACGCTTCGTCGTCGGCCCGTCTGGGATCGGCTCGGTGTACGAGTAGTACTCGGACTCTTGCACTTGACAGAAATATGGGCCGTAGAACAACTCTTGGAAGCACATAACTTGCGCACCTTGTTTGGCAGCCTCGCGCGCCGCCAACTCGTGCTTGTCGATCATCGACTCTTTGTCGCCCGTCCAGTCGGTCTGCAACAACGCCGCTCTTACGATTCTCGCCATGCCACTCCCCTTTGATCAACTGCTGATACCAAATCTCTAACATAATCAGGCTACTGACTGTATATCACACATGCACGGCACGGCAGGTGCAGCCAGCCCGGCCCGCGCGAGGCGGGGACAGTTCCTCTTTATGATCAGTGCCCTGCCGCTTGGTGCGTATATCCTGCTTGCGTAGCATGGGACAGGGTTAGCATATTTATCTTCCGCAACACCCCATGTCCATGCTTCACTTTAGATATCGGAGCGGAAAAGCGGCGTTCTGAAATAGCGCCACCACAGGCAGCACAGCGTCAACTAGGGAGTTCAGTCGCCCAGACTGTACGTACGTGAGTACCAGATGCCATCTCCAGGTACTCGCGTCTTGATCAGCAGATAGCCAGCTACGCGATCAGCACGCTTCACGCGGTAGTTCATCCCACGGGCCACGGCGCGACAGCGCACCGGCAGTTCTCGCGAAGAAGTAGGGTTCGGAGACGAGCAACGATACCAAACGACCCTTGCACGTCGCGCTGCGACGGCCGAGAGATTGTTGCCACGAAGCTGATAAATATAAGGAAGCTGATAAATATAAGCGCTGAACCAATCAACTATCTCTCCGTCAACATAGAGTTGAGCTACCGCGCCCCCACTATACTCATAGAACCAAGCCTCAAATGGGTAGTTGACTCCTGCCAGCATTTCTAGACTTCCGCATGCTGGTGCCCCGTCACCATGGTCGAACCAATATGCGGCAAAAAGTACGGTTCCGCCAATGTCCACCCTGAACCCGTCATCTGCATCACCACAAAACTCATAAGTTCCTGACTCAGGCGCGGTAATGGAGCCAGCGAACTTGACGAGCACGTCTTCGCTCCCACACCCTTCTAAGACCGGTCCCCCTCCCCAACGAAAATCTATACTTGAGGCTACCCCTTCATAGCACGGCTCTCCAATCGGGGCATCGTTCCATGGGGTAAGGCCAACAAAGGTCGAGCCCTGGCCAGGCAGCGACCAGGCTGTTACCGAAAGCCCTGCGGGGTGGGTAGACGCTTTTGCAACGCTCCCGCTACCAGCGAAGAGTGCGCCCAATAGCGCAACAGAAATCAGTGCGGTGAGCCAGCGATTCTTTGTCATTTCCGTCAATCCTCCACACTATCTGGTCAGGTAACGCGACCACACCGTATTCATTATATTGATCCTAGGTCCGAATGGCGGGAGTCTAGCACTAACGATCAACCAAAAGCCAAGGCGTATTGCCTGCTGCAAGCATCAATCGACCATGCCAATGATGATCCCGCGATGGTACGAGCCAGCATGTAGTGGGCGCGCGATACGGTGGGGACTCCCCCTGCAGAGCCTACGACTCGGCCTCTGCCTCCAGGGGCTGCGCGCCGCGGAGGGCGCGGAGGCGGTTGATGCGGTCGGCGATCGGGGGATGGGTGGCCATGAAGCCTGCGGCACGGGTCTCGAAGTGCTTCACCGGGTTGGCAAAGTAGAGGTGCGCCGTGGCCTTGGTGGCGACCTCTAGCACCTCCTTATCGGCGCCGATCTGAGCCAGCGCACGCTCGAGGCCGGCAGGGTTCCGCGTCAGTTCCACCCCTGATGCATCGGCGAGGTACTCACGCTGACGCGAGACGGCGAGCTGCACCATGCGCGCGGCAATTGGCGCGAGGATCGCGAGCACGATCATGAGCACGAAGGCGATGATCTGGATTGCGCCGCCACCGCTCCTGTCGTCGCTGCGTCGGCGACCGGCACCACCCCAGAAGACCGAGCGGAGCAGGATGTCGGAGAGGAGCGCCAGCGAACCCACAAGCGCGGCAACGAGCAGCCCGTAGCGAATGTCAAGGTTGCGCACGTGTGAGAGTTCATGCGCGATCACGCCGCTCATCTCTTCGCGATCGAGTCGCTTCATCAGGCCCGTGGTGACGGCGATGCTCGCATGCGCTGGATCGCGCCCCGTTGCAAACGCGTTGAGCGCGGTGTCCTCAATGGTGTAGGCCTTGGGGCGCGGCATGTTCGCCGCCACGCAGAGTTCGTCGATGATGTTGGAGAGTTGCAACTCTTCAGCGCCGGCAGACGGGTCGAGCGGCTTCGCCCCCGCTGCGGCGAGCACGGCGCGATCGCCGCCGAACCAGGCACCGAGCGTGAGTGCAAAGCCGATGCCGAAAGAGATCAGCGCATACGGGAGCGCCCCCTCAACGTTTCCAGTGAGTGCCACCCCCGCACTCGTTGCGAGTGCGGCGATGATGCCGATGACGAGCAGCACCAGCAGGTACGACTTGCGTCGATTCGCCGCAGCGAGGTCGTAGAAGGTCGCCATGACTACGCGCCTACTCCGCGTGTCTGCTCAGACTGCACTCAGCCCGCAACTCAGGAGAGGCTGACCTTTGGAACGGCCTCCTCGGAGTCCGGCGCGTCAAAGAAGTCGCGCTTGACGAAACTGAAGGCGCCGGCGAAGAGGAAGCCAGGGAAGGTCTGCACCGAGTTGTTGTACGAGAGCACCGAGGCGTTGTAGTGCTGGCGGCTGAAGCCGATCTGGTTCTCCGTGGAGGTGAGCTGCTCCTGGAGTTGGATCACGTTCTCGTTCGACTTCAGCGTGGGGTAGGCCTCCACATTGGCGAAGAGGGTGCGCAGCGAGGAGCTCAGGATGTTCTCCGCCTTCGCCTGCGCGGCGGTATCGCCTGAGGAGCCAGCGGAGACGGCGGCGGCGCGCGCCTTGGTGACGTTCTCGAGCACTGAACGCTCAAATCCCATCTGCCCCTTCACCGCCTCCACAAGGTTCGGGATGAGGTCGTAGCGACGCTTCAACTGCACCTGGATCTGGCCGAGCGCCTCATCCACGCGGTTCCGCCCACTGACGAGACCATTGTATGAAGAGATGACGATCAGTACGAGTGCGCCAACGATCACGATAGGGAGAAGATCCACGTACCCTCCTTGCCTTGAAGTGGCAGCACAAAAACGTGCGGCAGGCGTTCATTGTACCCCGCTCTTCGTACAAGAGCGATGAAGAACGCGCACGCTTCCCCCTACGCTTGACGACCCCCCAGGGGGGAGGCGTAGGCTTGGGGAAGAACTGGGTTGAGACCTCTGCGGTCTCCCCTGGTACAGGTGCAGCCCGGCAAACTGGGCCCCTGCGGGAAAGGTCTGGTCTGGTTATGAACGTCCTATTGGTTGGTATCGGCACGGTCGGAGAGGCGATCGCACACCTTGCGAAGGGCAAAAAGTGGCTCGGAAAGATGACGCTCGCCGACTATTCACTCGATCGAGCACGCACCGTAGCGGACGCCGTTGGTGCCGGTTACGACGTGGCCCAGGTTGACGCGGGGAACGCGCAGCAGCTCAAGGAGCTGATCGCGGCCTCAAAGGCAGACCTGGTGCTGAATGCGGTCGACCCACGCTTCGTCCCTGCGATCTTTGACGCGGCGCTCGAAGCGGGCGTTCACTACATCGACATGGCAGCCAGCCTCTCCGTGCCAGATAAGGACAACCCGCACACCGTGCCGGGCGAGATGCTCGGCGCCTACCAGGTGGCGAAGAGTGGCCTCTGGGAGGCGCGCGACAAGGTGGCACTCATTGGCATGGGGATGGACCCAGGCCTCTCCAACATCTTTGCGGCGTACGCCAAGAAGTGGACCGTGGATGAGGTCAGCGCCGTGCACATTCGCGACGGTGGCGACCTGCGCATTGAGGGCTACCCGTTCGCCACCGTCTTTAGCCTCTGGACGGTCATTGAAGAGTGTCTCAACCCGCCGATCGTTTGGCGCAACGGGGCGATTGAGGTGCGCGCTCCATTTAGCGAACCAGAAGACTTCGTCTTCCCTGAGGGGGTTGGTCCCGTCATGTGCGTCAACGTGGAGCACGAAGAGGTGGTCCAGTTACCCCGCACGATGAAGGCGGACCTGATCACCTTCAAGTACGCACTCGGCGCCGACTTCATTGAGACGCTGCAACTCCTCCACCGACTCGGACTCGACGGCAAGGAGCCGATCAATGTGAAGGGGATCAAGGTCGCACCACGCGATGTGATCGGCGCACTCTCACCAGATCCGGCAACGTTGGGCAAGAACATGGTCGGTCGCGCCATCGTTGGGGCGCTCGTGAGTGGCAGAAAAGATGGTCGCCTCCGCGAGACATTCCACTACCAGGTCTGCGATGCGGCGGAGACGATGGGCCGCTACAACCTACAGCCGGTCGCCTGGCAGACTGGCGTGATGCCCGTCATGGCCATGGAACTGATCGCCGAAGGGGTCTGGGGTGGTGCGGGCGTGAAGTCGCCAGACGCCTTTGATCCGGATCCCTTCCTTGATCTCTGTGAGGACTACGACGTCACGGTGAAGCTTGAGCATCGCCTCCCCGGCCGCTCGATCCTCCCCGCAACGGCGCAGCCACCAACGGGGGCACAGTCGGTCACCGTCAAGGGCTCCTCGAGCCCAACGGATCTGGCCTACGCTGCCGCCGCAACCGCGGCGCTCTCCGCACCTGGCGCAGCGCCAGAGCAGGACGACCGACCGGCTCGACCGCCGCGCTGACGCGCGAATGCTTGAACGCGAATCAGGAGCGGTTGGCTGCGGACTAGTTTGACGTGCGCATCAACCGCTCAAGGAGCGGGATTGGCGGCGTGCCGTGACGCAACATGGCGCGCAGGTGTGCCGGTCGACTGAAGCCTTCGGTTGTTGGTCGGTTTCCTGGAAGGCCGCCGCGCCGTACCTCTAGGCCACTCGCCGCGGCGCGCGCGCGATCCTCTAGCTCCCAGCAGCCAACGGATCCAATGAAGTAGGTTGGGAGTTGCGTTGCGGAAAGGCGCGCGCGGAGATACTTCGCCTTCGCCTCTGCCTCCTCCTGCCACGACTCCCCCACCATCAGGTTGAGTGCCCACGCCTCGTCGCGATTATCGGCGTGGATCCCAACATCAAGGAGCGCGTTCGCAACGCAGCGCAGATAGAACTTCCAGTGCACGAGTTCGAGCGCCTTGTCGCCGTCGCCAAACCCCTCATCCAACATCACCTGCGTCACATAGACCGCCCACCCCTCCGCGAAGACGCCAGAGCCGAACGCGGCGCGGAGCGGACGATCCGTTTCGTTCGCCGCCGCGAGCTGTAAATAATGACCAGGGATCGCTTCGTGAATCGCTAAGAGTGCGAGCATGCGGTCGTTATCTTCGCGCAGCATCGACTCCACCTGTTCAGGTGTGGCGTCGTCGGGCGGAGGCGTCACATAGAAGAAGCTCATCTCCCCTTTATCGAGTGGCCCCGGCGAGTCAAGGAATGCGCCACCATACGCACGGAGGAAGCGCGGCGTCCAAGCGATCTGCAACGGCTCCTTCGGAAGATCGAGCAGGCCCGTGCGCTGCACGAATGCCTCGCAGCGCGCCGTCTCCTCACGACAACGATCAAGCAGATCCGCAGCGTCACTATGTTCGCCACCGATCGCATGGAGCACCTTTGCGACGAGTTCTTGCGGATCGCTCGCGAGTCGCGCCGCCTCATCCGCGCCCAGCCACTGCGGCGCGATCGAACGCGCAAGCTCAATCACGTGGTCACGCACGGCGGTGAACTCGCGTGCCGCCGCCGACTGCACCGCGATGCGATCATGCGAGCCGAAGAGCGTGTGCCGGAGCGCGCGCTCGTACAGCAACGCTCCGTAGCGACCCTCACCTTCGCTGCGCGGCAGCACCTCGTTGCGCAGGCGCTCGGCGAAGCGATCCGCCGCGGCACGTGCCGTCTCCGCCGCCGCGCTGAGCGATTCGCCGTACACATCAACGGCCATCACGGCGAGTTCGCCGATCCCTGCGACCTGCGCGATCGCCGTCTCGGTGTGGAGGCGACTCACCGGCCGCGCGGGAAGTTGCAGCGTGCCGATCGGCGCCGTGGCGTCCAGACTGCGCGGTGCACCATCGTCTGCCGAGACGCTGATTGCGGGTACGCCAATCAACGCATCGATCGATTGATCAAAGAGGTGCGGCAGTGCGGTAAGGCGTGCTTCAAGGTTGCGTGCGCGCTGCTCTTTAGTGCCAAACCCGCGCGCGATCAGCGGGAAGAGGCCGCCCCCCGCCGTTGCGACCGCGTGCAGCGGATCCCACGCCGTTGGACGCACCTCCTGGCGCTCAAAGCGGATCGCCGCCAGTGTCGCGAGCGCAAGGTCGCGATCCACCACATCGTCGTGGTTCAGCCCCTCTGGCTTGATGGCGTGAAGTCGCGCCGACTCCTGATCAACCCAGGCGAGGACCACCACATCCGCCGCGCCGCCCACCTCGCCCCAGGCACCATCGTGAGCGTGGATCCCTGTTGCGGTGGCAGCAACCGGATGCAGCGCGGCGAATCGGGCGAGGAGGCCCGCTGCGTCAAGTTGATCGTTCTTCATCGCGGCAGGGTACCATCGTCAGATGGGTGCACTAGACACAACCGATGCCTTCTTTGAGCTCCTCAACGCGGACAACCGCGACGGAGCGCTGAAGTTGATGGATGAGCGCATTGAGATGCGCATCCACGTGGGTGAAGGGGTGCAGATGCTCAAGGGAGTTGACCGCGTTGGCGGCTGGTTCCTCCGCGCCGACAAGGGCCTGCGCATGATCCCTGGCGAGATCAAGGACACTGGCCATCAGGTGGAGTGCGACATCCTCGTCGTCCGCCCTGGCGCCAAAAGCCACAAGCTCGACGCCATCTTCAAGGTGGAGGCGGGGAAGATCTCCAGCATCAACTTCTCACCGGCCCACGAGTAATCATTAACGGGTAACCGTTAATGGGTAACGGTTCACGAGTAACGGTTAAGGACTCGGCGAGACCTCAACGTTCGGAAGAATATTTGGGATGATCAGCCGCTCCCCTATGTTCAAGTTGTTCGGATTCGTCACCTGTGGGTTCGCACCAAGGATGACCTCAATGCTCACCATGTAGCGCTGACTGATCCCCGAGAGGGTTTCGCCAGCCTTCACCACGTGGACGATCGGCTCTGGTGTTGGCGTAGGGGTGGGTGACGCACTCGGCTCCACCGTTGCACTCGCGCTCGGCGTTGGATCCTCCCCGATCCCACTCAAAAAGCCGCCGATCCCCTTCATGATTGATGGGGCCGCAAACAGCACCACGCCAACGAACACCACAAGGGCCGCGAAGCTGCGTACGCTGCTCAACGCCCGCGGGAGGCGTACCAGCGCCTTCGGCAGCTCGTCCTCCACGCTCCGACGCTGATGCAGTGGCACGACACGTGCACGCTCTTCATCTTCTGGGCTGAGCGGCGGCAGCGTGGCGTTTGCCATGGACCAGATCGTGTCATCACCACCGAGTGGTGCGCCAAGATCCTCATCGTCGCGTGATGCGGCGGCGAGCTGTTCAATAGGGAGCGGCTTCGGCGGGCTGACCGGCTGCGCCGCCTCACGCGCCGCCCAGGCAACAAATGCGGGACAGGTCGGAAATGACGACGTAAGGCAGAACTGCGCCTGGTGATCCAGCTCAATCGCAAGCGCCGGTCGCTGGGCGAAACAGGCGTGCGTCACATGGGCATCTGGCAACCGCCGCCCCGAGTCGGTCGCGATCGCAAGGAACGGACAGACGCTAGCGCTACTCATGCCGCCGATCTTATCCCGTCGCGCCACACCAGCTCCATCTGGTTCGCGAGCGCATCGCTCCAGGTGGCGGCAAGGGTCAACTCTTCACGCGACCCAGGGGCGGGAGGAGTGACGCCAGGCTCAAGCACGCTTCTGTCTGGAAGCCCGATCACCTCAATACGCGGCAGACCGATGCGGCGATTGTGGAAGCGGAAGACGATGGGGACCACAGGGATGCCCGTGCGGATGCCGATCACTGCAGCGCCGGGGCGGAACTCAGCTAATCGATCGACCGGTCCACTCGTCCCACCCTCCGGCATCACCGCATAATGCGCACCGGCGGCAAAGACGGCACTCGCGGCGTTGAGGTGCGTCTCAATCCCGCTCGCCCCACGCCAGACGGGGAGCATCCCGCCGAGTCGTCGCATGATGCCCGCGCGCACCCGACCGCGTCCAACGATGAACGGTCCAAGTCCAAGCCACCAGATGCGCGGCTGCGCCGGTGCCACAATGCTGAGGGCGAACGCCTCAAAGTAGCGACGGTGTGGCGCGCCAATCAGGATGCGTGGTCCTGAGTGCGCAAGGCGATCAAGTCCATAGCCGCGCACGCGCAGCCCAAAGACCCAGCCGACCGAACGTATGGAGAGGCGCAGGAGGCGATACCCGGGACCCGCCTTCGCCCACGGAGCGCGGCCGAGCCAGGCGACCCCTTCGCCGCAGGCGGGGGGCGTCAGCGCATCACGGCTATAGCTGCTGTAGGCACGAACCTTCCGATCACTCATCTCGTGAACCCTACATCCCGCACGTGCAACGCGGGGCTCCCCGTCGCACCTTGAGTCGGTACCCCCCGAGTCGGGAGCCTTGGAGTCGGCTACCGTAGTGTGAGTTGGTGACGTAGCCACGCAGCAGAGAGGGAGTTTATGGAAACCGTAGAACTCGTAAAACTCGTACTAGTTTTTGCTCACCTGATCGGGATGGCCGCGGTGGTTGGCGGATATTTTTCAGGGCTCACAAGCGTGCCGAAACGGCTCTCCGTGGGCATGGTGCACGGCACCCTGCTTCAGTTGCTGACAGGGGTGCTGCTGCTCGGTCTGGCGGAGATGGGTGACGGACCGGTGAACCAAGTTAAATTTGGCATCAAACTTGCGATCACCGTTGTCATCCTCCTCATTGCATGGCCGCGCCGACGCGACCAGGAGATCCCAGCGGGTACCTTTCACGCCGTCGGCATCTTGGCGATCACCAACGTGGCGATCGCCGTCTTCGTGAAGTAGGAGGGTTTATGGATTCAATCATCGCAAAGATCACCCGCGAGTTTGCACCGGTCACCGTGCATGCGCACTGCGACATCCCGTGCGGGATCTACGATCCCGCCGGCGCCGTGCTCGCCGCGAAGACCGTGGCGCGCATGGTGGAGCTGATCGGCCAGACTGAGGTCACCGATCACGCGAGCCGCAATAAGATCGTTCGCTGCATCGCAATCAAAGAGGAGCATGCGGAACTGGTGAAGCGCGAGGTCCAGGTGATCTGGTCTGACTACTTCAAGCCGGAGCACCTTGCGAAGGTTCCGGATCTGCACGACCAGGTCTGGAAGTTGCTGAAGCTCGCCTCAAAGAACAAGCAGAGCGTTGACGCCGCAGCCGCAGCTGAACTTGTTGCTGCAACTGAGGCGTTCGCCGCCTCCTTCGCCGCCTCCAAGGCGTAACGAAGCGAATCTGGTCACAGCACAAGTCTTGCGATGACCGCGCGCCGCATCTGGCGCGCGGTCGTTGCCGAAGCGTCAATGTCTCCGACGCTTGAGCCTGGCGATCAACTCGTCACCCTTCCCGCAGGTCCGCACGGACTCCCCTGGCTGCGTGGAGCGCCGCGCGTTGGAAGCATCGTCCTTGTGGAGCGTGACGGACGAATCGATGTGAAGCGCGTCGCGGCGCGGCCGAGCGCGGTGCCGAGCGATCCGCATGCGCTCTGGCTGCTCGGCGACAATGCCGCTGAGTCCAATGACTCGCGACAGACTGGTCCGGTGCCGCTCAGCGCGCTCCGCGGCCTGCTCCTCTTTCGCAGCGGCCCCGCCGGCCGACGCGGGCGCGTGCGCTAGGGAGCCAGCGAGCGTGCGCTAAAACGGTGCGCTAAAGCGCGTCGCGCAGCTCGGCGAGTAGGTCGAGCGGGGCAAGCTCCAACGGGAGGAAGTGCTGCATTAGGAGGCGCTGCGCACCAGCTTCGCGGAAGGCGCGCATCTGCACGAGCGCCTCGTCTGGTGTCCCTGTCACCCAACGCGCACGCCGCGGAGCGAGGTACTCCTCAGGGTCGCCGCTCGCGCCGACCCGCTGAATAAATCTCGCCACGCCCTCGAGGTACTCCGCCTTGTTGCGGCCGACCATCAACCCAGTCATCGCTGAACGAACGAGCGTCTCCGGTGCACGACCGGCGGCGGTACATGCGGCATTAAGTGCTGCGAACTTCTCGCGCGCAGTCTCTGGTGTTGATGAGGTCAGATTGAACTCGTCGGCGTAGGCTGCCGCAATGCGCATGCTGCGCGGCGAACCTTCGCCGCCAGTGATCACCCACGGGGCCGGCTCAGGCTTCGGTCGAAAGAGCGCATCGCGCACCTGATAGTGCGCGCCGTGAAAGGACCAGCCGTCCGGACCAGACCAGAGTCCGCGCAGGATGGCGAGCTGCTCTTCAAGCATTGCAGCACGCACGGATATTTCAGGGAACGGAAAGCCGTAACGCTGATGCTCCGACTCGTGCCAGCCGGCGCCAAGGCCCGCGTGGATCCTGCGCCCCGCCATCTCCTGCACCGTTGCGACCACCTTGGCGTACTCGCCCGGCTGTCGGAAGGTGACCGGGCTCACCAGTGTCCCGAGTGTGATGCGCTTCGTCTCACGCGCGAGTCCTGCGAGGACGCTCCACGCGTCAGTAGTCGACTGATCGGCGGGGCCAGGAAACGATTCGTAGTGATCGGTTCTGTAGAAGGCGTCGAAGCCGAGCCCCTCTACGTGCTGCGCAACGGCGAGCTGCTGCGCATAGGTGAGCCCCATCTGACCTTCAATGACGATGCCAATCTTCATGAGGGGAACCCTAGCCTGATCAGACAGGGCGTGGAGCGGTGCGGTATGGTATTTGCAACGCGAAGTACCGTATGCCGTGCGGAGTGCACAGAGGGGGTTCTCATAGCCAGCGCACCACGTACGAACACGAAGTCAAACAAACCCAGCAAGTCCAGCACCGAGGCGGTGAAGAGCACCACGAAGGGTGGCGCGCAGGCAAAGGGTGCATTACCGGTCGGCGCTCACGCTGGAGAGAACCTCTCCCCCCGCGCAAAACATGGGATCGTCGTTGCGATCATGCTCGCCCTCTTCCTCGGTGCGCTCGATCAGACGATCGTTGGAACGGCGCTTCCACGAATCATCACGGAGCTAAACGGCGCGAACCTCTACACTTGGGTCGTCACGATCTACCTGCTCGCAAGCACGGTGACGGTACCGATCTACGGAAAGCTCTCAGATATGTACGGTCGCAAGCCGCTCCTCCTCATTGGCGTTTCGCTCTTCCTGATCGGCTCCACGCTCGCCGGCCTCTCCCAGACCATTGAGCAGCTGATCGTCTTCCGCGGCATCCAGGGGCTCGGTGCAGGTGCGCTCTTCCCGATCGCGCTCGCAACGATCGCCGACCTCTACAGCGCAAAGGAGCGCGGTCGCTATCAGGGACTCTTCGGCGCCGTCTTCGGCCTCTCCAGCTTCATTGGACCGGCGCTCGGCGGCTGGCTCACAGACGCCTTCAGCTGGCACCTCATCTTCTACGTCAACCTGCCGATCGGCCTCTTGAGCATCGCGATCATCCTGCTTGAGCTGCCAACCTTCCGTGGTCGCCCAAACCAGAAGATCGACGTCCTCGGCGCACTCGTCTTTGCCGCCGGCATCATCCCGGTGCTGATCGGACTGACCAACGTGCAGACGAACGACTTCGCAACCCCAGAGGTTGCGGGGCTGATCTCTGCAGGGCTCGCAATCCTTGGCCTCTTCCTCTTCATCGAGGCGAGGGTGGAGGAGCCGATCATCCCGCTTGAGCTCTTCAGGAACCGAACCTTCGCAGCCTCCGCGGTAGCGACCTTCTTCGCATCGATAGGATTCTTCGCCGCCATCATCTTCTTGCCACGCTACTTCCAGTCCGTGCTCGGCGAGTCGGCGACCGACTCCGGCTACGCCACGCTCCCGCTTCTCTTTGGCGTGATCATCAGCTCAATCAGTGCTGGACTCCTGATCGCGCGACGTGGTCGCTATAAGTCGCTGATCCTTGGTGCGATCCTGCTCTTGTCTGCAGGCTCACTCCTGCTCACCAACATCAAGGCCGACACCGACCCGTGGGCTCTCCGCGCCTGGCTGTTGCTCGCTGGACTCGGCGTGGGACCTACCCTCTCCGTCTTCACGATCGTGGTGCAGAACGCTGTGCCGTTCAAGCTCCTCGGTGCCGCAACATCAAACCTCACCTTCTTCCGCCAGGTTGGCGCCTCAGTCGGCCTCGCAGTCGTCGGTTCGTACTTCGGGGGCCAGCTGGCCCGCACGATTCCCGCCGAGCTTGCCGCAGTGGCACCAGCTGGGACATTTAACTCATTCTTCGCCGTTGCTGGCGAAAACCTTGACCAGTTGACAAACGTGGGCGGCAAGTTTGACCCCGCCCTCCTTGCGTTGATCCCCGCTGAGTATCTTCAGGCCTTCTTCGGCGCCATCAAGGCCGGGATCGCCGACGCGATCGGCTCCATCTTCTGGATCGCCGTAGTTGCAAGCCTCATCGCCTTCGTGGCGGCAACGCTGATTGAAGAGATCCCACTCCGAAGCAAGGCTCGAGCCAATGCACCTGCTGAACAGTAAGCGCGCGGCGCTCGTCGCGCTGCTCCTCTCGCTCGTCGCCATCCCGGCGGCGGGACCGCTCGCAGGCGAGCGTGGCGATGTTGCGCGCGCGGCAACGTACCAGTGCACGCCCTGGACCTCCATGACGAAGCCGCCAGAGAGCATCTGGGTGCACATCCCGATCAAGAAGGGACACCGCTACAAGATGGGAACGCGCGTGCAGGTGGACTTCAAGACCTACGTGGAGCGTGTCGTGATCAACGAGTGGGGCCCAAACGAGACGCACCGCGCACAACTCCTCTCCGCGGCACAGATCGTGAAGCAGTACGCCTGGTGGTACGTCACCCACCCGAACAAGAGGCTAAAAGATAAGAATGGCGACTGCTTCGATATTGGCTCAACTACCACCTTCCAGTTGTACAAGGAGAACGCCACGCAGATGGCGGAAACATCGGATGCCAAGCGCATCAAGCAGGGCCTCCCCGCCCGGCTCCCGCTGATTCGATCTGCGATTGAGGCGATCTGGCCGCTCTCCATCTGGAAGACGAGTGGTAAGCGCAAGGGATTCGCGCACACCGGCTATCGCGCCGGCCGTTATGAGAAGGGGTGCAGCAAGTACTACACCGGATTCCACCTCTTCCAACAGAATGCACGACGATGTGCGCGCGACGGCGAGTCGTTCGAAGCGCTGATCCGCAGGTTCTACGGTCCAAACATCGCGATCTATAAACCAGAGCCCTCCGAAGCCGACGCGATCCTCGCCGACTACGAGGTGGACCCGTTCGCCGAGCCGTGGTCGCTCCCCGACGGCTGGAGCGACGGCGGCGACCAGCTCACCGAATTCCGTGGCGACTTTGATGGCGACCTCTTCCCCGAGATCGCCACGCTCCGCGTCTGGAGCGGCACCGATGCGGTGAGCGGACTCCCAATCGTCAGCGCGGCGATGGGATCTATTGAGCGGAGAAACGACGCCTACCTCTGGCGCGACGACATCTGGAGCGTCAACGATCTTGCTGCCTCAGGGATTGACGCCACGCAGATGCGGCTGCTCAGTGCCGACGTGAACGGCGACGGGAGCGACGACCTGATCATCAGTGCGCCAACGCCGCCCGAGGTTGTGGCTGCGGGTGGCGGCCAGACGGGGATCTGGGTTGCGCTCTCAGAGAAGCGCAACTGGGTCAAGAAGCGCATCCAAGATCCAGCCCTCGGCCAACCTCAACTTGTTGGCACCTCAAGCGCCGCACTCGGCGAGGTGAGCCTGATCGCCTGGGATCGCAACGCGGACGGACGCGATGAGATTGCACTCCTTGCACCAACAATCGATGGGCGACTTGCGCTCTCACTGCTTGCCACACCACGGACCGGCGGCGTCCCGTCACTCAGCGCCTGGTGGAGCTCTGATCCGCTCCTTGGCACTTACACGCCTGGGAGCGTGAGTGCCACACCGCAGCCGCTCGACCCAGGGCGCGACCCAGCTGACGGGCGCCGTGCCCTTCGCAGCGAACTCCTCCTTGAAGCGACGTTCGGCGGCCAGCAGCGGACGCTGGCGATCTCTGGTGCCACTCCGGGCGTTGCCGAGGCTCGCTAGCCTAAGATGCGCGCATGAGTATCTGGTTCACGATCCAACTGAAGCCCGTATCTGGGAGCCTCGCGGCAGCTGCGGCGGCGCTCGCCACGGCGAAGATTGCGATCGAGGGGGTGGTAGGGAGCCCAGAGAGTGAAGACGGAATCCTCCACCTCGCTGTTGCCAACGACGCACTCGAGCGAGCGATCGCCGCGTTGCAGTCGGCTGGGATTAGCGTGCAACTCAACGCTGGCGGCGCGGCTGGCGGCGCGGCTGGCGATGCGGTGGAGGCGAGCGACACTGATGGACTGATCGGCGCCATCCTCAACGGCCCACGCACATAACGCGCGCGCATGAGCGCAGCGCCGATCACTATCACCTCGTGGAATGTCAACGGGATTCGCGCGCGCGCGAAGCGACTCACGGCGCTGATCGAACGCTCCTCACCTGACGTCCTCCTTCTCCAGGAGACGAAGTGCGACCCCGACCAGGTCCCCGCTGAGATCTTTACGTCGCGCGGCTATCAATGGGCGGCGATCGGCGCGGGTGGTCGCAACGGCGTCTTGATCGCTTCGCGCATCGGCCTTGATTCGCCAACACTCGGCCTCCCCGCACCAGCGGCTGCGGCGGCCACGCCAGCAACAGGTGACGACCCTGACCTCATGGAGGAGCCGCGCCTCATCGCCGCGGGCTGTTCCGGGATACAGATCGCGAGCGTCTACGTGCCGAACGGGCGCGAGGTTGGTGGCGGCTACTGGCGCGCAAAGTTGCGCTGGATGGAGGCACTCGCCCACTGGTCACGCGCTGAACTCTTGCGCGGCCCGCTCATCCTTGGTGGCGACTTCAACGTGGCACCGAGTGACGCCGACGTCTGGGATCCCGCCGCGCTCGCTGGCGCGACGCACGTCTCACCAGAGGAGCGCAGCGCATTCGAAGCGATCGTCAACTGCGGCCTCACCGACACGGCACTCGCACTCACAGCGCCCGGCGAGCATCCCGCCTTCACCTGGTGGGACTATCGCGGCGGCGCCTTCCATCGCGGACACGGGATGCGGATTGATCACCTGCTCGCCTCCCCCTCCGCAGGGCGAGTGCTCTCGTTTGCGGTGGATCGCAATGAGCGGAAGGGTGCGCTCCCCTCAGATCATGCGCCAATCACGCTGACGATCGAAGCGTCGTGATGGCAGCACAGTGATGGCAGCACAGTGAAGACCGAGCAGCTCGATGCGCGTACCGAGCGCGCCGCCGCCGCATCACTTCCACGCGCCGCC
>JBCLDV010000011.1:0-35259 GCA_038914275.1 Candidatus Limnocylindrus sp.
AAGGGGGTCCCGATCATCAATCTGCCGGGGGTGCAGGTGGAGTCTGGCGAAGTCCCGGTTGCCACCGTCATCCTGCAAAACCTCAACGCGGGTGGTTACCTCGCCTTCTGCACAAAGAAGGGTGTCTTCAAGAAGACGGCGCTTGAACAGTTTGAGAAGGTGCGCTCCTCTGGGATCATCGCGATCACCCTGGATAAGGGCGATGAGCTCGCGCAGGTGATCCCAACCTCTGGCGAAGATGACATTGTGCTGGCCACGCGGCAGGGTCGCATCTGCCGCTTCCATGAGAAGGAGGCGCGCCCAATGGGTCGCTCCGCTGGTGGCGTGATCGGCATCCGCCTGGCACGGCAGGGTGACTTGGTAGTCGCCGCCGCGGTCGTTGAGCCTGGCGCCGATCTGCTTGTCCTCACCGAGACCGGGTTCGGGAAGCGTGTCCCTGTGGAGGCCTTCGCTCGCAAGCACCGCGGCACGCAGGGCGTACGCCTCATCCCGCTCGAAGGGCGTAAGACCGGCCCAGTGGTCGCTGTCCGCCAGGTGAGCGAGGTGGACGAAGAGGTGATCCTGATCAGCGCCGAGGGGCAGGTGGTGCGCACCAAGCTGGAGAGCATCGCTACCCGTAATGACGGCAGCTCCCAGGGCGTACGGGTGATGTCCCTTCGCGAGGGGGATAAGGTCGCTGGGATCGCCGCCTTCCGCACGGGGCTGGCGAAGCGAGGCGGCGAAGAGGAGAATGAGCGGGCCCAAGAGCGGGTGGCTCCCACCCCTGGCACGAGGGCGCCGAAGCCGACGCCAAAAGTAGCCTCAAAAGCGACACCAAAAGCAAGGTCAAGGGTGGCGGCGAAGGCGGTGGAGAAGAAGGGTGCGAAGCCAGCGGCTAAGGTAAAACCGAAGATGAAACCGACGAAGCGACGATAGGGATCGGAGGACGGCGGTGAGGGCAGATTCAATCGACGTCTACACGGGGAATGCGAACCCGGAGTTGGCTGCCAAGATCGCACGCTATCTCGGTCGTGAACTCGGTAAGGTCGAGGTCTTCGCCTTTGCCAACGAGAACATCTTCGTCAAGATCCTAGATAACGCCCGAGAGAAGGACGTCTTCATTATCCAGCCCACGTCACGTCCAGTGAGTAACTCCATCATGGAGCTGCTGATCATGATGGACGCCTTCAAGCGCGCATCGGCGGGACGCATCACTGCCGTCATCCCGTACTACGGCTACGGCCGTTCGGACAAGAAGGACCAGCCGCGCGTTCCAATCACCGCGCGTCTCGTTGCCGACATGCTGCAGGTTGCCGGCGCCAACCGCATCCTCACCATGGACCTACACCAGGGCCAGCTCCAAGGATTCTTTAACGTCCCCGTGGATGAGCTCACCGCGGTGCATATGCTCTCCAACTACATGCGACAGCTGGGGACGGAGAATCTTGTGGTTGTCACGGACCTTGGCTTCGCGAAGCGCGCGCGAACCTTTGCTGAACTCCTTAATGCGCCGCTCGCGATCGTGGAGAAGCGACGCGAAGGGAACGATGACCACGCCGAAGTCCTCAACGTCATCGGTGACGTCAAGGGGAAGCGTGTCGTCATAGTGGATGACGAAATTGATACTGCGGGCACGCTCATTGAAACGGTGCGCGCCGTTGAGAAGGCGGGGGCGATCGAAGTGACCGCCTGTTCAACGCACGGCGTCTTCTCTGGTCCTGCAATTGAACGAATCAACGCGTCGTCTGTACGCGAGGTGATCGTGACCGACTCCATCCCAATGCCGGCGAACATCAGCAGCCCGAAGATCAAGCGGCTCTCCTGTGCCCCACTCTTCGGCGAAGCGATCAAGCGCATCCACCTTGGCGAGTCGGTCGGCGCACTCTTCGGCAAGGAGGCCTCCATGGCAGAGGAGATGGTCTTCTGGGACGGCGAACATGCCGGCCTCCCCTCCACTGCGAACGGCGCGCGGCGCGGGGCGGGCGGCGCGGCTGGCACAAAGCGCCGAGCGAAGTAGCCATGACACTCAAGCTGCATCGACCAGACGAGCGTGGCGTCGTCACCTCACATCAACCAGATGTGCGCACCGACTGGCGTGCCACGCTGCGTAGCCCACGCTGGAACGTTGCGCCGCTGAAGAATCCAGAGATGAACCCAACGAGTCGCGGAGCGAGCGTTCTCTACTGGCTCGTCCTCGGCGCGCTGACGTTTGGCATCCTGATGCTGGGGTACGGCTCCAGCTTCTGGCGCTAACGAGGTCCCCATATAGTGTTCGGCCTCCTCTCCCGTCTTGTTGACTCCAACGAACGCGAGCTAAAGCGGCTCGCGCCAATCCTCACCGCCGTCAATAGTCGCGCTGACGAGTTGGAGGCGGCGAGCGCGGAGGAGATTCGCGCACGCATAGCCGCGATCTCGGCGCAGTTGCGGGCGCTTGACGTGGAGGCACAGAAGGGCGTGCTTGAAGAGGTTCTCCCTGAGATCCTCGCCGCCGCACGTGAGGCGGCGAAGCGAACCATTGGCCTGCGCCCATACGACGTACAGATCCTCGGCGCGATCGTCCTCCACCAAGGGAAGATCCCGGAGATGCGCACTGGCGAGGGGAAGACGCTCGTTGCGCCGCTCGCCGCCGCCGTCAATGCGCTCACTGGCGCCGGCGTGCACGTGGTTACCGTCAACGATTACCTTGCACGCCGCGACACGCAGTGGATGGGGCCGCTCTTCTCCTTCCTCGGCCTTTCGCTTGGCGTCATCACACACGACACCTCATACATCTACGACCCTGAGTTCCGTAGCGGCGAGGAGCTCACGGCACGCCTCCGACCAGTCAGCCGCCGCGAGGCGTACGCGGCGGACGTTACCTACGGCACCAATAACGAGTTCGGCTTCGACTACCTGCGCGACAACATGGTCACGGAACTCGAGGCGCGCGCGCAGCGCGGGCACGCCTACGCGATCGTTGACGAGGTGGACAATATCCTCATTGACGAGGCGCGCACGCCGCTGATCATCAGCGGCCAGGCGGCCGAGTCGCAGGACCTCTACCAAGTCTTCGCCAAGCTCGTCCCTCAGCTCAAAGAGCGCCAGGCCGGTGCACTTGAGGGTGGCGACTACTTCGTTGACGTCAAGGAGAAGGCGGTCTCGCCAACGGAGGAGGGGGTCGAGAAGATTGAGAAGATGGTCGGCGTAGAGAACCTCTACAGCGGCGACCCGCTGATGGCGCGCCACTTTGAATCTGCACTGCGCGCCCACGCGCTCTTCAAGCGTGACCGTGACTACATCATAGAAGAGGGCGAGATCATCATCGTTGATGAGTTCACCGGCCGCAAGATGCCGGGACGCCGGTGGTCAGAGGGGCTGCACCAGGCGGTCGAAGCAAAAGAGGGTCTCCGCGTGCAGCGCGAATCGGTAACAATGGCCACGATCACCTTCCAAAACTACTTCCGCCTCTATGGAAAACTCGCCGGCATGACGGGTACGGCGATGACTGAAGCGGAAGAGTTCAGCAAGATCTACAGCCTTGAAGTCACCTCAATCCCAACCCACCGACCAATGATTCGCGTGGATGAGCCCGACCTTGTCTACCGAACTGTACGCGCAAAGGATGCGGCGATCATTGCGCACATCAAGGAGCGCAGTGCCGCCGGCCAGCCGCTTCTTGTTGGCACAACCTCAGTTGAACGATCGGAGCACCTCTCGTCGCTCTTGAATCGAGAGGGGGTAAAACACAACGTCCTTAATGCAAAGCAGCATGAACGCGAGGCGCCAGTTGTTGCGCAGGCGGGCCGCCCAGGAACCGTGACGATCGCCACCAACATGGCGGGTCGCGGAACCGACATCAAGCTCGGCGGTGATCCCGCCGGCCTAACATCGGAGGCGCTCCGCGTGAAGGGGCTGAACCCTGCGGAGGTAGATGCGGAGACGTATGCCGCCGCCTTTGCAGATGCGGAGCGGACCTGCGCCGCCGAACGTGAGGTTGTCCTCGCCGCCGGCGGGCTGCGCATTATTGGCACCGAACGACACGAGTCGCGCCGCATTGACAACCAGCTCCGTGGACGTGCCGGCCGGCAGGGCGACCCGGGCTCATCGCGCTTCTACCTCTCACTTGAAGATGATTTAATGAAACGCTTCGCCGGTGAACGTGTTGTGGGGCTCATGGATCGACTCGGGTTCGATGAGAGCCAGGCGCTTGAGTCGGCAATGGTGAGCCGCACCATTGAGGGGGCGCAGACGCGCGTGGAGGGGTACAACTTCGACATTCGAAAGCGCGTCGTAGAGTTTGACGACGTCATCAATAAGCAGCGCGCCACCGTCTACGGCGAGCGCGACCGCGTCCTTCGCGGCGAGAACTTGACACTCACAATCGAGGACGCGCTGCACGCTGAAGTCCGCGCGCTCGCGGTCACCCACTGCCAGCCCGGGCTTCCCAGTGAGTGGCACCGAGAGACGCTTGCAACCGAGTTGACGCGGCTCGGCGTTGAGCCGCCCGCATCGATTGAACGCATTGTTGAAGACTCGCTACTTTATGAGGCGCTAGAGGTGGCCGCCGATGCAGCGCTTGCGAAGAAGGCGGGTGAGATTGGCGGCGAGCTTTGGCCGCGCGTCGAGCGCGCCGTCATCTTGCGCAGCATTGACCAACTCTGGGTTGAACACCTCACCGAAGTTGACGATCTGCGACGCGGGATTGGCCTCCGAGGGCATGCGCAGATCGATCCGCTGAATGCATTCAAGATTGAGGCATTCAAGCTCTATGAGGAATTCCAGTCGCTGATTCGCGTCAGCATTGGAAGGGCGATCTTGCGCGTCAGCCTGGTGCAGGAGCAGCGTGCACCGAAGCCGCTGGCGATGGTGACCGTTGGCGGAAGCAGTGAGGCGACGCTCACACCAGGCGCACCGCGGGCCGCTGCATCTACTACGCCCGCGGTGGCGAAGGTGGGGCGCAACGAGCCCTGCCCTTGTGGATCAGGAAAGAAGTACAAGAAGTGTCACGGGGCATAGCCCCTGCTACGATCGGCAACGTGAAGCAGCGAGACCCCGTCGTCGCCTTCGTGCGACCGAGTGAGCGACTCCGGTGAGCGTCGACGCCGCTGGACTGCGCGACCTACTCGGCCGCATTGAAGCCACGTCGGGGCGGCTTTGACCCAGTAACAAAGGGCGCACGCCTCACAGAGATTGAGGCGCAGATGCTCGCCCCCGGCTTCTGGGACGACCAGCGCGTCGCTCGTCGGCTCGCTCGCGAAGCGGAGGCCCTTCGCGAAGAGATCACCCTCTGGCAGGAGCTGACGAAGTCGGCACGCGACCTCAGCGAGCTTTTTGAGCTCGCTGCATCAGAGGGTGATGAGGCGCTCATCAGTGAGGTTGCGGAGAAGAGCGCGCAGCTTGAGGAACACTTCCTTACCGCACGCACCTCACTTCTCTTCGCCGGTGAATACGCCGATGCCGACGCGATCGTCACGATCCAGGCGGGCGCAGGGGGGACTGAGGCGTGCGATTGGGCCGCAATGCTGCTGCGCGCCTACATGCGCTGGGCAGAGCGACACGGCTTTGCGAGCGAGATCGTTGACTTCACTGAGGGTGAAGGCGCCGGATATCGCAGCGTGGCGCTGGAGGTTCGGGGTCGTAACGCCTTCGGCTGGTTACGTGCTGAGCGCGGTGTTCACCGCATGGTTCGCATCTCGCCATTTGATGGACAGAAGCGTCGACAGACAACGTTCGCCATGTTTGAGGTGGTTCCCGAAGTTGAAGATGATCAAGAGGTGGTGCTGGACTGGGATGAGATTCGCGTGGATACCTTCCGTTCAAGTGGCGCAGGTGGACAGCACGTCAATAAGACGGAGTCAGCGGTACGTCTGACACACCTGCCGACCAACATTGCTGTCTCCAGCCAGAATCAGCGTTCACAGATGCAGAACCGTGAGACGGCAGAGAAGATGCTCCGCGGTAGGTTAATTGAGTTGAAGATCCGCGCGCGTGAAGATGAACTAGCGCGCGTCCGTGGCGAAACGGTAGTTGCAGGATGGGGGAACCAGATTCGCAGTTATGTCTTTCATCCGTATCAGATGGTGAAGGATCACCGCAACGGACACCAGACATCAGACACCACTGGGGTAATGGACGGTGACTTCGATCCATTCATCCTTGCAGAGCTCGGGCGCCTCGCAATCGGTGCTCCGATCGCTGCGGCGGGACCAGACGATGAGTAACCTTGAGCCCATGACTAGCGGGCCCGTTGTTGAGCTTAAGGACGTGAGCGTTCAATACCCAAGCGGTCACACCGCACTCGCCGGCGTCAGCCTCACGATCAACCGCGGCGAGTTCGCCTTCCTTGTTGGCCCCTCCGGCGCAGGAAAGTCGTCGCTGGTCGGCCTTCTCGTCCGCGATGTGGTCCCCTTGCGCGGCGAGGTGCACGTGGCCGGATACTCCGTTCACAACCTCCCCGCAGACGAAGTCCCCTACCTGCGACGACGTGTTGGCGTGGTCTTCCAGGACTTCCGCCTCCTCCGACGCAGGACGGTCCGAGAGAACACCGCCTTTGCGCTGGAGGTGACGGGGGCGCCACGCGAAGAGATCGACCTTGCAGTTGAGCGCGCGCTCCGCATCGTGGGCTTGGGCAAGCTTGCCGAACGCTACCCCGACGCGCTCTCTGGTGGGGAGCAGCAGCGCGCCGCTATCGCGCGCGCGATCGTTGGCAATCCAGAACTCCTCATTGCAGACGAACCAACAGGGAATCTTGATCCGCTCATCAGTTGGGAGATCATCGAACTCCTCGGTCAGATCAACCAGCTCGGCGTCACCGTCCTCGTTGCCACACACGACTCTGACATCGTCACCACGCTTCGTAGGCGCGTCATCGCCCTTGAAGGTGGTCGCCTGATCCGTGACGAAGCGCGCGGCACCTACCATCGTGCGGGATAGTGGTGTGTGCGAGATAGTGGTGTGTGCGAGATAGTCATGTGCGAGGTGGGTCATGAGTAGAACGCAAAATATTCGCCTCATCCGGCTGAGTGGCTCCGCGGCCATGAACGGCCTCGCGCGAAACCGGCTGGCAACGGTTGCCGCCACGATGACGATGACGCTGATGCTCCTCGTCCTCGCATCCGTCCTTGTGATCCGCGCCGGCCTTGACGCTGCACTCAGCTACGCCGACTCCAAGGTTGAGGTGGTCGCCTACCTGAAGGTGGGCGCCTCTGACGAGCGCGCCGCCTCGCTCCGCAAAGAAATCCTGAAGATTGACGGCGTGAGAGACGCCACCTATACCACCGCTGACGAGGCGCTCGCCGCCTTCCGCGAGCGCCTAAAAGAGCGCGGCGAACCCGATCTCACCGGCGAACTGGACGCGAATCCACTCCCGGCGAGCTTTGAGATTTCACTTGATAGCCCTGGTGAGACGGCGCAGGTTGCCGATGCGCTGAGCCGCCTCCCCTCGGCGGCGCTCTTTTCGCGAATCATCGATGGCCGTGCGATCGCCGAAAGCCTGGCAAGCATCACCTCTACGCTCCGCGTCGTTGGCCTCGTCGTGCTGTTCGGCTTCTCGTTCGCCGTTCTCGCTGTTGTCGTCAACGCGATTCGTCTCGCAATCCTTGCACGAAGCGATGAGATCGCCATCATGCGGCTCGTTGGTGCCACCTCAACCTGGGTGCGCCTCCCCTTCCTGATTGAGGGGCTCGTCATTGGCGGGATTGGTGCGCTGATCACGCTCTTTATCTTCGGTGCCCTTGGCGCCGGGATTAGCGCGCTGATGCTCAACCTCTTCCGTGTCCTCCCGATCGAGACGTCATCTATTCTCTTCGGCCAAGTTTCCCTTGCTGTACTCGCCGCGGGTTTTGGCCTCGGCGCACTTGGTGCGCTACTCTCCCTTCGAGGTCGGCTGAACTAAAGGGGCATCGTGCAGTAAGGAGCGTCATGCAGCAGCCATTCGATCTGAACACCTCAAAGCGACCGCCGTTCATCACGCGCGCTGGCACCATACTCCTTGCACTCCTCCTTGTTATTGGCGCCTACAACCTTGGACACAACAACGGCACCGCCTCCAGCGCGCCTGGTGGTGCCAGCGGCGCGATTGACCTCACCCGCTTCAATGAAGTGCTTGACCTTATTGAGACGCGCCACGTTGGCGACGAGACGGATGCGCAGCTTGTAGATGGCGCGATCAAGGGTCTCGTTGAATCGCTCAACGACCCATACTCGCAGTACCTCACCGGCGCAGAGATGGACGCACTCATTGAGGGCCTCTCTGGAAGCTTTGAGGGGATCGGTGCCGTCATTGAGAGCCGTGGCCCGAACAGTGAACCCTGCACTACCCTCGGGCCGGACTGCTATCTGTTAGTCGTCTCACCGATCGACGGTTCGCCGGCGAAGGCTGCTGGTATCCAGAGTGGAGATCGCGTGACCAAAGTTGATGGGATCAGCGTTGACGGCGAGACGCTCGACGAGGCGGTGCTGCGCGTGCGTGGCAAAAAGGGGACGCGCGTCATCATCACGATCGTTCGCGGTGACGCTGCACCGCTCGAACTCACGATCACACGTGATGTCATCATCGTTCCGGCGGTTGAACCAAAGATGCTAAAGACAAGTGATGGTGAGAGCGTTGGGTATCTCCGTCTCGCGGACTTTAGCGAAATTGCGGGTGAGCAGTTCAACGCGGCGCTCAAACAGGTGGTTGATTCGGGGACGAAGCGCATCATCCTTGACCTTCGTGACAATCCGGGCGGCTACCTCTCCACCGCGCTGCAGATCGCAAGTGAGTTCATCCCTGATGGTGTTATCTATATGGAAGAGACGAGCGACGGCACGCGTACGGAGACTTCGGCGAGCGGTGGCGGCCTCGCCACCGACCCATCCATCAGGGTCATCGTATTGATCAATAAAGGGAGTGCGTCGGCAAGCGAGATCTTGGCCGGCGCGCTGCGCGACCGTGGGCGCGCACTGCTTGTTGGCGAGACGACGTTCGGTAAGGGTGTTGTGCAGACCTTCATTGACCTAAATGATGGTTCTGGCCTGAAGCTCACCATTGCAAAGTGGCTCACGCCGAACGGCACCTGGGTCCATAAGGTCGGGATCAGCCCCGACTACCCTGTATCTGCTCCAACGGCGCCGAGCGCGAGTGACCCGGCCCTGGAGAAAGCGCTGGAACTCCTCAGATAGTGGCTGGGCGGACGTGCCGCGCCCTCCCCTTGCGCTGCGCGCCGCTGCGTCGTATCGTCTACCGCATACGGAAGGAGGTGGTGTGCAGTGTCAATAGACAGTTGTACGGCCGCCTCTCGTGAGGTCGGCGCATAACCGATCCCGAGAGCGGTAACGTTCTGAGAGGGCGCTGGCCGCACGGCCAGCGCCCTCTCTATTTAGCGTCAACACGCCGCATCGGCTCCGCTCACCCGTAAGAGGAGGTCACATGGTCACGAAGAAGTCGCCCGCCGCAGCTGACGGTACGACGCTGACTTCGAACCGTAAGGCCACCTACGAATACGAGATCCTCGATCGCTTCGAGGCGGGCGTGGTCTTGACGGGGACGGAGATCAAGTCAATTCGCGCCGGCAAGGCGGACATCGGCGATGCCTACATTCGCCTCGACAACGGTGAGGCGAGGATGATCGGCATGCACATTGCCGAATGGCCTGGTGCCGCCAGCCAACAGCATGAGCCGAAGCGCACGCGCCGCCTCCTCTTGCATAAGGCGGAGATCATCTCGATCGGCACGAAGGTGAAGGTGAAGGGCCTCACCCTGATCCCGCTGCGCCTCTATCTGAGCCGTGGTCGCTGCAAGGTTGAGATTGGCCTCGGGCGCGGCAAGAAGGAGTTTGACAAGCGGCGGGCGATCTCAGACCGCGAGGGTAAGCGCGACGCAGAGCGTGAACTCTCGGACTGGAAGCGCGGGGGCTAGTGGCAGCGAGCACGATCGTGTAGGATCGCTCCTTGGGGATGCGTGGTTTCGACGGGAAACCGCACCTTGAGAACGCGAGTCGAGGTTGCTATCAGGCCTCGTTAAACCGGTAGCAAAAAGAAGTAACTGGCAATCGCCAGCCTGCTCTCGCCCTCGCTGCCTAAGGCAGTAAGGTGAGCGTGGAAGCGGCCCCCGCTTCGCGGGTCGTGGAAGCGTCATAAAGCGAAGCTGCAGTGATGATGAGCGATGCATAGTCATCACCTAAGCCCGATTTAGGGAGATGTGACTCGGCTGAGGGTCGATCCGGCCCGTGGGAGCGCCTCAGCTCAGATTAAACCGCGGGACACACTCGTAGTGGTCTCAGGGCAGGCTTTTCGGACGAGGAGTTCGACTCTCCTCCATCTCCACCAAACGCTCTGCGCCGGCGGCGCGCGCCGTGCGCGGTCGCGCCTACTTCAACTCTGCCAGCCGCGCCTTCGCCATCGCCTTGGGTATGCTGCGCTCCTTAGCGCTCTTAGGCTGGAATGACCACGACGCGGCGCTCCGGCTCTTCGCCCGCCGACTCGGTGGCGATGCTAGCCACACCCTGCAACTCCATGTGGATCCAGCGGCGCTCAAGCGCCGTCATCGGTTCAAGCTGCACGGCGCGACCGGTCTCCAAGACACGTTCGCCCGCCTTGCGGGCAAGCGCGCGTAGTTGTGCCTCGCGTCGGCCACGGTACTCCTCAATGTCAACGGTGACGCGCGCCCACTCGCCGAGCTTGCGGCTCAGCATCAGGTTCACCAGGTGTTGGATCGCCTGCAGCCGCTCGCCACGTCGACCGATCAGGATGCCAAGCTCCTCCGCCGCCTCTGGCGATGTCCCCGCAACGTTCAGTACCGTCTCTGATCCTTCGCCGCTCAGCCGTACTTCGGCTTCAAAGTCAAGGTGCTTGATCAGCGTCTCTAGGATCTCTTTCCCTCCGGCAATCATCTCTGGCGTCGTCTCGTTACGCTCGCGGCGCTCTCGCGGCTCTCGCTCCTCTCGCGGTGCAGCCGCACGTGGTGCAGCCGCACGTGGTGCGCGCGCGGCACGCGGCGTCGCGGCGCGAGGTGCACGCGGTGCTGGCTCCGTTGCGCTCTCGGCACGCGGTACCGCGGTGCGAGATGCACGCGCGGCACGTGGCGCCGCGGTGCGAGGTTCTGCAGCTTGATCAGCAGGCGGTGCACTCTCTACTCGTGGTGCAGCGGCACGTGGTGCGCGCTCGGCACGTGGTGCAGCGGCACGCGGTGTTGGCTCCGTTGCGCGCTTCGGCGTGCTGCCGGCAATTGCGCTGGCTGGCGCGGCAACGATGCGTGCCGGCTCTGCGCCCATTCCGAGCACACCCCTAGAGCCTGGCGCGATGATCTCAAAGTCCAGATCGGCGAGTCCAACCTTGAACGTCTCGCAGGCGGCCTTCAGTGCCTCTTCAACGCTCTTGCCTGTGAACTCCTGATATGCGCTCTCGTTAGCCATTACTTGCCCCCTCGACGACCGTGTCGGTCACGCTTCTTGGCCGAACGAATCGTCGCAGCCGCTGATACGGCGCGATCGAGATCCGTGCGGGATGGTGGAGCACCATCAACCACGTCGCCAGCCGGAATGATCTCCGGCATCGCTACGGGGAATCGCGGTGCATGGTTCATGGCCAAGGCGGGTGTCCGGCCAAAGAGCGGAAAGAGCCCACCGAAACCGATGATCAAAAACTGCTGCGCCAACGAGAAGATCGTGGACGCAATCCAGTAGATAAAGAGTCCCGCCGGCAGGATCCCGCCGTACAGGATGGAGATGAGCGGCAGGACCACCAGCATCTGGCTCTGCATTGCCGCCGCCGGATCCCCGCTCGCGGGCTTCCCCTGCGGGAGTGTCATGCGCGTCTGCACCATCTGCAGGAGTGCGCTGGCGAACGCGAGTGGCGAGAGGCCGATGCCGAACAGGCTGATTGGCGCCCACGGGATTGCAACATCAAGGTTGCCGAGCCACGGCACCACAGCATCAATGCACGGCTTCATGTTGTCGTACGCAGCTGTGCCAAAACCGTTGACGCAGTCGAGCGCGATCTTGGTTCCGAAGATGTTCAGCATCCCTGATGGGTCTGGGTTCGTGAGGCCATTTGAGATCACCGTATACATTGGGATCAGCACCACAAATTGCAACAGTGTTGGGAGGCAGCCGCTCAGCGGGTTGATGCCGCGCGTCTTGTAGAGCGCGGCCTGCGCCTGTTGGATCTTGACGCGATCGCCCTTGTAACGCCGCTGGATCTCTGCGACCTCTGGTGCAAGCATCTGTGTTCGCTTCTGTGAAACAAGCTGCTTTCGATACGGCGAGATCAAAACGATGCGAATAACGATGGTCAACAGCAAGATGGAGATGCCAATATCGCCAGTCAGCTTGTCGAGGAGGACCAGCCCAACGAAGAGCACCTGGAAGATTGGGGTGAAGAGCCAGGCGAGGAGGCTGAACGGGTCCGCGCCCGGTGCTGCGGGCATGAGCGGTGGGTGTGGCGTTGGGGATACGCTCTCACCTGGCACGCCCTGACCGCCACAGGCCACAGTGAACAGCGTCAGCAGGGCGAGCAGCGTGATGAGCCCTGCGTACTTGCGGAAGAGGCTCACGGCTGCACTCATTTGACTGGGTCCCATCCGCCGGCGCTGAGTGGCGAACAGCGGGCAATACGGCGCGCTCCCATCCAACTCCCCTTCAGCACGCCGTACTTCACGATTGCCTCTTCGGTATAGCGCGAGCAGCTCGGCTCAAAGCGACATCCTGATGGTAACCAGGAGAAGAAGAAACGGTAAAGGTGAATCAGTGCAACGGCAACGCGGCTCACGCGCGTGCTCCGTCTGGCGTTGCAACATCCATCAACCTAGCGCGACGGAGGCAGTCGGTCACTGCGGCGCGCAGTTGATCGCTTGACGCGGTTGCAGCGCCTACGCGCACGCCGATGAGTAGATCCGTGCCGGGCTTCACCTGCGGCGCAAGCTCGCGCGCGATCGCCTTGAGTCGGCGGCGGATGCGATTGCGCACCACGGCACCACCGATCTTCTTGCTTGCAGCAATGCCAATGCGCAACAGAGACGTGTTGTTCGTGCGCACGGTATAGCGAATGCCGAGCAGCGGCGTGTTCACTCCAGGCGCGCCGGATAGAGCGGTAAAGTCAGCTGCGGTTCGAATCATGTCGAAACCTGCGGGGCGCAAGCGCGCCAACCCGCTCAGACGGTTAGGCGCTTGCGGCCGCGGGCGCGGCGACGAGCCAAGACCCTGCGGCCCGACGTCGTCGACATGCGCTTGCGGAATCCGTGTTCGCGGAATCGCTGGCGTTTCTTTGGCTGGTGCGTTCGCTTCATGTAGATCGCTCCCGTCAATGTGGCCTTGGCTTCGCTCCGCGGTACGGAGCGGGTCGCCAAGAGGGCTGCCTAGCCTAGGGCCGCGAGGTCGGCGGATCTAGGAAGGGAAGTATCGTTGGGGGGCGTAGGAGGTGTCAAACTGCGCACGGAGCGACGCTCAGGCGGAGCTCGCCCGGCACTGAGCCGCCACCGGACCGGCACCGCCGCCGAGCCGGCGCTGGGCTCCTCGAGGGTGTAACAAACCCCGCGCGACACGCCGTACGCGATGTGGAGTTGCTGCTATTCTCCGCATCCCCCAACGAGGGCCCGGGTGGCTGGGACGCCGCCCCATCACTCCGTTGGCGCGGCAGAGAAGTGGGAGGAAGCTACGGTATGGATCGACGACAGGTCTGGCGAGCAACTCTCGGAGAGCTAGAGATCAGTCTCTCCCAAGCGACCTTCGAAACCTGGCTCCGTCGAACCGCACTTCTCCGCGTTGATGAGGCGAGTAGCACCTTCACACTCGGTGTTGCCTCCGGCTTTGCAAAAGATTGGATTGAGGAGCGCTACCGTTCGCTGATTGCGCAGACGATCGCAAAGATTGTTGGCTATAGCGTCACACTTAACGTTGAGGTTGTAAGCGAAGAGGAGCTAAATAACCAGGGTGCACTCAGCGCCAAGAAGGGCGCTACGGCGCGCAGCGCTTCGCCGTCACCTGCATCTGTGGGGTCGACCGGTGATGCGGTGCGCATTGTGGATTTAAGTGATCCCGCGCGACCGACCAATCTCAGCGCGCGCTACACCTTTGCTACATATGTTGTTGGCTCCGCAAATCGGCTCGCGCACGCCGCCTCGCAGTCTGTTTCAGAACGACCGGGTGGCGCATACAACCCGCTCTTCCTGTATGGCGGCACTGGCCTTGGGAAGACGCACCTTTTGCATGCGATCGGAAATGCTGTTATGGAGCGGTCGCCAAAACGTCGAGTTTTGTACATCACTGGAGAGGCATTCACGAACGAGTTCATCCTTGGGATCCAGCAGGGCGCCGCCGACGCGTTCCGCTCGCGCTTCCGAAAGATCGATGTGCTCCTCATTGACGACATTCAGTTCATCGCTGACAAGGAGCGCACGCAGGAGGAGTTCTTCCACACCTTCAACGCACTTCACTCTGCAGGCAAGCAGATCGTGATCACCTCTGACCGCACGCCAAAGGACATCTCGCTCCTTGAGGAGCGCCTCCGATCTCGTTTTGAGTGGGGCTTGATCGCAGACATCTCCTCGCCAGACCTTGAGACACGTATCGCCATCTTGCGCACCAAGGCGGCGGAGAGTGGCGTGGTCATTGCAGATGACGTGGTGGAGCAGGTTGCCCGCCGCGTTCAGAGCAATGTGCGCGAGCTCGAAGGGGCGCTCACCCGCCTTGTTGCGGTGGGCCGACTCAGTGGACTGCCGGTCACCATGGAACTTGCCGCTCGTGTCTTGAGTGAGGCGGTCTACCCGAACCCGAAGCGAATCCTTGACCCGGAGCGGATCGTTGCGGTAGTCGCGGAGCACTACGGGCTTACGGTGGAGCAGCTACGGGGGCCGAAGCGTGACCGCGAGATTGTGGTGCCGCGCCAGATTGCCGCCTACCTCTCCCGTGAAGAGACGGACGCCTCCCTCGTCCGCATCGGCGGGGCGCTCGGCGGACGCGATCACTCCACCATCATCCATGGCTGCGCGAAGATCGAGCGCGAGATGGGCTACGACGCCGAGCTCCGGCGTGAGGTGGCCCTGCTCCGCGAGGCCCTCCTTAAGCTTGGCCAGGGGGTCGCCTCTTCCTCATAGCGGTGTGGATACCCCGTGGAGAAGCGGCCATTTTCTGTAGTTCCGCCGTGGGAAGGGCGTCAGGGCGGGGATCCGCTGTGGAGAACCCGTGCGGGGTTCCCCGCACCTCCTCCCCAGAAAGCTCGGGGCAACCAGGGCGGCGCGTGCGAGTGCGCACACCTGACGGGGGGGTTCCCCACAGTGAAGGGGTGAGGGGGCGTGCGGGCGCTCCACAAGTTCCACACTACGAATACGGTGATGACGAAGTAGAAGAGATAAGACACTATTAGCCAGACGCGCCAGGGGGATTGTGGAGGAGAAGAGATGAAGCTTTCGATTACTCAGGAGAATCTTGCGAGGGGGCTCGCCGTGGTAGGACATGGCGTTGCCTCCCGCAACACGCTGCCGATCCTTTCGAACGTCTACCTTGGCACCGAAGATGGCGGCCTCCGCCTCGTTGCAACCAACCTTGAGATTGCGATCACGCACTGGGTGCCGGCAAAGGTTGAAGAGAAGGGCGCAACAACCATCCCTGCGCGACTACTGATCGACGTGGTGAACGGGCTACCGAACGAGAAGATTGAACTTTCACTACTCCCTGACGGACGCGTGCACCTTAAGTGCGGGAGGGGCGCCTCTCACCTTCGCACCACACCCGCCGACGACTTCCCGCAGGTTGGCGCCGCCGGCGAGCGCGTCACCGCGCGCATCTCCCAGAAGGTGCTACGTGCCGCACTCGACTCAACGGTCTTCGCCGCGGCAGGGGATGAGGCACGGCCGATTCTCACTGGCGTGCTCACTAGATTTACTGGCGAGAAGGCAACGTTTGCCGCGGCGGACAATTACCGTATCGCCGTTGCCGGCGCGCAGCTCGCCGAAGCGGCGCCTGAGACGAGCATCATCGTCCCGGCTCGCGCCTATGCAGAACTACTCCGCTTACTCTCGGATGTAGATGATCTTGTTGAGATCACACTCACGCCAGGAAAGAACCAGCTGCAGTTCAAGCTAGGTGACACCATGTTGGTGAGCCGACTAATTGACGGCCAGTTCCCGCCATTTCAACAGGTCATTCCAACATCGCACACCACAAAGGCAATCATCGTGCGCGACGACTTCCTGCGCGCAGTGCGCCTTGCGCAAGTGGTTGCCGATGCCTCGGCGCACATTGTGCGATTTGCGATTAGCGCCGAAGACGGCGGGTCGATTGACATCAGCGCTGCCGCGGACGTTGGAGACCACACCGCTCGCGTTGAGGCGATAGTTGAGGGCGAAGGGACAGCCATCGCCTTCAATGCGAAGTATCTTGTTGACGTTCTCTCGCGCGTTGAGTCGGACCAGTTCTCGCTTGAGCTGACCGGGCCAGTAGCACCAGCGCTTCTCCGCCCACTCGACGGGCGCAACTACCTGCACGTCATCATGCCGGTGCGCACCCCCTCCTGATTAGGGCGCGCCTGATCAGGTCGTGGCGCGCAGCGCGCGCGGCCAGGCGTGGGCGCAGACCGGGCAACGGAAGGGGAGAGGAATGATTGAGCGCGTGCGCCTTCACCAGATCAGATGTTGGTCGGCGGGCGAGATCAACTTGACCGGAGGGTCACAGGTTCTCTGGGGGGCAAACGGCACAGGGAAGACGACCGTCATTGAGGCACTCCTCGTTGCCGCAACGGGGCGCTCCCACCGCGCCGGCGCGCTCCGTGAACTCGTCCAAGAGGGGGCGAGCAGCGGGTCATTCACGATGACCCTCCGTGAGCCAGGCGGTGCAAGCGACGACCCGCTCGACCAGACTACGCTTGCAGCGGAGATCGGCCGCTCGGAGCGGACGAGATATCTCGTGAACGGCACCGCGCGACGGAGCGAAACGCTTGGAGAGAAACTAAAGGTCGTCGTCTTCGTCCCTGAAGAGACGGGGCTCGTGGTTGGGTCACCCTCTATTCGTCGCGCCGCACTTGACCGAATAGCGATCCAGTGGCGCCCCGGATACCGCGCCGCCCTCACCCGTTACGAGCGGACGCTGAAGCAGCGCAACCGACTCCTAAAAGATGCGCTGGAGAGCGAAGGCGCGGCCCGCCGGGCGGTTGCCGCCGAGATGAAGCCGTGGACAGAGCTGCTGGTTGAGAGTGGCGCCGAGATTGTTGCGGCGAGAGGCGAACTACTCAACGCGCTTGCGGGGCCACTTGTGCGGGCGCACCGAGAGGTGGCGCCAGAAGAGGGCGCGCTTTCCGTGCACTACCTCTCGCGCGAGAAGCATAAGCCTGGCGAGAGCGCTAGCGAGGCGGCTGCACGGCTGCGCCAATCCTTTGACGAGACGGCGGAGAGCGAGGGGTATCAGGGCAACACGCTCGTTGGGCCACACCGCGACGATCTCGCCTTTCACACGGATGGAAGAAACCTTGCGTCGATCGCATCACGAGGGCAACAGCGCAGCCTCCTGCTCGCCCTCCTCTTTGCGGAGATCGACCTGCTCACCACACCGAGCGGCGAGCCGCCGCTCTTACTCCTTGACGATGCCTTCTCTGAACTTGATCCTGAACGCCGCGACCACCTTGTAGAGCGACTCACCGCACTCCCACAGGCGATCACCACCACCACCACGCTCTCTGACCTATCACCACGCCTCGTTGAGGCGAGCAACTGCCAGGAGGTCGTGCGCGGCGCGCGCGGAAGCGAGGTGAGGCGTGCCAACTGATCGTCCACGAAAAGGGAAGCCGCAGCGCCTCGGAGCACTCATCCCAGAGGCGGCGCGCGCGCTCGGGTTTGAGGCGGCGCTTGAACTCGCACAGCAGGCGGCCGTCCTACACGCTGTGCTGCAAGAGATCGCACCACACCTTGCGCCGCACTGCCGCCTCACCGGTAGCGAGAAGGGTCGACTCGTTCTGGAGGCGGACGACCGCGCAACCGCACAAGAGCTACACCTTCGTGGAGCAGAGATCGCCAGTGTCTATGCGCAGCGGCCTGACGGCAGACGCGCGGTTGGGCTTCTGGTTCGGCTCTCAACCCCCACAGAAGATACTGAACGGCACTAGGCGTATCCTCAAGCAGTGAGTAATCCAGCCGTGACGCAAACCGCACAGCCAACGCTGATCGTTGGCTCGCTCACCACGGTAGTAGATGGCTTTACGGCGATCTCTCTCCGCATGCCAAAGGACACAACAGAGGGGCGCACCCTTGGTGCCCGCGCAATACTCATTCGTGCCCCCGGGCTAAGCGAGCCGCGCCTCCGCGCACTCATTGAACGAGCACTCGACACGTTTGACCAAAGCGCCGGAGCAAACTTTACCGAGCGCGCACGGAACATCATCGTCAGCATCAAGGGCGAGACTACTGACGCAACCGAGGTGTGCATGGTCGGTGCGTTCCGCCGCGAGGCTTGGGCGGCAGCGAGCGGGGAGCTATCCGCCGTTGCGTTCGTGATGCGTGAAAGTCGCCACAGCAGCATCTCCCTCCCCGCAGGAGCCCCTGGCGCAGGAGCTCGCTCCGCCCAGCGGCAGGGGGTGACAACCGGCCGCATCTCGCTCAGCCCGGGCGACCGCATCGCGCTTGCGGCAACAAAAGAGGAGGCGCGCGCGCTGCTAAAACGCGGCACAGGCGCATCAGGAGGGGGCGCTTTGCCCGAACTCCTACTTGCGATTGAAGAGACCGTCGCCACACCGGCACGCAGCGCCGCTGTGGCGAACAAGACGCTGCTCTCTCTCCCGGCTGACCACATCGTGCAGGCAAAGGCTCGCGCCCGAGCGCGGTGGGAGGAGGGGAACCGCGAGCGCACCGAACTGATCAGCGCCGCCATTCCACCGAAGCCGACGGCCGACGGGCGCCGACCCAACATTGTCACTGAGCCATACACGCCGATCGACCGGGCTGCACAGGAGGTGATCGCCGCACGGCGCGGTGGCGGACCGCGGAACGACTCGCCCCTCCGAGGCCCCGCCGCCCGCGAGCCACAGCCGACGCGCGAGAGTCGGAGCAGAGAGGCGCTCCGCCGTGCCGCACGAGCGCGCGCCGAACGAAGCCCTGGTGCTGAGCCAGGGGTTGAGCGCTCAGCCGCCGATCGCGGAAGCGGGAGTCCGTCGCGGTTGCGGGCGATGATGGCGAAGATCTTAGGGGCGATAGAACGGCGCCTCCCGTGGCTGACAGCTCGTGCGGAGGAGCCAAGCCTTGATATCCAACGGAGACGCGAGAGAAGCCCAGAAGTGGCGAAGCGGCAGGGTCGACAGCGGAGCGCCACACTGCTCCTCCTCGCCGTCCTCATCACTGCACTCGGCGGCGCCGCGAGCGTCTATCTCAACCGCACCAACCCCACACTTGATGCGGCCGCAGCGGCACGCGCCGCGCTCGCCGAAGCAAAACTTGCGGTAGAAGAGGCGCTTGATCCAACAGCGAACCTGATCGAGAACGATCCAGATCGCGCAAGAACACTACTCGTGGCAGCGATGGAGCAGCTGATGATCGCAGAAACGGGCGCCGCCGCCTCAGAGATCTCGGCGTTGCGAGCGCGCATAGAGCCAGCGCTTGACCGACTCTTTCTCCTGACAAAGATAGAGGCACTTGAGGTCTTTGACTTCACCTCCGCCACTGTGCCAATCAAGATCACGGCGATCACACAGGGCCCGGACGGCTTTAGCTACATCCTTGACGACTATTCTGGTGCCGTTTATCGAGTGGATCCAACGGCACAGCCGAACCCTCGCGCCACCGTGATCTATCAGCCTGGCTACGATCTCTTCGGGAGCAAGACGGGCCGTGCGCAGAGCATTTTCGCCTCCGGCCCGGACGTTCTGATCCTTGATGCCTCATCCAGCCTCTGGCGGTGGCGCCCCGCAGATAAGAGCGGACGCGGCACGCTCGTAAAGTTGCGCGTGCGAGACGGAGAACTTTGGGGGGGCGACATCAAGATCATCTCTGGATTCGCCGCCGACGAAGTAACTGGGCTCTACAACATCTATGTCGTTGATCCATCCGCGCGCCAGATCTTGCGCTATACGCCAGCGCCGGATGGAACCGGGTACCCGGCCCCGCCAACCGGGTACCTCATTAACTCGGCCTCGCTCGCAAGCGTTGACTCAATGGCTATTGACGGCGACCTCTATCTTGCACAAGACGGCGCAATTCGGCGATATGTGCGCGGGGCGATTGACGACTGGGCGCCGGCGGATCCTGGCGACGGAGTGCTCCGTAGCGCCCCAGAGATCCGCCTGATCTTCTCCGCCGGCGCAAGTCGCACCGGCCTGCTCTATGCATGGGATGCGCGCAACCAGAGGGTGATCGCATACAGCAAGGGTGCGTCAGGAGGAGTGATCGCGCAGTATCAGTTTTTAGCGGAAGACGGACCGGTAAGCGCAATTGTTGGCGGGTACATTTCGCTCGCGCGCGATGGAGGCGCGCCAACCTTTGTATGGGCCGAAGAGGGGCGCATCCGCAGCGCAGTCCTGGGAGTGGGGATCACGCCTGGCGGTGAGCCGAACGCCGCGCCAACCGCCGTCCCCGTGATCGAGCTCCCGAGCAGCCAACCGTAACAAAGGGAGCACGCACCGACCGGCGAAGGGTGGGATCATCCTGGTATGGAGTTACGCCGCGCCGTTGTTGAAGGGATCCGCGTCCAGATGCTCTCTGGCACGCACATCTTGCTGCTTCGCGACGCGGAGGAGCGCCGCTACCTCCCGATCCCGATCGGCCCAAACGAGGCGAATGCGATCGCCTATCACCTGCAGGGCGTTCGCCCCGAGCGGCCGCTCACCCACGACATCGCCACCCTGATGATGAACGCGCTCGGCGCCGAACTTCGTGAAGTTCGGATCATGGAACTGCGCGACGAAACCTTCCGCGCCCGCATGCTCGTTGCCCCCGCTGGCGGAGAAGTGCAAGAGCTCGACGCCCGACCAAGCGACGCCGTTGCCCTCGCACTTCGCGCCAATGCGCCGATCTACATCGCACTTGATCTTCTCGTCGCAGAGGGGATCGTTCCAGAAGCGGCGGAAGAGGAGCGCCTCTTTGTCTTCCGGGAGTTCGTAAACTCACTCGATGGCGATGAGTCCGCGCCCGAGCGCTGAGCTAACGAGCGTTGACCTGCTGATCTAAAGGAGCGGCTCTCCACCCCGTAACGCCGCCGAGCGCCTAAACCAGAGCGCAAGGCGGAGCGACCAGAAGTCGCGAATCGCAGTAGCAATCACCGAAAGTCGAGCGCCGCTCGCCAATCCTGCAACTCGCGGGAAGTGCGGCACGCCAACTTCCACCACTCGCACACCGCGCGCCTTCAATTGAATCATCAACTCGGCAGAGAAGAAGGCGCCACTGGACTGCACGGTTACCCCGCGGAGCGCTTCGCGCGGGAAGAGCTTCATCGCGCAGTCAACATCGCGCATTGAGAGCCCAAAGAGAGCGAAATTTGCTAGTCGGTAGAGGCCTGCGTAGAGCGTGCGGAGCGGCGGGTCGGCGCGTTGGATTCGGTAGCCGGCAACCACCGTCTCTTGACTTCCCGCTTGCTCAAGGAGGCGCGCGAGATCGGCCACGCGAAACTGACGATCTCCGTCGGTGAAGGCGATCCACGGATAGCGCGCCGCCGCGAAGCCTGAGCGAAGCGCGCCGCCGTAGCCCCGATTGACGTTGTGGCGGACCACGCGCACAACCTCTTGGTGTGCTGCGACGAGGCGCGCAGCGACGGCTGGCGTTTCGTCGGTTGAGCCATCGTCAACCAGGATCACCTCATACCGGCGTGCGAGCCTGGGGAGCGCAGCGAGCGCATCGCTGACAAGCGCATCAAGATTTTCCGACTCGTTGTGACAGGGGAAGAAGAGGGAGAGCTCGTCAATCGGTATCTGCACCTGCCTCCTCCGCGGCTACACTCACCCCATGAGCACTGCGCTGATTGTGACCCTCGCGATCGCGCTGCGAGCGATCATCGCATACGTGTTCCTCCCAGCGAATGCCGGGTTCGCCGCGGACCTTGACGCCTTTCGTTTCTGGGCGGCAGATCTCGGCGCAAACGGGCCATGGGGCGCGTACAGCCGCGGGTACTTCCTTGACTATCTCCCAGGCTATCTCTGGATCCTCTGGCCGCTCGGTGCGTTGAGCGGCCTCGTTACCGGATCGTTCGATCCAGGTGTGCTCGTCAAGCTTCCCGCGATCGTTGCCGACGGGCTGCTCATCCTTGCGAGCGTTCGGCTCGCGAGGGAGCTCGGCGCGTCAACTCGCGCACAGCAGGTGCTCGCTCTACTCCTTGCGTTCGCGCCAGCAACCTGGTTGAGTTCGGCGGTTTGGGGCCAGGTGGACTCGGTTGGCACCAGCGTGCTCATCTTCGCCACCACCGAACTGATCAGAGGGAAGACGCTCCGTGCGGGAGTGCTTGTTGCACTCGCGGCGGTCATCAAGCCACAGTTCGGCATCTTGATTCCAATCCTTGTCCTCCTTGCGCTCGTTCGGTCGCGTCGCGCCAGAGACCCGTGGTCGGTTCCCCTTGTTGGGCTGGCCGGCATCGCGGTCCTTTCGCTCGTGGCACTCCCGTTTGGGCTCACCGTGATTGATGTGGTTGCCAAGGTTGGCGAAGCGGCGGGGAACTACCCGTATCTGAGCGTCAACGCCTGGAACCTCTGGGCGCTCGCCGACAGCGGCGGGGCCGGCCTCGTCGCGAACGGCACGTGGGGTAGCGACATCGCGCCGCTTTTTGGCGCCGGTCCGCCAGCGATCTTTATTGGCACCGCGCTGCTTCTCGCCGCGATCACGTTCGCACTTCGTGGAGCCCGCCACGATGAGCGCACCCGCACCGTTGCCGCACTCGCCGTGATCGCGATCGCCTTCTTCGTTCTCCCCACACGCGTCCATGAGCGCTACCTCTTCCCCGCCGTCCCACTCACGCTCGTGCTCGCCGCAGCACTTCCACGCTGGCGGCTGATCGCACTCGCCGTCTCGCTTGTCTTCACGCTGAATGCCTGGGGCGTGCTCACGCTCGACTACCTGCAGAACCCAGGGCTCCCGGATCTCGGCTGGTTCACCGACGCGCTCCACACCCCCGCCGCCATCGTGCTTGTTGCCGCTGTTTCTGTTTGCGCGCTTTTTGCCGCAGGGTATGAGCTGCTGCGCCTCCCAACCGGCGTGCAGATACGGGCGCAACTTAAGCAGTCATTCACAGCAGGGTCATCCACAGCAGCAGCGCGTGCGGCAGCACGTGAAGTGGCGAGCGCACAGCCCGCACCACGGCAACGGCTCAACCGAGTTGACCTTTGGATGCTGCTTGTCATTGCCGTTATGGCACTCTCACTGCGCGGCTGGCGAGTTGGCGAACCGACGCGTTTCCACTTCGACGAGGTGTACCATGTGCGCACCGCAACGGAGTTCACGCAGTTTTGGAAATACGGCGAACCCCATGCAATCTATGAATATACTCATCCACATCTCGCAAAGTACGCAATCGCAGCTGGACTTGCGAGCTTCGGTGCGCCACGCGTTGACGGCCGCAGCGACTATGATGCACCGATTCTTGCAATCGCATCGCGACCGGAAGGCGCAACCGGCGAACCGCTTATCTGGGTTGCAACCGCGCGCGGTGTTGATGTGATCAACCCCGCAACACGATCCACCGTTGGGCGCATCAACGCACCGAACAGCGTTGTGCTCCACGCCGCCACGGACGGCTCCCTCTGGGGCGCATCATCCGAAGGCCTCATCTTTCACACACCGGCGGCCGCGGCAGATGGGAGCGATGCATCGGCGGTTCAACAGTGGGAGTTAGGTCTCCAAGACGTGCACGCGGCCGTTGCGCTCAACGAGACACTCTTTGTGTTGGCGGGAGGTGAGCTGCTGCGCATCGACGCTGGTTCCATCACGGCACGCGTCATCGTCTCCGAAGCACGTGACCTACGGGCAGTTGAAATTGATGGCGTCTCCCGCATCGCCGTTGCTGGAGGGAGCGGCCTCACGCTGTTTAATGCAGAAGACCTTGGCGGCGCGCTGACAACTCCGCTCCCGGGTGGGCTACGTGCGCTCGGAACGGTTGACTGGCTCGATGAGCCGCGCCTGTACGCGGCGGGATCTGAGCAGGTTATGGTCTATACGCTGCGCAGCGAAGGCGCGGCGAGCGTCGCAGCGAAGATCAACATTCGTGGCGTAACCGCAATCCTTCCAAATGATGCAACAAGGATCGTCCACGTGGTCGCGCCTGGCCCGGCCGGTGAGGCTGCAGGTGCGGCGTTGTGGAGCATTGAGCCGAACGGGAACGCGTACTTTGCTGACGCTGCGCTTGGAGAGGGGAGCGACCGCTGGTACGCACCAACAGCGGAGATCGTTGGCGCGGTGATTGACGGATCCGCTGAGCTCCCAGACGGTGGGCGCGGTGAACTGCTCGTAGCCTGGCCAGACGGTCGCGTGGCGCAAGTCTCAGTCGGCGACCTACCCGCTGGCTGGCGTTGGCCAGGGGTGATCGCTGGAGCGATTGCCGCGGCCCTCCTTGCACTCCTTGCACGTCTCTTGACCGAGCGGCGTGATGTTGCGGCGCTCGTTGGCGGGCTCGCCCTCCTTGACGGTGCTGGTTTTGTGCAGAGCCGCATCGGAATGAACGACGTCTACCTGCTCGTGGCACTCCTAGCCGCAGCCTGCGCCTTTACCGCCTGGCTCCAGGGTCGCGGACGCGGACCGCTCACCGCAGGACTCCTGCTCCTCCTTACTGGCACAGGGCTCGGCTTTGCGCTGGCGAGCAAATGGGTTGCGCTCTACGGGATTGGGGCGCTCGGTCTGCTCTGGCTCGTACGGAGCCCCGTTGGACGCGTCGTTGCCGTTGCGGGGCTGATTGGACTTGCCGCCCTGCTCCTCCCCGCCACCCTCGCAACCGCGCAAGGGAGCGAGGACCTCCCAAACGTTCCGTTCCTCTTCGTTGCATTCGCCACAGTCGCACTCGCCACGGTTGCGGCTTGGAGGGCTGGCGGGTTGCAACGTGAAGGGTGGAGCCTGCGAGGCCTTGCGCAGGTTGCGGGCGGCGGCGCCGAGGGCCTACTGGTCGGCGCAACGCTGATTGCACTGCCACTCGCCATCTACGTGATCAGCTATCTCCCGTGGGCGGCACTCGGCAACCAGATCGTGGAGGGCTGGCCGCTCGGCAACGAAGGACAGAGCCTCACCAGCCTCACCGCATCGATGTACCAGTACCACGACACGTTGCGGGTGGCTCACGCGGCGAGCTCGCCGTGGTGGGCATGGCCGTTCGACTTGAAGCCGGTCTGGTTCTTCCAGGAGAGTTACGCGGCGCTCGGCGGATGGAGCGGCGCGATCTACGACGGAGGCAACGTTGCATCGCGCATCATCGGACTCGCCGGTGGCGCATGGCTCGCACTACAGGCGTGGCGACAGAGAAGCTGGGGCCTCGTAAGCGTCGGGCTCCTCTTCCTTGCGCTCTGGCTGCCGTGGGCGCGCATTGACCGCGCCGCGTTCCAGTATCACTATTTTCCTTCGTCACAGTTCGCGCTGATCGCACTCGCACTGCTCCTCGCCGATCTTCGTCGCGGTGATCTACTCGCCGCACGCTTCACAAAGCTTGGGCTCGGTGCGCTGATCCTGGCCGCACCGCTCCTCTGGGCGCTCACCCCCGCGCTCTGTACCGCAGCCGGCGTGCTTGGCGTTTACGCGGAGAGTCAAGTCTGCCTCTCTTTGGGGCTTGCAACACCTGGGCCGATCATCGGTGCACTCTTGTTGATTCCAGCCACGTACGCTGCCTGGTCACTGCAACGCGTTCATGAGCCTCAGCGAATCTTCCGCTGGGCGATCGGCATCATTGCGCTGGTCGCACTGCTCTGGTATCCGAACTGGTCGGCGCTTCCTCTTCCCACCGGGCTACACAACGTATACCAGGGAATCATCCCAACATGGACGTGGTCGTTCCAGTTCGGAGTGACGCTTGAGAAGCCGGTCGACGTGCCACTCGTTGGAGGCGCATCGCTCATCTACGCGGCGTTACTCGCTTCCGTCGCGCTGCTCATCTATGCGCTGCTCAAGTTCACGAGGAGTAGAGAACTCCAAGATGATCGCGCGGAGCGGAACGCCGTCGGTCGCAAGTAGTCGCTCCACCGCCGCCGGTAGCGCGATCGCCTCTCCCGCCGCAACGCGTTGGCGCTCATCGGCGAGTGCGAGCCAGCCGCCCCCCTCAATGACGATCAGGAGTCCGTCGTTCGGTGAGCGAAACGGACCGAGCGTCGCGCGATCGCGTAGTGCGACCTCCGTGATGTGTGCTCCCGCTCCTGCGTAAAGGAGTGCGCTCTCTACGTTAGTAGCGCCAGGTTGACGCTCTGGTCGGCGATGCCCAGGACCGAAACGGCGGATCTCCACCGCACGACGCTCAGCGCTTCTTTTTGCCGGCGCGGCGGTTCGGGCGCTTCAGCGTTGCCTCAACCCCGTCACTCGCTTGGCGGCGTGTGCGCAGCAGCGCTTCATGTGCCGCCTCAGCGGCGAGCTGCGGCGGGAACCGGTCCACCACGGTGTCACGCAGGAAGTAGAGACCGACGAGCGTTGTAACGATCGGGAAGAGGCCGTACCACTGGAAGGCGGCGAAGATAAGGTTGAGACCAAACACGCTGACGCCGATCCAGAGCAGGTACTCCCACTCGTTTCCAAGCACCCCGTTTGCACGGTGACCGCGCGTGGACCAGGCGTAGGCAACGATCGTGAAGATGAAGAGGGCAAGGTTGACGACCCAGAACGGCGTATAGAAGGTGCCGAGCCGCGCGTTCAACGCAACAAAGAGATACTCCCAGGGCCACTGTGCCATTGCTCTACCTCACACTCACTATCACTCCGACAGGCCGTCGGTTCGTCTAGCGAGTATGCCATCATCGCCCCCATGCGGGTCACCCTCGTCGCCACCACGGCGCACCCTGCGGTTGCACGGCTCGTACCGGCACCCGCCACCCTCGCCGCGCAGGGGGCGATCCGCAAAGCCCTCGCTGGCCCCTCGGCCGAACCCACCCATGAGGGGATCCCGTACACGGGGCTTGAGGCGACGGCGCCTGACGCCGCACCTGACGCCACACGCCGAACCATCGTCAGCCGCTACCCCCCGACCGCGCCACTCGGCGGCGGCGCCCTCCCCGCCGCTGCGCCACAAGCCCTCGGACGCGGTGAGGCCGCCCCCCTCCTGCCTGTAGACCGCTGCTGCTAAGTGACACGGATGCAGAGTGAGTTGGAAGGGCGCATCAACGCGGAGATCCGCGCGAGTGGCCCCATCAACTTTGCGCGATTTATGGAGCGAGCGCTCGCGGAGCCAGAGATTGGCTACTACGTCACTTCGCGCGCACGCGCCGGACGCCAAGGTGACTTCATCACGGCGCCAGAGATGCACTCGCTTCTCGGCTCCGCCCTGGCGCGACTCACCGTTGCGGCGTGGGATCGACTCGGCCAACCAGCGCCCTTTCGCTGGGTAGAGTACGGCGCCGGCTCTGGCGCGCTACTCCTCTCCGTTGTGGCACAACTCGCACGCGACGCGTCGCCACTCCTTTCTGTATTGGAGGTTCAACCGATTGACATCAACCCCCACCGCAGTGCGGAGCTTGTGGCTGCACTCACGCAACTCCCAGTTGCGCAGCGAATAAAACTTGTTGACGCCAGTGCGCCCGCGGTCGCCGGCATTGTGGTCGCCAATGAGTACCTGGATGCACTCCCGTTTCATATCTATGTAGGACGCAGCGCAGCGGCGAACGGAGTTGCGGAACGTTGCGTTGGACTCACCGCGCAAGGGGGCTATACCTGGACGGAGCGGTCACTGAGTGAAACGGAGGCGCGGCGAGTGGGCGAACGTTTCGGTGCGCCGCTCGCCGAAGGGCAGCTGGCGGAGGCGTGTTTCGTCATGGATGAATGGACAGGTGAACTCGCCAGTCGTATTAGCTACGGGCTCGTTCTGGTGATTGACTATGGGCGAGAGGGGCTGCAGCTGCGCGATGCGGCGACCCGCATGGCGGGGACCGCCCTCGCCTACCAGGGGCACCGGGCAACGGCCGATCTGTTGAGCGAGCCTGGCGAGCGGGACCTCACCGCACACGTGGACCTCACCGCACTTCGCGCCGCGGCGCTTGCGGCGGGGCTCACCCACCTTGCCTCCACGACCCAGGCGGCGCTCCTAGCCGGGGTCGGCCTTGACGATGAGGTCGATCGGGCTCGTCGCGGGGACGAGGCCACGCTGGAAGGGGCGATTGCGCTTCGATCAGCGCTTGCCCGACTGATGAACCCGCGCGGCATGGGGGGCTTCGCTGTTGAACTCTTCACCCTCGGCGCACCTGAGCGCGTCGCACGTCTGGCGAACCCCTCAACCCCGCTCCCGGGAGCGGCGGCTCCGATTCGCCCCCTCGTCTAGGATCTCCTTAGGATCCACCCTTGGCCCCGCACGGGGTGCGACACGGGAGAAGGGGTCCAACAGAGGAGCTGCATGAACGGACTCTGGTATGTCCTCGGCTTCGCCGGCGCGGGTGTTGCGTTCGTCTTCCTCACGATCGGCATCGCGTGGCTGATCTCCCACCGCACCCGCGGCAGCCGCGGGAAGCAGGTCCCCTACGAGTCTGGAATCGACACCTATGGCGACACGCATGGTCGCTTTGGGTTCTCCTTCTACCTCTACGCGCTTCTCTTCGTTGCCTTTGACGTTGAGATCGTCTTCATCTACATCTGGGCGCTCAACTTCCAGTCTCTCCTGGTGGAGGGGCTCGTCTCCATGGCAATATTTATTGGCGTCTTGATGGTCGGGCTCGCCTACGCCTGGCGTAAAGGGGTGCTCTCATGGCGATGACACGCGATCCGAAGACGCCGCCTCAGGCGCCGATCGTCACGCCGATCATCACGCCGAATACGCTCTGGACTACCGACGACCCCCGAGCGTACGGCGGCAAGCCGCTTGCCGAGCATCCGAATCTTGAGCTTGCGCGCTATGACGCAACAGGCGACGGGCGCGTTGATGATGCTCGCTGGGGCGGCGCACTTGGCGCGATCCCAACGAAGGCAGACATTGTGCTTGACCTTATTCGCGCCAACAGCCTCTGGCCGCTTCTCTCGGGACTCGCCTGCTGCGCGATTGAGATGATGTCGTCCGCCACATCGAAGAACGACATTGACCGATGGGGGATGTTCCCCTTCCGTGCTTCGCCGCGACAGGCTGACGTGTTGATCGTTGCAGGAACGCTCACCACCAAGATGGCGGAGCCACTGATTCGACTCTGGGAGCAGATGCCAGAACCGAAGTGGTTGGTAGCGATGGGTGACTGCACCTGTTCTGGCGGACGCTACAAGCGTAGCTATTCGGTAGTGCAGGGGATTGATCGCGTGATGCCCGTTGACATCTACATCCCTGGCTGCCCACCGCGTCCCGAAGGACTCATCTACGGAATGATGAAGTTGCAGCAACTGATCAAGGATCGTCGTGGACACTGGCCAGAGCGCGCCATTGGCCCAACCGTTCCGGACGGCATCTGATGGGTGACATCTGATGGGTGGCATCTAATGGATCGCGCACTCGCATCCGCACTGCAGGAGCGCTTCGGCACCACGCTCCTTGCCCCAGTGCGCCAGCGTTTTGATGAGACGGAGATTCGCGTCAGCGTTGCTGATGCCATCCCAACACTTCGCGTGCTGCATGACGAGCCAGACTTCGCCTTTGAGATGCTGATTGACCTCTGCGGCGTGGACACTGGCGAAGAGATGCAGGTTGTCTATCACCTCTCCTCGTCACGCAGCGGTGATTGGTTGCGCGTCGTTGTTCCAGGAGTTGATCGCAACGCGCCGCGCGTTGCTTCGCTCACCTCACTCTGGCCGGGCGCTGAGTGGATGGAACGCGAGGCGTACGACATGTTCGGGATCATCTTTGAGGGGAACCGAGACCTCCGTCGCATCTATATGCCAGACGATTACCGCAGCTACCCGCTGCGCAAGGACTTCTACCTGGCCGATGATGCATCGCGCTCACCCGCCGCAGGTGTGAGAAACATGGAGCGCGTCGGAACGCCTGTTGACGCAACGCGTGCAACCGCGTTGCGAAAGAGTCCAGGCGCATAACCATGACAACACAGCAGACCCGACCGTCGCTCGACGATCCGCGCATCGCAATCCCCGCCTCCTCGGAGTGGTACGAGCCCGCGCCAACGGCGCAGACCGAGCGACAGGCGGAGTTCCTGAATCTTCGCGACGGCGAGATGTTGATCAACTTGGGACCACAACACCCATCAACGCACGGTGTGCTCCGCATTGTGGTCAAGGTGAGCGGCGAGCAGGTGGTGGATCTTGACCCTGTGCTCGGCTATCTCCACCGCGGCGTGGAGAAGCTCTGCGAGAACTCCGACTACCACCAGGCGATCTGCTACACGGATCCACTTGAGTACGTCGCCTCCCTCTTCTGCGAGGCGGCCACCGTTGCCGCGTTTGAGAAGTTGGTGGAGGTGGAGGTCCCGCGCCGCGCCCAGTACATCCGTGTCCTCACGATGGAGTTGAACCGCATTGCGAGCCACACGCTCTTCCAAGGCTGGATGGCGCTTGATCTTGGTGGGATCACCCCCATCCTCTGGTCCTTCATTGAGCGCGATGAGATTGTGGATATGCTCGCGGCGCTTACTGGACAGAAGCTCCTTTACAACTACTATCGAATCGGCGGCGTGAACGGCGATCTGAATCACGAGTTCATGAGCCGCCTCGGCAACTGGATGAGTCGCGCCGCGGAGCAGATCGACTCAAACACTGGCCTGATGAACGAGAACGAGATCTTCGTTCGGCGCACGCGCGGACTCGGCGTGCTCGACGCAGCGACTGCACTGCGCATGGGCGTCACCGGACCCAACCTCCGCGCCAGCGGCGTGCCGTTTGACCTGCGTCGCGACCATCCGTACCTGGTCTACCCGGAGCTTGAGTTCAACATCCCAACGCGTGAAGAGGGCGACTCGCTCGCGCGCTACATGGTGCGCATTGACGAGATTCGTGAATCGATTCGTATCATCGATCAGGTGCTGCACGAGATGCCGGACGGACCGATCATGGCAAAGCTGCCGCGCCTCATTCGGCCGCGACCGGGCCGCGCCTTCGGGGCCGTTGAGGGGCCGCGTGGCGTCTACGGTGTTTATGCGATCTCCGACGGGACAGACCAACCGTTCCGCATGCGCATCCACGACCCCTCATTCGTTCACCTGCAACTCGTTGGCCCACTCTCGCGCGGCAACCTCATCGCCGACACGATGGCGGTGATGGCGAGCCTTGACCCCGTGATGGGCGGGGTGGACAAGTGAGCGGCGCAAGCGTGGTGTGGGGTCGCCTGACGCCAGGCGGGCGCGCCCTCGCCGTCCTCCTGCCAACCTTCGCGATCGGTGGTGGCCTCCTCACCGCACTCCTTCTTGCCTTTGGGCCGTTCCTCGGCGCAACGATCGGTGCAAATCTTCCAATCGTTCGCTTCCTTGCGGCCGCGGTGATCACCTTCCTTATCACCGTCCCCATTGCCTTCCTGCTGATCTACATGGAGATGAAGATCATTGCGCTGATGAATCTGCGCATTGGACCAGACCGTGTTGGACCAGCCGGCGCCGTGATGAGCGTGGTGCACGGGCTGAAGGTGCTAATGAAAGAGGACTTCACGCCACCAAGCGTTGATGTTCCAGTCTTCACGCTCGCCCCCGTGGTGGTGTATCTGGCGAGCTTCATGACGGTGATGGTGATCCCGTTTGCACCAGATCTGACGAGTGTTGGGCTTGAGTTCGGCCTCCTCTACTTCTTTGCAATTGGTGGACTTGGCGTGGTTGGCCTGATGATGGCCGGCTGGTCGTCATTCAATAAGTACTCGCTCCTTGGCGGCATCCGCGCCGCCGCCCAAGCGATCAGCTATGAGATCCCGTTAACGCTCTCCGTTGTTGGCATCATCATCCTTACCGGCACACTCTCGCTGCCAAAGATCGTTGAGGCGCAGAGTGGTTCAGCTCTTGACTGGTTCATCTTCCGCCAGCCGCTCGCGGCGATCATCTTCTTCATTGCGATCACCGCAGAGGCGAACAGGACGCCGTTTGATAACACCGAAGCCGACCAGGAGATTGTGGCGGGATTTGCAACGGAGTACTCAGGCATGCGCTTCGGATTCTTCTTCTTCGCAGAGTACGTGAACGTTTTCATTGTCTCGGCACTCTTCGCCACCGTCTTCCTTGGCGGTTCCAATGCCCCCATCAACCTCCCGTTCAACCCAGAGATCAACGTTGATCCCGGCAGCCTCGGTATCCTTCTGCCGATCGTCGTCGCCCTCGCCCCTCTGATCGGAACGTTCGTCTTCGCCGCCCCGATCTACATGGCGATCACGCGGTTCAAGGCGTGGCAGGCGCTCCTCGCTGGATTCCTTATCTTTGGCGCCTTCTCCACCGTGGCCGTGGGCTTCTGGGCCTTCGCAATGCTCCCGCCAGTCGCGGACCTAATCTTCTTCTTGATGAAGACCTTCACGCTAATCTTCATCTTCGTCTGGATGCGCGGTACCCTGCCGCGTGTGCGCATTGATCAACTGATGGGCTTCGCCTGGAAGTGGCTCCTCCCGGCGTCTCTCCTTAATCTTTTCGCCACGGCCGCCGCCGTGCTGCTGACGTCGTAAGGAGGGGTTCATGGCACGAATTCCAGGCTCTGGGATCGTTCGAGGGATGGGGCTCACGCTCACCCGTTTCTTCCAGACGAAGAAGACGGTGATGTACCCAGAGGTTAAGGCTGACATTCCGCCACGCAATCGTGGCCGACTTGAGCTGGTCACCGACGAGCGGGGCACACTGAAGTGCGAGACTTGCTTTCAGTGCGCGTCGGCATGTCCTCTTGAGTGCATCGACATGGGCGGCACGGACACCAAGGGGAGATACGCTATGCACTGGGGTCCGGCTGAACAGTACGCCGAACGACGCGAAGAGTCAGCGATGCGCCGCTCCGGACGCACCGTCTCTGATGCCGCCGCTGCACAGCAGAGCGGCATGGATCTTCGCCCAGTTGAGGCGGCACTCGAGCGCGTTGATTACGATCCGCATTACATGCTGCAGATCCTTGAGTCGGTGCAGGCGGCGTACGGATATCTCCCCGTTGATGCGCTGAAGCGCATCAGTCACGCAACCGGCGCCTGGTACGCTATGGTCTACGGCACCGCCACCTTCTACAAGCACCTCACCTTTGAGCCTGGGCGCAACCGCACCATTGCGGTCTGCCGCTGCGCGAACTGTCTCCTTGCAGGCACAGGGCGCGTGATCAACACGCTCTCGTTCGAATTCGGCACCGAGTTCGGTCAGGCGATCCCGTGGAGCAACCTGCGCCTTGAGGCGCTCTCCTCACACCCCCCTGGCGCCCCCTCGCCGCTGGTGGTGATTGATGGTGAGCCGCAGCGCGAACTCTCTCGTCACAACGCTGAGTCGTGGGCCTTGGCGCTCGCTGGGAGGTACGCAGCATGAGGCAGCTGAGCGCACCGAAAGGCTGGCCGCAGATCCTCCTGACACCAACCACAACGCCGTGGGCTGCACTGCGCAGCTCGCTATTAGTGAGTGGATGGGCAACGATTCAGACCCTCATTGATGCAGGTCTGCGCGGACGCGGTGGTGGCGGATTCCTCACTGGCGAGAAGTGGCGCATCACGGCGAGCAGCGAGGCTGACCGCCGCTACGTGGTCGCGAACGGATACGAATCTGATCCCGCCGTCTTCTCTAACCGGCTGCTACTTGAAAAGAACGCACAGGGCGTCGTTGAGGGCCTTGCGATCGCGGCGTTGAGTGTTGGTGCGAGCGAGGCGTTGATTGGCGTACGCGCCGAGTACAGCGAAGCGATCCGAGCACTTGAAACACTGATCGCGAGCGCGGAGAGCAGCGGTACGCTCGGAGCGAACGTGCTCGGCAGTGGCCGCGAACTGGTCATTCGCGTAATTCCGCTGCAGGGTTCCAGCATGATCGGCGAAGAGACGGTGCTGCTGAAGGCGCTCGCCGGGAAGCGCGGCCAGCCGGAACAGACGCCACCGTATCCCGCAACAAAAGGATATCTAGGCAAGCCGACCGTCGTGAATAACGTTGCAACGCTGGCCGCCGTGCCATGGATCCTTACCAACGGCGCAGCGGCATTCAAGCAGATCGGTGACCCCGCCCAGCCAGGGACCGCCCTAGTGCAGGTGGGCGGCTCGGTCGCCAACGCTGGTGTGATGGAGGTGCCAACCGGCACGCTACTCGCAGAGATTCTCGCGGCCGCAGGCGGCGCTGCGAAGGGGGCCACGATCAAGGCGCTCCTTGTGGGCGGACCTTCTGGTGGGTTTATTCCGGCACAGCTTCTCGCTAGCACGCCGTATAGCGGCGCTGCGCTCGCCGCCGTCGGCGCACATATCGGCTCAGGCGCACTCCTTGCGATCGACCGTGAAGTGGCGATCCCTGAACTCGCCGCCATGCTGACGCGCTGGTGCGCAGATGAGGCGTGTGGAAAGACGATCCCGTGTCGCATCGGGACGCGACGCCTCGCCGAGATCGGTCAACGCTTCGTTGATGGGCTCGCGGGACCAGAAGACGGAAAGAGACTTCAGGCACTCGCCGCAGACGTGGCAGATAGCGCCCTCTGTGCGCACGAGCGCTTGACGCCAAGCCCGCTCCTTACGGGGATGCGATACTTCGAACGAGAATTTTATCCAGCCGCCGCGCTCAACGAGAAGAGCGGTGCAGTAGCGGGACGGAGCGAGTAGATGGCCGGCCTGATGGAACGACCGAACAACAACGCTGCGTCACAGGGCGACGCAGCGGTGCAGAGCGATGTAACGGTACAGAACGCCGCAACGGCAGATAGCCAGGCCGCAGAGAGGATGTTCTCTACGCGCAGCCCACAGCGGCCACAGCGCACGCCAACCTTTTACGTGGAGATTGACGGACGGCGGCTTGAAGCGTTTGAGGGGCAGACGATCCTAGAGGTCTGCCGAGCAAACGGCATTGAGGTACCAACGCTCTGCTACGACCCGAAGCTTCCAGGCTTCGGTGCCTGCCGTATGTGCGTCGTAGATGTAGAGGGCTGTGATGCACCGCTGATCAGCTGCTCCGCGGCGGCGGAGCCAGCCGCGGTGATCGCCACCCAGACGGATCGACTGCGTGAGATTCGTCGCACGAATCTTGAGCTGATCTTTAGCGATCACAACGCGTACTGTCTGCCGCCGTGCCAGAATAAGTGCCCGAGCCGCATTGATATTCCGGGCTTCTTGAAGGCGAACGCAGAGTCGGATTTCCGCGAATCGGCGCGCATCTTCAAGCGCACGATCCCATTCCCCAGCATCCTCGGTCGCGTCTGCCCAGCGCCGT
>JBCLDV010000012.1:0-32252 GCA_038914275.1 Candidatus Limnocylindrus sp.
AAGGTGCTGGATGTGACGGTGAGGGAGTCGCCGCCGAAGGTGCAGATGGCGCCGCCACATGCTTCAGCGTCGTTGTCCGTGAAGGTGCTGGATGTGACGGTGACGGAGTTGACGCTTTCAACATAGATGGCGCCGCCCTCGGCGGCGTCGTTGTCCGCGAAGGTGCTGGATGTGACGGTGAGGGAGGTGGCGCCTTCAACATAGATGGCGCCGCCTTCACCTACAGCGTAGTTGTCCGTGAAGTCGCTGGATGTGACGGTGAGGGAGGTGGCGCCTTCAACAATGACTTCGACATAAATGGCGCCGCCGTCGTCAAGCGCGCAGTTGCCACTAAAGCGTGAGCCCTGAATGTCAATGCTTCCAGCGTCCTCGTAAGCAACGTTGAAGATTGCGCCGCCTATGGACGCAGCAAAGTTGCCGTCCTCTTCGAAGGGAGCAGATTCGTTTGAGCAGCTACGGGGCGTGCTGGAATCGCCAAAGTCAGAGCCCTCCACCAACAGGTCCGCTCCAAGTGATCCGATTGCACCTCCACCGAAGGCATAGTTCCCCGTGAAGGTGCTATCCACAACGTGCACGCTGACTGGGGCGATCTCCTCTGGCATCCCCTCAAGAAAGACAGGAAAGCCGGCCCAGATCGCGCCGCCGCCAAAAGCAACATTCTCAGTCCACGTCGTGCCCTCAAGGTAGAGCTCGCCGCTGATGATCGCGAGCGCGCCACCGAATGTCTCCAATTCTTCTTCAAATGAGAGCTCAAAGTCCCCGTTCCGATGAAAAATGGAGTCATAGATAGAGACACTCCCGTTACCCATGAAGATCGCGCCGCCACCAAGCGCAAGGTTCCCCTCAAAAGTCGAATCACGCACCGTGAGGCTTCCGTTCTCAAGATAGATCGCGCCACCCACCGCCCCTGCGCCGCCGATGAAATTAATGCCCTCAATGAAGACATCAGTATCTGCGAACGCGAGGAGCTGATAATTGCCACCGCCATTGAGCGTGACCTCACCGGGCGTCTCGGCCTCAATCTGCACGGTGAAGTGGAACTCATCGCCACCATGCCCATCAATGTCGCCCTCATATTCGTACTCGCCATCGCAGATGATGATCACGTCCAGATTGTTGTCAACTGCGGCTAGTGCATCACCCAGGGCCGCGTTAATAGAGCCTGCCCCGTCGGTGCTGAAGTCTAGCTCGTCGCAGCTCCCGCCTGCACCCACCGGACCGCTGCCAACGGAGATGTTGTTTGCGACACCATTATTAGCACGCGCGGGTGCTGGTGCGGCAAAGGTGAAGAGGGTGGCGAGGAGCAGGGCGCTCACTCCAATGGCCTGGATGCGCTGCGTCATCATGGTGTGCACCTCCCTACGTGCCGCCCAGGCTGCGCCTCGGCTAGCTTCATGGCAGATGGTACCGCCTATCCCCCCCCCCCCTGACGCAAGGGGTTGCGGGGCGAACCCTGCGCTGGTGCCAGGGCTACCGCAGCGCCGTGAGGCTGCTCTGCTCGCCCCGCACCCCGCTACACTCCCCCACATGAGCACAGCAAGCGACAAAGCCTCAAGCGCCACGTCCACAGCCACGACCCCGAAGGCGAACACCGCGGCAACCAAGGCGGCCAGCTCCACGACCCCCGCCAAAACACCCATCCGCGCCTACTCAGGGATCCAGCCCTCTGGCGCGCCGCACCTGGGGAACGACCTTGGGGCGATCCGTAATTACGTGGCGCTACAGGAGCAGTACGAGAGCATCTACTGCATCGTCGATTACCACGCGCTTACCAGCGTGCACGACGCCGAGAAGCTACGCCGCCAGACGCGCGAGATGGCGGCGGCGCTGCTGGCGCTCGGCCTTGATCCGGACAAGTGCACCCTCTTCGTGCAGAGCCATCGCCCCGAGGTGCTGGAGCTCGCCTGGATCCTGATGACCGTGACCCCGGTGAGCTGGGTCGAGCGGACGCCTACCTATAAGGAGAAGAAGCTGAGCCAGCCCGACGACGTGAACCACGGCCTGCTGAGCTACCCCATCTTGCAGGCGGCGGACATCCTGCTGCCCAAGGCGAGCGTGGTGCCCATAGGGAAGGACCAGGCGGTGCACCTGGAGCTCTCCCGCGAGATCGCGCGGTCGTTCAACAACAAGTTCGGCGAGACCTTCCCCGAGCCGCAGGCGATCTTCACCAGCGCCCCCGTGGTCTTGGGCACCGACGGCGAGAAGAAGATGAGTAAGTCGCTCGGCAACGCCATTGAGATCCTCGCCGAACCTGAACTGATCACCAAGCAGGTGATGAGCGCCGTGACAGACATCAGGCGCCCGCGCAGGTCCGACCCCGGACACCCTGAGGCCTGCAACGTCTGCCAGCTGCACAAGATCGTCTCACCCGACTACGAGCAGCTCTGGGAGAACGAACGCAACGCCACCAGCGGCTGCGTCGACATGAAGCGCCTCCTAGCCGAGCGCCTCGCTGCCCACTACGCCCCCGCCCGCGAGCGCTACAAAGAACTGATGGCCCTCCCGCACGAAGTCGACGCCATCCTCCATGCCGGCGCCGCCCGCCTTCTCCCCCTCGTCACCGAAACCATGCGCGAGGTCAAGGAGCGGGTGGGGTTGGCGTAACTTTGATTCAATAGCCGAGCCGACTCAAAATCTCCTGCATAAGTTGAGATGCACGCTGAGCCGTACCTGTCGAGTACTCCTTCGCAGTCGATGCAGCCATCTTGAAATTATTTTGATCAGAAGCGGAGAAGCGCCCAACTCTAAGGATAAATGACTTGTCGGCCTCTGGGAGCGTTTCAAGGAATGTCCCGAGCTCTTTATTCGATTTCTTTAAATTCAACTGATGCTCCAACAGGCAAAGGTTCCCTAGCTCGTGCGGCGCCACTTCGTCGTCACCAAGATTCGGGAACTTAAACAGGGGGGAATTCAACGCTTGAATGTGGTCTATATCGAATGAATACCGTTGCTGCTCATCTGTATTCACATGGATGCTCGCTACTGCCCGAAGCAAAAACTTCTTGACTCCATCCTGCGTAATTGGTCGACTTTTTCGTGTGTTCTTTCTGTCTTCGGATACCCAGGTTTCCAGGCCGCGGCGGAACTCATCAGGTTCTGGGCGATGCATGTAAAAGTTCGGCATTCCAGCTCTATCCACAGCTTTCACTCTTTCGCATGCCAATGAATCTCCAGGACCACGAAACGGCTGGGTTAGCAAATCAAGCACATATCGCGCTTGAATGGCTTTGTGATCGGCAACCCTTAGCTTGCGACCGTCCCGCAACTCGTGGGTAACCCAGGCAACTAAAGCCACCATCTGTAGTTCAGGATGAGGGAGACTATTGAGACTATCTGTGAGTCGCAAAGGTGCAATTTCCCGAAGCACCTTTGATACGATGGCGCACGCGCTCTCAAGATCTTCAAAGAACTTATCCATTGCGTTTGCGCCGGCATTCTGGATCGCTCCCGGCAACTTCCCAGCTTCTTTACGTGACAAGTCAAGCCCAAAGTAAAGGGCTGCAATCGAGAAGCCATATGCTTGCTCTGCTGGATGGGCGAGCCGAGGAAACAGGTCTGAGTGTCTAGAGCTAATCACATGACCAGCCGCATTGAGATACTCAAATAGATTGACTGAAATTGTGGGTCCCTCGTTTTCATAAATCAGTCCTTTTTCCTGCAAGGCTATCTGTCGATTGCCCTGCTCTTGAAGTATTACGGTGTCCGCGTCGGCAATTTCATCTTTAGCCCAAAGCGCGGCCCATACTTGGTACTTTGTTAATGCCACCCCTTGTTGATTAATGTTCACAAAAATGTTGTCGAGGTCGTCCACTGGACCACGGTAAATCAGGACTGGGATTCTCAAATTTGCAACATTAACCGCTGCTTCGATTGAGCGAACCAGCTCATTAGCCGCATCTGCAATGCTGTCATCATCGGTGCGGAATAGAGTCTGATCAACTGAAAGCGCCTTGAGCAGACCTGCAACGTGAAAGTTTCCTGCAGAAGTTGAGCCGACTTTTTCGAGCCAAGTGATAAATTCTTCAAGTAGTGCTGACTCTTCAAATACTTTTCCGCTATTGGATTGATTGATTCTGTCATTCAATTTTGCTACCAATGCGTTTGTTGGGCTGCCCTGTACTCCAGCACTCGTCACTAGCTTTAGATCTGCTCGCGAATGGATTAGGAGAGTGGCCGATCTTTGCTGACCATCAACTAGGAGAAATTCATTGGGCTTGGAAGGGTCCTCCCAAAGCAGGAGTGTCCCAATCGGAAATCCTTGCAATACGCTCTCAATAAGCTTCTCCTGCTTATCTCGATTCCATACAAGAGGTCGTTGAAATCTTGGGATGCGAACAATTTCGCCGCGGTCTGATCCCATTGCTAACGCTGTGACCAATCGATTGACAGTCCAAATTTCGGGCGATGTTTGACCAGCCATGATGCCTCCTCACATGCAGTTGGGCTAATATACAGCCATGAAGTCATTCCGCGTCGCGTCATTGTTCTCCGGGGCTGGCGGGCTTGACCTTGGCTTTGAACAAGCTCTGGCTGCCAAGGCCTTCCACGTCGTCTGGGCTAATGAGTACGATCGCGCAATCACTCCAACATTCCGAAAGAACTTCCCAAATACGAAACTGGTTGAGGGGAGCATCACCGACCTAGCTTCCGATGACCTCCATGACGGCAAGCGCGGGTTGCTGCCGAAAGACGGTTTAGACGGCGCGGTAGTTGGGCTGTTGGGCGGGCCTCCATGCCAAAGTTGGTCCGAGGCCGGTGCTCGTCGCGGCTCGAGCGATCCACGGGGACAACTATTCTTTGAGTACATTCGAATCTTGCAACTGCTCAGGCCCGCGTTCTTCCTCGCAGAGAATGTTCCTGGGATTCTCTTTCAACGAAATGCGGAAGCCCTAGGGCGGATACTCGAGCAGTTCAGACTCTCTGGCTACAACGTCTACTATTCAAAACTGAATGCCGTTGATTATGAAGTGCCTGAGGACCGCGAACGCGTTATCTTCATTGGATTCAGGTCAGACCTTCCCCTGCTAAAACCCTTTCAGTTTCCAAAACCAGTAAAGAAGAGCCCAACTTTGGAATCAATTCGTAAATGGAGCAAAACCGCACGCGCGTTTGACCCCAAGAACCGCGAGAAACACCAGAACGAATGGATGGAGGGTGGCTTCTCACCAATCTTCCTTTCTCGCAACCGCGTGCGCGGCTGGGATGAACCGTCGTTCACTGTTCAGGCGACAGCACGTCATGCACCGATCCACCCCGACGCTGGCAAGATGGTCAAAGTGGGAACTGACAAATTCAAGTTCGCGCCAGGAGCGGAAAAGAAAGGTCTGGTTCGGCGCCTTACTGTGCGAGAAGCGGCTGCAATTCAAACATTCCCCTCAGATTTTGAATTTGTCTATACGAACGTCGTTAACGGCTACAAGATGGTCGGGAACGCAGTGCCAGTGAGGTTTGCCGAACATCTTGCTACTACAATCTATGAATATCTGAAGCTCTTCACTGCTGATCAGCTTATCGGGAGAAAAGGAAGGCGTGCCGGAAAACAACCCTCCCGAATAGACTGAATTAATGCCTAGAAGTTAATCCAGTGCTGGTAAACAGCACTCGGGATTCCGATTGACTTCACGTCAAATTTGAGTGAAGGTTCCACCCTGCTACTTGCGTTATGGATCCGAAAGTTGAACTGATATCCTTTACTCATGCTGACATCAATGGAGTTCCCGCCTTCCTCTTTAAATTCTGCACGGTCTACTCGATCAGCAAGTGGCGTGACGGGCGTACCAAGGGTGTTACCGGTGTTGAAGGCGAACAGTTTCACTCCGTCTTCATACGAAATCACCTTCCAGAAATCTTTGTTTCCCAGAACGTAACGACAAAGCGCCGTGGCCGCATTGTGGCTCTGCTGATCAGTCCCGCCTGCCCATTTTAGCAACTCCGCTCGCCACGCCTTAAGCACTGGAACGTAGTACCTCGCTTGATAGTTTCCAAGCGAAGCCCAGGTTGCAGTCTTGCCAGAATCTAGTTGTATCTTCTTGAGTTCTGCAAATACAGGGCGCACTGCATCCCAATATTCTGAACTACAACCAGCGCCAAGCCCCCATTCTTTGATGAAGTCCCTCTGACCAGAGATGCGAGGGTGCTTATACGCCTCATGGTTTGTTTTGCATGAAATGCCAGTTGCGCTATCTATTTCATCGCGATAGCGGACCAGCACGTCACGCACATCGCCACGAATGCCAGCGGCATCTGGCAGTAGCGCGATGTCCCGTGGATGCTTCGCCAGGAGCTGCTCTTGTGCGGTGATATATGACGCGGCCTGTTCTGCGCAGCGCTGAAAGTGCCCCTGCTTCTCAGTAGACAACCTCTCGTATGCAGCTTTGGCATTCGCGGATTCGCTGCTACGCAGGACATTGACATGAAGCTGATCGGCTAATGCAGCGGCAACAGCCCATTCAAACCCCTTGCCGTTGGTTACCTGGCTTGCCATTCTGATGACAATAACCCATGATTGCCCAGCATGAGCTACGAAGAGAAGTTCCCCAAACTGGATTCTCACAATAGAGCGCGGCATTGGATTGCGGAACGCACAGGTGCATACGTAACCCAAGCTGAGCTTAAGACACAAGCATCTGAGGTTGGTGTTGAACACCTTTTTACAGCGGCCAAGGGTATATATAAACCTGCAGGTAGTGAGTACGTATTTTCAATCAGGCACGAGCCCACGGGAAAGTATGTCGACCGCGATCCGGAAACCTCAGGAAATGTTTGGTCGATCATCTACGATGCGGAGACCCACAACAACTCGGGGACATATGCTCCGTCCAGCACTGCAGCATTTAAGCGCTGCATCAGAGATCGCATGCCGATCGCAGTCTTATGGCGACACGAGGAAGGTCAACCTTATGAAAACCTTGGACTTGGTTTGCCTTTGGATTTTTCGGCGGGTGCATTTCTAATCGCTGGTCCCTACGAACACTTAATCGAAGACAATGAATTCGTTGGTCGGTTGCACGAAACAGTACTCGCAGATCTCTCACACACCGATGCGCCCACAGCAGGCTTGCGGCGCCTTGAGCAGCACCTTCTACGAACTGGGTTGTTAAAAGGTGAAGCCACCGGGATCTGTCGCCTTTGCGGCATCGAACTTCCGGCTCATTTACTAGTCGCTAGCCACATCAAGCCAAGAAATCTATGCAATCGACAAGAACGATTGAACAAACACATCGCGACACTGATGTGTTTACTTGGATGTGATGCGCTCTATGAGCGCGGATATCTTCGAGTCAAAGATGATGGCGCGGTCTACCGTTTTAATGAGAGTGGTGGGAATAGTTTACGAAGCTACCTACAACGATACGATGGAAAAAAAATCATATTCCGAGACTTAGATGAACTAGAATTCTTTCGCTTTCATAGGGGGCTTGTTTTTAGCGCTTGATCGCATCTGCCATTTTCCGTAAAACTTTAGCTCGGTGGTATTCAAGAGCTTCAAATACTTCGGCAATGATTTCAGCTAGGTATACTTTTTCTCGTGGACTCTTCATCGCACGCAAGTACAGCTGCTCTAGCGCAGGATGCCTGCGCACATCTGAATCGAATGCGGTCCAACGCGGTTTAAAACCTTTACCATCCGTAATGCGCTGGACCAGACCGCGCATCAACATCTGATACAGAATACGATTGACATCACGTTTATCAGTTTCAAGGCCCTTTTCCTCGAGCGCGCGGACCAACAAGACAGCGCTTGACTGCGGGAAGCGTTTAATCAAGTCTAGAAGGAGCTTCCCGAGATCAGCATCCGAGCCCATTAGCCCTCCAGTGGGTGGTGTATTGCACGCCAGTGAATGGTACATTACACGAATGGCGCTCAGCAACAACGACACTGCTGCTTCGGTAATCGCTCGGCTAGCTGCCGAAACTAAACTATCTGCGACTTCCCTCCAGCGAACTGCAAGCTCGGTCAGCGACCTCTTTGCTGACCTTAATAGGCGACGTGGGTCTCAACCGAACGGACTTCTGCTGGGTCGCGTCCAATCAGGAAAAACGACCGCGATGCTACTGTTGGCAGCTACCGCAAGGGACCAAGGAGAGCAAGTTGTGGTCATCCTGCTTGGTACCACAAACATTCTCTACAAACAGAATCGAGATCGACTCAACAAGGCTTTTGGTTTGAACACGGGACAAGCTGACTGGTCAGTAATTGAGCCACATTTACTGTCTACCGCCGAACCGTTTGCCAAGAAAACTATCGCATCCGGCCGAACGCTTCTCATTCCGATTCTTAAACACTATAAGTGGATCCAGCGAGCAGCCACTCTGGTAAGCAGTCTCCACGTCGGATCACGACTAACAGTCATTGACGACGAGTCAGATCTTGCCAGCCTCGGCGATGGGTCTCGCGTTGAAGAAGCTCCGCCAACAAACGCAGCGCTTCGTGCACTATTAGGAACTGCTGCCGAGGGGATCTATGTGCACGTCACGGCCACACCGTACGCGCCATTACTGCTCAATCCTGCCGACCGACTTGCGCCAGCTACTTTCGCGCTTCTTGAACCAGGCGAGGGATATATTGGGAGCCAGCAGTTTTTCATCGACGGGACTGCGGCGATGAAACGCACGGTTAGTATTGATGAGATCTCTCAGGTGTCCCTTGGACGCACTGCCCCGGCATTAGCATTAGCGCTCGGCATCTTCGTCGCTATTTCAATAAAGGCTAAGATTGACAATCCGGAGTTGCGCGCTACGTCCATGTTGATTCATCCATCATCGAGTGTCGTCGTTCATCGCAAAGTCTTTAGAGCGATCGAGCAGCTGAAAAATGATTGGATGCGGACATTGGCTGAGAATCAAATTCCACGAGATTTGGAGACTGGCTGCGCTATTGCAGGCATTCCGAACCTTAAGTCACCTCGGCTTCGCACGCAGCTTTCGTTGATGAAGTGCCATATCGTTAACGCTGATGGCACCGACGAAATTGATTGGGAAGTATCTCCGGCCCACATCCTCATTGGCGGCAACAAATTGTCACGGGGATTTACCGTCGAAGGCTTAACAGTTACCTTCGTTGCTCGCAAACCAAGCCAGCAAGCGGACACGATGCTACAGCGCGCACGCTTTTATGGCTATCGTATAGGCCTAGGCGGCTTAATGCACCTGTTCGCCTCGCGATCTTCTATGGATACCTGGAAACAGGCAGCGTTGATGGAGAAGCAACTGTGGGACAGGCTACATGAGATACAACATAGCCGCGGCAGCGTCGCTGATCTCCGACGTGTCGTAAATTCGGGAGCAAGCATTACGGCAACGGCTAATAGCGCCAGCAACAGCTCACGTGTGAAATATTCTCCTTGGTACCCACCTCGTCCACCAGCTGAGAATGCATGGGACCAGTTGGGAAATGAACTTAAAATCGCCTTGGAAAACAAAGATTATGATGGAGTTGAAAGATCTCTTGCAGGTTGGTCAATGCCTGAAGCTGAAGGTAATCAAGCCGTCCTAAGCCTTGCATTTGGGCTGCCAATGGTACAGCGATTTATGGAGAGATTTGTAGAGGCTGGAGGCAGATGGGAAATAGCCACTCAGCCGCATGTAGTTCGACGGGATGCTCATGGCTATTTTGTAGGTCTATTGGCTAATTCAGAATGGAAAATTTTCCAGCAGTCTAATCCATGCGGTCTCTACTTGGCAACTATCGAAAACCGTCTGGACGAATTGAGACTGGTACCGATACTTCACATTGCAGGCGGTAGTATAACGGTCAACTAAGAAGAGAATAGTGAATATATGGGGGTCCAATGACAGTTAAAGTACTTAGCAGCCAGGACGTTGAGATCAAAAACTTGCTTCTCTGGGACTGCAATCCCAGAATGCTGAGACCACTCAACGGACAATCGCAGACGGCTATTGCGCGGGCTATGAATGACGAGTTTGATCCGATCGTACTTGGCCGTAGTGTTGCAGCAACTGGGTGGGATGCGACCAGTGTACTCAGTGTCACTGGGGAAGGTATGCCCGAAGGGAACTATCTGGTTGTCGAAGGAAACCGACGTCTAACTGCGCTCATTGCACTGACAGATCCGAATGTTCGATCTCAGCTAAGCAACCCAGAAGAATGGGATAAGGTCGCCACGCAAGCGCACGAGAAAGATCGCGTGCCGACATCAGTAGCGTGTGTGGTTTATCCGACTCTCAAGGAAGCGAAGCGACAGCTTGGCTCACGACACTTAGTTGGAATTAAGCAATGGGAACCCTACCAAAAGGATCGGTTTATCCTTGAAGACATCGACGTGGGGGAGCCTATTGCGGAGGTAGCTGCAAGGTTTAGCTTTGATGTTGTCGAGGTGCGGAAATCAGTGCTTGTCTTCCGAGTATTCCAAGCACTTGCTAAGAGCAGCTACGGTCGCCTTCTCGAGGCCAACTATGGAAATCTCCGTGAGTTAGTAGTCAAGTACGGTGCCATTAGATCTCATATGAAGCTCCCAGAGGGGCGTACGGTGGATGAGTCATTCACTGGTTTTGATAAAGACGCTGAAGCATCGATAGCAGAGATCCTGACTTGGGTATTCGGCACCTCTCCTGATCGAGGTGATGATCCTGACGATGGAAGAAAAGTAATGGAAACGCGCCAATACCGAATTTTGAATCGAATTGTGAAGAGCGTACGTGGTCTCGAAGCTTTGAGGGATCCTGGAACCACGCTAGATGAAGCATATGGCATTGTGCTTACGGAAGGATCTGATCCTTCGGTTGAGTTCGACAAGAATGCGAAGCAGCTGATCGATGCATTGATATGCTTGAGGGGGATATACCGCGATGAGGGACCCGACGTCGTGTCCGAAACAGCAAAGCGTTACCTAGCCGAAGCATTGGAACTCGTTGGCCAGATTGGTGCAAAGACAGGAAAGATCGAGACGGTCCGAGACGATGACGGTCTGCCCGAGGCGGGCGTGGCGGCTAATAGGGTCAGCAAACCCACTGCGACTAGCTCGTGGGCGATTTGGCTTGGAGATTGGCCCGAATAGCTAAACACTGGTGTCAAGATCCTAGTATGAATAGCCCAGCCGTCGCCCGCGTCCCGGCGACATACCGATACACAGACGCGCCAGACTGCTCTGGAAGATCAAGCGCGATGATGTACGGAGACTCCAGTCCCTTAAAACGGCGCACTGATTCAAAGAGATAGGCGTCACTGGGGACTTCTTGCAGTTCATCGGCTGCCTTGCCTGTGTGCTCTCCGAACTCATCAAACGAGTCATTCCATAGCGGGAACTCGGAGTCACGGCGCATCTGACGCCAAACCTCGCTGTTCCGCACACTCCCCCCAGTCAGGATCGCGATCTCCCACGCTCTGACGCCCTCTTCAGTCAGCCTCCGAAGAAGTTTTCGCAGGGTTGCCGCTTGACCATCTGGGTGTCGCGCTACCTCCTCAATTGAGCCTTCCGAGGTGCGTACGGGAATTGAAGTCAGGCCATCAGTCCGTTGAAGCTCTGACCAGGCGTGGATCTTGCGTGGGTTACGCAGGTTATGGCGGAGCCTGAATGGCTGAAACTGAAGGCGGTCTGGTCGCCAGGCCTCCCCGAAAGCCTGCGCCGGATCGTGAAACACCCACCAGGGGTCATCAGGGTTCCTGAGGAGCGGGCCGAGCAGCTCAATCCACGCCGGCTCAAAGTCTTGCCCCTCGTCAATTATGAGCGCATCAAATCGCAGCTCGCTGTTCTGCTTGATCGCTTGCTCTAAAGCTTTGGCAAACAGGGCGAAGTAGGCATTGAGTTCCTCTTGACGCTTGGGACGATCAGGGATCTTGATCCCTGCCTCGGCGGCCGAGAGCTCGGCAAATCGATGGAAGGTATTCGTCTCTGCTGCAATGCCTAGTTCTGCGATCGCGGCGCGGTTAGACGCAGCGAGGCGCTGGTTGAAGCAGAGGTAGAGCACCCGGCGCCCTTCCAGGCTCAGTTCTTGCACTTTCCTGAGTGCTGCATAAGACTTACCGCTCCCCGCCGCTCCAACCACCTGAATTCTTGGTGCATCTTTTAGTGCCCCGAGCAGCACATCAATTGCAACTTCAAATCGGCCGAGTTCTTGCAGGTCCATCTCCCGCATCGCCTTCTCATTCGGCCGACCTGCGAGCTTTCGGAAGAGTTGCTCTCCAAGCGTTGTAGCAACGTCAACGGTTGCTGGAATCCGTGCACGGTGATCACCGCGATCAGAGATGGCGACCATGATGGGCAAGAGGGCTTTCCTGCCCTCGGCCGCCGCGGTGAGCAGCGCGCCGTCAAGGATTCGGTCTCGATCGACCTGTGCCGGAAACTCGGTCGCGGCATTACTCGGGGTTGCAAGCGCCCATTCAACTGGCACCGTGGCGCCAGGGACCATCTTACGGTCGCCTATCAGCCGTTCCAAGGCTCGAGCGGCGTCCTCTGCCTGGACGTGCGGGGGCTTCTGTATGAGTTGCTTGTTATGCGTCCAGGTGTCTCCATTAGATGCGAGACGCCCAGGCTTAACCTCTACAGCAACCGCAGCGCCATCTGGGCGTATGCAGAGAACGTCGACCTCACGAGTACTAGTTGCGCCGCCACCCGAAGAGTTCTCCGCTGCGACCGGTCCTCCCACGCGCCAGCCCGCTGGCTCAAGCTGCCGCTTGAGAAGTGCGCGGACTGATTCTTCGGATGTACCAACCCTGTTCATTTCCCCACCTATTCTGTTGTTCGCTCAAAAAGCGATTCGCAGACTAGAACTCGGCATTTCCATCCAGGATAGAGCGAGATTCATACCCACAATGCTTGCAAGCCAAATCCAAGGGGTACTTCGCGAACTGCCTCTTGTAGTCCTCGGCCCAGTTTTTCTGCTGCCGCGCGAGTAATTCGTGTATATCCTGGAATTCTTGAATGGTCCAAGGTCGGGTTAGTTGGGCACCATAGACGGGTCCGCTAGTACCATGCACCGCACGTCGTGCAATTGGCCAATACCTCTCTACACTTTCGCGTATTTGGTTGGTCTTTCGTCCTCCTGCAGCTTGATCAGGTTCGCTCGCGTCAATCACGATCAACTTTTCGGATGCGCGAGTCACTGCGCTGTAGTGGCGGCGCTCATATAGTCCTAATGGGGTCTTGCCACGTCCTTCCTTAACTACGATCACCGTAGTCGTCTCATACCCCTTGAAAGCTGTGATTGGCGAGATAGTTAGGAAAGGGGATAAAGGGGCAATGCCTTCAAGACCGCGCCTCTTGTGTTCCGAATAGAGCCAATGGTCGAGCTTGTGGTTTCTATTTACTGGCGGTCGAAACACCCACGCCGCACGCTCAAGAATAGAAAACTCGCGTGCACCACGAATCTTGAAATCCTCCGCGAAATCCCTGCACAACATGGTGGACTGTACGGGTAGCACTTGTCCTGCAAAGCCTGTCGCGAAGAGCCAAGAGAGAACCCAAGCTAGTCGTGGGCTCATCGTCACAATTGAGATTGGAAGCCGCAATTGATACGGAGAGTCTGGAGTTTGCTCCCTTGAACCGCGGATGGCATGTTCCCAATTTTCATACACAGCTTTCGCGATCAATTTGAACATGTTGTCGTCACTACTTGCGTTCCATTCACTCACAGATTCCGGACCACTGTCTGCTTTCAGAGGCCGCTGGCGTGTAAGTTCCTCTGCGAAAGTCAGGGGCTCCCCGCTCTTGTCGAGATCCTTAAAGTTACTGGCGACCTCGGCTGCAAGAGCCCCAATTGACGGCCCAAAACGAAGAGGATACTCCAGCACCATGTAATTCTTTGTAGATGGTTTCCTTGGAAGTTCGGTCTTGATTGCCTTCTGCAAACGCTGAACCGTTGACGCTCCACTTGAACCACTCAACCCATCAAATAACCATCCAAGTGCGATTGAAGCTGCCTCTGAGCCGTTGGTCGCGCTCAGACCTGCACCATTTCGAGCTTCAATCTGCCCGCGAGATATCGCTTTGCGGACAGCCCTGCTGCCTTCACTCACAATCTTTCCAAACGGAAACGTCACGCCAACTCCACGCCCAAACGTATCTTGCCGATCATCAAAATACGCACGAACCTCCGAAAATTTCGCGATTCGAAGTATGTTTTCTGCAATCGCTTTGGTACGCAGTTCCCCTCGCTCGTCGCCTTCTTGTAAATCAGTGTTGAACGCTCCAATATCGAGGAGTAGCGAGGCTATGAGAAACCAATCTAACCCTTCAAGATCTTGAGCCTCGTCAATTAGAATCACCTCAGGGTACAAGTGTGCTTCTGGATCCACTGATCTGACACGCGTATTTTTGTTTGCATGCACACGTAAGCGCAAAACCACTACAACCGAATACCACTTGCGCATCCGATCTAGGGGAGATTCCTGTATCTGCTCAGAAACATCGCTGAATGGCCTAATTAGTTCTGCACTCTGTCCAAGGGCTTGATCTGCTTCTTTCATTCGTAACACGGACAGCTGCGTGCCGCCAAGATCCCGATCATCCCGGAGCAGTTGATTTTCATGCTTTTCACGTTCTGAATATGGAACTTTTCTCAATCGCAGTTTTGCCGCATTGGAGCGAAGAGTTGCTATTGCGTCCCAGTCAATGTTCCCATCAGTCCTAGCGAACTTTTCGAGCACTCCTCGGTACGACATTGCGCGGCTCCTAGTCGCAGCCGGAATCAATTCCTCCACGGTTAATATCTTCACAAGATCTGACCGATAGCCACCCCACCGCCGAACAATTCCTCGAATCATTCGTTGCACTGGCCGCGTCCACGTGACAACCAGGACGCGCCTCCCATTGCGAGCACTTTCGGCGGTCAATTTGGCTAATGCGTGCGTCTTGCCAGTTCCGGCAGAACCGCCGATGAAGCTCAAAGCCCCTAATCGCTCACTAGCGGCGAGGTTCCACGTGAATTCCACATCGGGTGGGAGAACCACATCCCATTGTGGTTTCCCGGCGGGCACAAGCCCAAACCCTAAGCACTCTTCAACCGCTGAGATCCACGATGCTCGCCCAGCATCTGGAATCCTGGGCGGAAACGTGACACCGAGCAACCCGTCTCGCTCAACGTCATCAACATTCAGCAGTTCATAAACCACTTTCGCATAAAGCGAGACTTGCATATTTCCATCTTCTAGAACTTCGTTAACCCGACGCCGAATTCTGTCAGAAGCAGTGAGGGCTGCGCGTTCTGCAGTAAGATGAAAATACTGATCGCCAGAGGATTCTGCAGCTGTCTCGTTTTCAGGACCATCCTGACCAGCGCTTTGTATTTCAGAATCAGAAACGCACACTCGGATCCAGCCATTCTGGGACACAAGGACTACAGGCGTCACCAATGGACTTACTCCCGCCGGGACAACTATTTGTGCTTCTGGATACGCTCGGAGCAGTATTTTAATTTTCCTACAAATTTCCTCGCGGTTATCAGCCCAGGGCTCCTGGACTGGCACGGAATTGACCCAAAGTGCTGACGGAATAATCCTGGAGTGTTCCCACTCAGATACCAAATTCAGATCGTCAAGCGCCGCCACAATGGATTTGCCATTGAATTCAGGGATTCGAGCTACCCAACTGATTCCATGCAGTGAGACCTGTGTGCCCATTTCCGGAGGCTGGGCAACGACGTAGAATCCAGCTTGAGTTCCGACTCTTACTAGGTCACCAATGCGAGCTGAATTCATTGCCTAACTTTCTTCCAATCCCGATTTCCTACAGATCTAACCTAGTGGCTTCACTCTGAAGATTCCGTGCGGTTCGTCACACCTATTTCTCTCCCAAACGCCTCGCGCTTGCAGTCGGCACACTCCGGGTCAAGATCTGGGTAGCCGTCCCGCTCGAGGACCTCGGCGATCTTCTGCGCCTGGTTCAAGAGCGCGGCGTCATCGCGTTCTACTGGCAGGTAGTGGGAGCGCATGTGGATCAGGTGGTCGTACTCCTCGCGTTCGCTCTCTGGCGCACGCATGAAACCCTGCGGGTGATGGATTAGGAGGCCGATCCCGGAGATCCTGATGGGCTCACGACCGTCCTCCGGATGCGGGTCCTCAAAAATTCGCGCATAGGCGGAGAGCTGCATCCGATACCGATCCGGTTTGTCTTCGGACATTGAGGCAGTCTTACAGTCCACGATGTAAGTGTTCCCTTGGCCATCTTCAGCTAACAGGTCGTAGCGACCGGCGAGAATGTATTCGAGGGACACTCCGCTAAGCGGCAGCGGTGCTGAGCGAAAAGTCTTTACGCCCTTGGAGTTCACCATCCACGATGGAGCGCCTGGCACCTCATCGCCGATGTTGAGCCCAACGAAGTGTTTCTCCTCCCACGTCGCAAAGGTCCCGAGCCATGGCATGATGTTCTTCGACTTGATTCCGTGTCGGGCGGCAACAACCAGGCAGCGCGGACAATCAAGTGCCCCCGCAAGGGACGATGGCGAAAGCTTGACCTGGTCAGCCATCTGGCAATCCTGAGCCCTTTTCATGGGTCTGTCCAGAGCGGTCCAGGTCAACACCATCACCCTCTCCATGTCGTGCCTCCTCGTCCCCTTCAATGGGGAGAGCTGTTCGCGGCGCGAGCACACCGCGCAGTTCACGATGGACCCATGGAGCAGGCTGACCCCCACAAAAGTATGCACCGCCATCATCAATCACTAAGGTTCCGTCACGCCGTGCCACCACTTGGCCTGTAGCACGAAGCGCCGCTGCTGCTGCAATCTCGCCTTCCCCCTCAAGACGGTTGGCCTCCCGAGGAATTGCATAAAGTCTTTGAACCTCCCTAAGTGCCAACTGCTGGCTAGATGAGAAGAGTGGAATAAGATCTTCAACCGAAATGAACAGCACCGACTGCTTCGGTAGAGCCTCCTGAGTGAGGTCTCCGAACCGAATCCGGGGCCACTCATCGGTGCCCGCCACCGGATGCGCCTCTGGCATCACTAAGACCGTAACCAACCTAAGGGGTCCCAGTCGGCCAGCTGCAATGCGTTCGGCGCGCTGCAACTGAGCCCGCGCGGTTCGAAGCAGTTTTGCTCGCCCAGTCTTGACTTCAAAGATCAACAGACCCTCGTCATACCTTGCTACTGCATCAATTTCTAGGTAGAAGGGAACTGGTCGCCGGTGGCCGCTGTAGACAACATCGGCTCTCAAGATCCTTTCGTGCTGAATTGGCAGTACTTTCCCGAGTAGAGTTCTAAACGCTGATTCAGCCGCCCAGGAAACAATATCTTGTGGCTGACGCTCTACACCAGATATTCGATTCCTTGTTTGCAGGGATATCTCTTTACAGTACTGCAAATATTCTTCATCGTCAACTTTAATGAAACGAACATCTGGAACTCCTATAAAAGCTTCTCGGGTCTCACCTCGATACTTCGTCATGAAACAAGCAATGTGCTTTCTTCTGACAGAAAGAGCTTCCCCCCACACTCCGGGCACTCCAGCTCAGGATAGTTTCCGGTCACGCAGCAACCGCCGAGCGCAATCTTCCGCGCCGCGTAGAGCCTGATTCCCTCAGAGCTCGGGAAGCCGTAAGAGAGCGGCAGCAACTTACCCTTGCCGCACGTGGGGCACTGGCTCGCCTTGCGGAGGATTTTCTGTTTCAATTCTCGGCCCATGGTGCCTCCTTTGCTAACGCTGATCGCTTCACTCTACAGTCATGGCTAGCCGAAATATCGTCGCCAAAGAGCCACATCCACGATCGTCGCGTGGGGGTTAGCGACTGGAAGCGTTTCCCATATCGCTGCCTGAGCAGTTCACGGATGAACTTGAAGCGTTCCTTAACTTCATAGAAAGCAGGCTCTCGGCAGATCTCCTCACCAGTTCGTGCAACACGAATGACATTCCACGGCTCGTCTTCCTCTGCAGGTGCCCAAAACCCCTCAAAGTCCCAGATAAACTTAATCTTTCCGTCACCAGTGATTTTAGGAAATGCAGTATTGTCCTTGACGAGCTTCGCCTCGTACGCGTCAAGCCGATCTTGCTCAATTCGTGCTGCCCCAAGAAGTGCAATCGCATTTGGATTGCCACGCTCGGCTTCGCTAAAAATCTGTTCTGGTACTCCAATACTGAGAATTGCAAACTTGATCGAACAGGCAGGGCAGACAACAACCCAGTATGCGAGTCGACTCAGATCGGTGACTCGCGCGTCGCGCCAGACCCCTGACCAGCCGCAGCCCTTGCAGGCCACCGGGCGCTCTGGCGGATAGTCAAAGTCAAAGCTTGAGTCGGGGTAGTACGGCTCCCCTGGAATTGATTTTGGCTGGCTGCTGTCAGTCATGCCACTCCTCTCTGGGGCAGGTGCTGCCCCTGCAACTCCATCTTAACCACCGCACCGTGCCACCTCCGTGTCACGCATCAGCGCCTCCCTACGGCGTAGGCGAGCAGGTGATCACGAGCAGGAACTTGAAGGTGGGCCAGAGCGAGGATCGAGGAGAGGTACGCGCGGAGGTGGCGCGCCCAGGCGCCCTGTGCCCTGGTGGGGCGTGGACTTACTGCGCGCTTACTGGGCGGCGGGACCACCTTTTCCACTGCCTCGGAGCATAGACGGAGAGCCTGCGCGCTGCACCTCCTATTCCGACGAGTGACAGCTAGATGGCACGGGAATGTGGCATAGTCCCCCGAGACACGCTCAGATTACCAATTGTTACAAAGGAGGCTTGTGTGGCGAAGGTCGAATTCAGCGCAACGAAGTACCGCATGGGGGGTCGGGATGTTTACTCGTTCACCGTGCCCCTGGTTCAACTCTCTTCACTCGCGCCGGTCCCCGACCCCGAGCAGCCCTTTCCAGGCAATCGGCGCGTCCGCCCACAGCACGGGCACAAATTTGGACAGTACATTCGTGAGTACTTCGGTTGGGTGGCACCCCCAATTCTTCTTCGCGTCCCAGAGCATGCCGTCACATTCACTCCTGAGGCATCCAAGTCGGATGGGGTGGTCCGCGGCAAGGTAGCGATCGATACCGGCACCACCGCTGGCCAAAACGTAGGCATCATTGACGGTCAGCATCGGGTTTTCGGTATCTACCACACGTTTGAGAAGCTCGAGGCCGACCGTAAAGATGCTGAACTCCAACAAATGGAGATGATTGATGAAGTCATGAATCGGCTCAAGCAAGAGTCGATCACTGTAGAGCTCTTTGTTGAAGATTGGCAGGAGAAGTATGAGCAGATGTTCTTTGACATTGCTGAGAGCCCACTCAAGATGCGCAAGGGCATAAAGATTCGATTCAATCATGAGGATCCTCTTGACCGCACGATCATGAAGATGCTCTCACAGCATCCGCTCCTTACAAATAACGTCGACGAGGAGCAGGACCGAGTTGCAGGATCAAGCAAGTACCTACTTCCACTCTCGGCTGTGCAAACGTTAGCAAAAGCTTCGATGGCAGGGGTCGGTGGCTTTACCGGCAAGACAGCGGACACTTGGGCTAAGAACCACGACGACATGGAGGCACGATTCGAGGAGTTCCTTGAAGCTCTAACTGACGCTTTTCCGAAACTTCGCGCATTCTCGGAAGGCGAAGGCGACGCTCCCATGCTTCGCCAGACATCGCTCTTAGGTTCAGCCACGATGCTGCGCTATCTCGCGATGGCATTCGGCGAGCTTCGCAACGACGGAAAGAGCACTCGCGAGATCGTCGCGCACTTTGAGCGACTAGACCAACACATGTTGGCCCCAATTACAGAGGATTCTATTTGGCAGGAGTACCTTCCGAATGTGTTCCCACTTGGTGCAAAAGCCGGTTCATCTCGTAACCAAGACCTAGCGATGGCCGCTTCGACCATTGTTGAATGGTTTGATGAAGCGCCAATGGAACTCGATTAGCATGGCCCAGCATCCTAGGTTTGATGAGGAGAAGAGAGCCTTACAGGAAATTCTTGAACTTATCGACTCACTAGTAAATCTCCTTAAAGAGGGCTACCAGGCGGGTGCAGACCGCGAAGCTAAAGGTGCGCTCCATAAACTAAATGCAGGAGATATCGAAGCGCTGAAGGCACAGCGGCACGAGCCCTATTTTGGCCGGATTCTTATCAATGACCCAGAGAGTGGTCCGCTTGACCACTACATTGGCCGCGTCATGGTAGCGACACCTGGCAAGGACTTGCGCGTTATGAGCTGGAAGTCGCTGATGGCTGCTGCTTGGTACAAGACTTTAAATTCGCCTGCAAAGGTATCGGTTAAGCGCCTAAAGCGGAAAGGCTCGTTGGAGACGCGCGAGGTGGTAGTTGAAGTAGTTGGGCGGCGACAGATTGAGATCAAGAATGCGATCCTGAAAGATGTTAAAGATTATTTCTGGAAAGACCTTGCTACGGGCGCTGAATCAGTTACAGCCGCCGGTGAACCTGACTCAATGCTGACCAAGGTTCTGGAGCGAGATAGGAGTGACGCGTTTGAAGACATAGTCCCAACGATTACGGCCGACCAGTACGAGCTGATCGCCGACGACAAGGGCGGTCCGCGAGTTATTGACGGTGTACCTGGGTCCGGCAAAACCACCGTGGCCTTTCATCGGCTCTCGTACTTGGTCTCAGCCGAGCGGGTAGTTGGCAAGCGCCTCAATGCCAATCGAGTTCTCGCCCTCGGCCCATCACCGCTCTTCGTGCTCTGGAGTGGATCGATTCGGTCATCCCTACAGCTAGATTCGGTCGATTACTTCACCGTTGATGACTGGATGTGGCGCTGGATCAGCGCCCAGAAGGTAGGCATCGGAGCGCTGACTGGCACCGAGCCGGACCAGGAGACCCTCGGGCGCCAAGGACTTCTCACGAACCTCGAAAAGATCGAGTCCAACATTGGCTTCCATGTGCAACAGACCACGCGACTCCTTCGCCGCGAGGGCACTCCGGAAATCCGCCTTGACCTCTTCTACGCAGACTCCCGGCGAGGTCTTGGGGTGCAAGTCGCAGCAGCATACGACCGCCTCACGTCTGGAGACTTCCTAGCGATTGACGAGCTAAATGCTCGCGTCCAAAACCCTCCAGCTGATCCCGTATACGGAGTAGACCTTGAACAGGCAGTTGCAGAAGCGGGTGGAATCCTTGCCGGTGATAAGGAGCGAATCCTAGCGAACCTGCTCCGAGTGAAGGCGGAGCTCCCTCGATTCGCAGGGCGATCTCGCCTTACTGGCATCGAGGCAGAGATGATGCAGGTTTCGGTCGATGACCAAGAGACAGAGATCTGGATCAAGTCCGAGGAGCGTCTACTTCTAGCACTAGCGCGCAGCATGTACCGCATAGGTGGGGTGCACTCCTCCGCTGGGGCTCGTCCTGAAGCGGCACTCCCGACGATCACGTTCATTCAGGTTGGACAAGACACTGGCGCACGCGCCTCAATCCTCGTCACCGGTGAAGAGGTCCGATCCCTAATCTCAGACGCGCTAAAGCCTGGAATTGGCTTTGAGAGTGCGCGTCGCTCGTTTAGTTCGAGCCTAGCCGCGCGCCTCCGTGCTCGCGCCGAGAACGCTAAGGATAAATTCCGGAACTTCCAACCAAGCTACAACGAGAAGTTGAGAAGCACGGCGGCACAATACGTTGAACGCATCTGGCCACCACTTCCACTTGACCGGTTGCTGCCGTGGCAACCAGCAAAGTCGCGAGCAGACGCTACGCGGCCTGACCGCGCCACCCTGGCTGCATATTGCGTTGCACTCGCATCCCAGCTGACGCCAGGTGAACCTGGGCGCGGGGAGCTCGACCACATTATTGTTGACGAGGCACAAGACCTTAGCGAGATGGAGCTGCGATTCCTTGCAACGATCACGCGAGGCAGTTCAGTAACCATGGTCGGAGATATTCGCCAATCAACACGTGCGGGCACAGATCGTCAAGAGTGGGACGAAATCGCCAAGATCTTCCCTGTCAAGCTCAGGATTGATCGAATGGACCTCAGCCTACGCTCCACCGAGCAGATTACCGTGTTTGGTAATGAGATCCTCAAACTCCGCGGTGTGCGCAAGAAGGCGAAAGCATATAAGCGAAGCGGCCCAGGGGTCAGCGTTAAAAAGGCACCAGAGCAGCATCCGGATCGTCGCGCTATTGCATCCTGGATATCCGAGCTGGGTGATGCTACCGGTACGTCAGCGATCATATTGCCTCCTGAAGCAAGTGAGCAACGCAAACAGGAGATCGTTTCAATGGATCCTTCCTGGGGCCTCCTCACGAGCAGGGAGTACATGAAGGTTCTTACCTCCGGAGCAGACTCCGTCGAAACTGCCACACATGCAACGCAGCGCAGAGTCGTTCTATCGGCAGATGAGGCCAAGGGCCTTGAGTTCAATCACGTGCTGGTGCTACAAGCCGACATTGACGCTTATCCAAGCACCGCACAGGGCGGTGCGTTCCTCTATGTTGCCTGCACGCGCGCGACACGCAAGCTTGATGTGGTCTATTGGGGTACGCCAAGCCCATTCCTCCCACTGCCCAAAAAGAAGCGCGGCTCTTAGACGCAGCTGCGATAGGCAAGGTCGGGATCATAGCCAGAGACCACGCAGCCGGCGAGGGCGATTGTGCCCGCTTCGTAGCGCCTGATCCCCTCGTGACTCGAGAGGCCGTAAGCGATTGGTAAGCGCTTACTGGTAGTGCAGGTGGAGCACCTGTAACGCTCGTACTTGTCAAATACCAGCGATGACAAATCCGAAGCCGAAAAACCAGAACAGAAGAGCCCACCCTGCCTTGTTTTTCCTTTGCCTCTTTGTTGCGCGTGGTGCGCGACCGTACTTGCGCTCGTTTTCTAGGCGGACGTACTCCATCGCTGCCGCCAGTGCTAACGGATCAAACCCCATGACCTAGTCCCTTTCTGCCCACACTAGGAGCAACACCAGCACAGGGGGCAAGGTCTATCAGCCTCGTGTCGAGTCCGTCGTCCTTCCGGCCACGACAGCCGCACCAGTCCACAACCCAGACCCTCACCCGCTTCCCGATCTCGTCGGGTCTCTTGACCCTATGCCTGCCGAGCGCGTCCCTCTCGAAGAGCGAGACGGACCCTGCTGCTGCTGATCCTGCGCTTGACCCGTGCCAGCTCCCTGTCATGCATCAGTGCCTCCCTGCGGCGTATGCGAGCAAGGTGATCACGAAGAGGAACTTGAAGATGGGGCAGAGCGAGGATCGAGGAGAGGCGTGAGCGGAGGTGGCGCTCCCAGAAGCCCTGCCCACTAGGGTCGTGGACTTACTGAGCGCTTACTGGGCGGCGGGGCTGGTGTCGGCAGGAACTCATCGGTGGGCTGCACGTCCACCGTTCTCGAGCTAACGAGTAGGTGGACTAGCACCTCCTAGCGCCTGCCTCCCTCGTGGCTCAGGAGGCGGTAAGTGCTTGGTACTTGCTTGCTGGTAGTGCGGGTTGGGGCGGGTACTCCCCGTGCAGAGGCGGGTGGTGTTACTGCAATCGCTATAGGTGAGCTAGTTAGGATTGGCGCATGAGTGAGAGGCAGTCGGTCTTACGGCAGATACCGAAGGGCGTATGGGTGCTGGGGTTTGTCAGCATGTTGATGGATATCTCATCGGAGATGATCCATAGCCTCCTGCCCATGTTCATGGTCACCGTGCTGGGCATGGGTGCGTTCACGATCGGTCTGATCGAAGGCGCAGCCGAAGCTACCGCCCTGATCGTGAAGGTGTTCTCGGGGGCGCTGAGTGACTACCTAGGCAAGCGCAAGGGTCTTGCCGTGTTTGGATATGCGCTCGGTGCCTTGAGCAAGCCGCTGTTCGCCATGGCGTCATCGACCGGCGTGATCATCGCGGCGCGGCTGCTCGATCGGGTCGGCAAGGGGGTGCGCGGTGCGCCACGTGATGCGCTGGTTGCCGACATCACGCCAGCCAAGGTTCGAGGAGCGGCGTTCGGCTTGCGCCAGTCGTTAGACACGGTGGGTGCTTTCTTAGGGCCACTCATTGCGGTGGGGTTGATGCTGCTCTGGGCCAATGACTTTCGTGCCGTGTTCTGGGTCGCTCTGGTGCCCGCCCTAATGGCGGTGGCACTGCTGCTCGTTGGCGTGCGCGAGCCGGCGCACCACGTTGGCCATGTCAAGAGCAATCCGATTCGTCGGGAAAACCTGCTGCGCCTCGGTCGACCGTATTGGTGGGTGGTGGCGATTGGCGCCGCCTTCACGCTGGCGAGGTTCAGCGAAGCGTTCTTGGTGCTGCGAGCGCAGCAGAGCGGCATCGCCATGGCCCTGGTGCCCTTGGTCATGGTTGCCATGAACGTCGTCTATTCGCTCTCCGCCTATCCATTTGGCAAGCTCTCCGACCGTATCAGTCACTCCAAGCTGCTGGCCCTTGGGCTCGTAGTCTTGATCGCGGCGGATCTTGTGCTCGCCAGTAGCAGTCATTGGGTGTCTGTACTCGCGGGCGTCGCACTCTGGGGTATCCACATGGGGCTGACCCAAGGGCTGCTCGCAACGATGGTGGCCGACACCGCTCCCGCCGACCTACGCGGCACGGCCTATGGGCTCTTTAACCTCATCAGCGGGTTGGCAATGCTGGTCGCAAGCGGCTTTGCCGGATGGTTATGGGAGGCGTATGGCGCCCCCGCAACCTTCTATGGCGGTGCTGCCTTTGGCCTGCTTGCGTTGCTGGGGTTGGGCGTGAGGTTCACGGCGGCAAAGAGGGTCGTGTCAGAGCGTTAAGTGGGGCTCAGCTCTGGCCCTCTGCCGTGTTGCCCTGACGCCTACCCCGCCACCGCGCGCATCGGGGCTGCGCTCTCTTCACTCCTGAACACCACAAGGCAGCGCTGTAGGTGCGTTGGGGTGAAGGCGGTGATGGCGGCGTGGGCGATGGGGGCGGCGTCAATGGGAGGGAAGCCGTAGATGCCGGTGGAGATGGCGGGGAGGGCAATGCTCTGTGCGCCCGCATCATCGGCGAGGCGTAGGGCACTGGTGTAGGCGGCGGCTAGAAGCTGCGCCGCGCCTTTTTGGCTGGAGCGGAGGTCTGGGCCAACGGCATGGACGATCCAGTCGGCATTCAGGGCGAAGCCTGGCGTGATGCGCGCCTCGCCCGTGGGGCACGGGGCGACGGCGGCACAGACCCGCGCAAGGTCACGGGCACCCGCGGCGGCAAAGATCGCCCCACAGACGCCGCCACCGTGTACGAGCTCTTCGTTCGCGGCATTCACGATCGCACCTGCGTGAAACGGCAGTGCGGCAATGTCCCCAATGACGATCTCAGGCTTCATGAAGAAATTATGGGCCCGCCCCCACGCCAGAACCTCCCCTTGCACTGAGGGCACTCAAGGTCAGGGTCGGCGCTGATGACGCCTAGCTTGGGATCGAGCACGGAGTTGACCACGCAGCCGCCGAGGGCGATCTCTCCCGCTTTGAAGCGTCTGCGCCCCTCGGGGCTCGGGAAGCCGTACGCGATCGGTAAGAGCCTTCCTGTAGTGCAGGTGGGGCAGGTGCTTCCTTTGCGGAGGCGCTTCGGTTTGATGCTGGTGGTCTTCATCCTCTCTCCTCCTCACGTGATCTTCCTGGGTAATGCGGGGGCGCCTCAAGCATCTATTTGGCCGGGAACCCAAGTCGCGGAAGATCTTCTTCTGTGAGCTCTTCAACAAACTGGAAACCAATATCTTTCAAGCCAGCCTTAGCCGCATTCTCGTTCGACCATGCCTTTGGGTAGACCTCAAAATAGTAGCCAGCCCGCTGAGGATGCGACATAATCCAGAACCAGATTGACTTATCCTCCAACTTCAGGGAGGCAAGCTGGAGCATTGTCGTGCTGTCCTCGTCATAGCTGCTAAAGATTCCGTCCGATTCTCGCAAGGCGTTGATGCATCGTATTGCAAAATCAAGGTTTGATTCATTCGGTTGTTGGAAGTCTTCCTCGCTCCCATTATCTGGATCTGTTGTCTCATTTGGAAAGTGATCATACATATAAAGTGCCCACCTCCACTCAACAAATGGCGGATAAGCGTAGTCGTCCGGATCCGTGCATGAAATGCTTACCGAACATCCTTGCCCAGAACAATCACACTCGCCTCCAAACTTTGCATGAAGGGCGATAGCACGGGCTAGTTCTCCCACTATCTCTTTGAGATCTGCTGGCCACGGTTCGCCATTTCGTACAGCGTAAAGGCCATTAATCGCTTCATGGAGTTCTGCAAACTGCCATCCGTCATCCTGTTCTACATCATCATGCACAAGATTCTCCTCTCATAGGTTTTCGATAAGAGCATTTCCACACTCCTGCACGATCGCGAGGATCACCAGGATGGACAAGAGGGTGGACCAGAAGGTGGAGAAGAGCGCGCGGAGGAGGCGCTCCCAGAGGGCCTGCTCCCTGATCGGTCCTGGACTTACTGCGCTCGTATCGGGCAGCGGTGACTGCGGTGTGATCCTGGTTACCGCACCTCCACCCCTCGGGGGTGCCTCAGGCACGTTAGCGACGGGCGGCCGATACATCGTCCCGCTCGGGCTAGCAGGCATGCGGATCAGCAACTCTTCAGGAACGTAAAAACTCGACTCGCACTTGAATCGCTCTGCAACCCTAAGATCTGCGCGACCACACCCTTGGCAGTACAAGGGGTGATAGTGGCGACCCTTGAAACCACCGACTGATCCATCTTGGCGGAGGAACGCGCCGCTCCAGAATCTGGCCCATGATTGGGATGTGATCCTGAAGTAGAGACCAGTCGGAGTCAGGTGAATCGCACGAGCACGCGAGTGTTCTGCCACCCACCCGTAGTGGTATAGGAGACCGAAACAAGCCATCGACTGGTGCTTGTACCAGAGATTTACGCCGGTACTGTCATGCGGTGGAAACCCCGCCTCAACCTCGTCGCGCTCTAAGCGCCTCCGCTTGGTCCAGCGAAAGCTCTGGTCAATCGCAGAGAGTTTGATCTTCGGCCGCTCAGACATGTTTTGCCTTGGTCACGCCGCTGCGCTTGGTTGTGCTCTTGGACTTTGCCGGTTCTGGGCAGGCCACACAGGAGATCAGGGTGGCGCCACTGGCGCCGTAGGGGAAGCTCTCGCCTGGGATCAGGTGGCTGCGGTCGAGGCGCGAGAGGTGGCCGCATGGGAAGCGGCCCTTCTCACCGGGCTTTATGCCACCGCGCAGGACCACGCGCCGTAAGAAGAGTGTTTTGGGGTCTTCGCTACGCATCGTCGCCCTCCTCTTGCGGGGAGGGGTGCACGAAATTATGGCGAAGATCTTCTTTTCGCTGCTGAACGGACTGCCGTCTGACCAGCTGCCAGAGAGCGCTGCCGCCTGGTACGCCTTGACTTCGGTGAGGAGCTGGTTGGTGGCTGGGCTCTCCTTCTCCCAGGGGAGCTGATCTCTGCCGACGTGTCCTTCGCGGGCGGTTGATTCGTAGATCGGTGTGCGCAGTTCGAAGCGCTCGATGATGCTGCGCGGGGTGAAGTCAAAGACGGTGCGCACCGCGTAGGCGATCGCCGCCTCTTTGGTCTCTCGTCCGCCCTTTTTGAAGGTTGCCCGCGGCATCTGCCTGCTCTGCACGTCAATGGCGACCGGCCGCTCCACGCCAATGGCGTATGAGATGGCGATCTCGCAGCTGCTGGCGAGGCCGCTTCTTACGACTTGCAGTGCCGCATGGCGGGCGGCGTAGGCGGCGGAGCGGTCCACCTTGGTGGGGTCCTTGCCACTGAAGGCGCCGCCGCCGTGATGCGCCACGCCACCGTACGTGTCGGCGATCACCTTTCTTCCGGTGAGGCCAGAGTCCGCGAGTGGTCCGCCGCTGACAAAGCGCCCCGCCGGGTTCACGTGCGCCACCGTCTCCTCCGTGGCGTACTCGCCGAGCTCTTTGAGCGCGAGGCCGGTCAGCACGGCGCGGACATCATCAGTGTCTATTTCTGCTTTGTGCTGCGCCGAGAGCACGAAGGCCGTTACCACACTCGACTTACCGTCCACGTATCGCACGCTCACCTGAGCTTTGCCGTCGGGGAGCAGCCAGGGGATGCGCTTGGATTTTCTTGCGTCGGTGATGGCGCGCGTCAGGCGCTGGGCGAGCACCAGCGGGAGCGGCAGCCCCTCCGGCGTCTCGTTCGTGGCGTAGCCGTAGACGATCCCCTGGTCGCTCGCGCCGATCGCGCCGTTCTCCTTCACCACGCCCGCCGCAATGTCTGGGCTCTGTTCGTCGATGGTCACGCGAATGGTGCAGGTTTCGGGGTCGATCCCCTCCTCTGCACTGGTGTACCCGGCCTCACGAATGACGCGGCGCGTGATCGCTTCGATCTCACTGTGGGTAAGTGGGTCGCGGCTGGCCACCTGGCCGAAGACCCAGACCTCGTTGCCGCTCGCGGCGGCCTCAATACCACAGCGCGTGTACGGATCACGTACCAGGTGTGCGTCCAGCAGCGCGTCGCTGATCTGGTCGCAGAGCTTGTCCGGATGCCCTGGGGTGACCGCCTCACAGGTGACGATGCGGCTGGTGCCTCGTGCTTCTGTCATCTCTTCGTTCTCCCAGTTGCGTCGGCTGTGGGCCGACTCCTGGGGCACGACGCAACGCAGGGCGCCATAGGAGGCGCCTGGTCCGCGTCGGACCCGTCCGCATCGCCATATCAGCGTTGGCACCGTTCCGGCCCCCGGGTTGGGGATCCGTTGGTTGCCGCACCTTCGTTGAGCTGAGACTCTCCGGTGCTCTCGATGCGCGTCACCTATTGAGGTGACCTGACCACTATAGCAGCGGGGTTGTGCCAGGTCTATGGCATGCGCATACCTTCGCCGACGACTCAGATAAAGCGGCGCGGCGCAGATAGGCGGACGATGAGGGTGTAAACAGCACGCTTTGTGCTGAGTCATTCGTGAGGAGGGAGCAACATGCCAGAGACGTACCAGCAAGCGAACCAAGAGCCCTCAGCCGTTGGTGGCTGCCTTAAGTTTGGTCTCCTCTCGATGCTTGTCGTGGGTGGCCTTGCCGCGATCTTTATGGTTGTGACGTCGTTGCAATCAGCCTCACCGAGCACTTCGGTAGATCCAAGTGCAGGCGGCGGGGTGCTCGGCACAATCAGCATCGATGCCTATGACCTTGGATTCACGCCCCCCACAATGGACATTGCGGCGGCGGGAGCGTATGAAGTGACGCTCAAGAACGTCGGCGTTTTGCCGCACGACCTGACCCTCCCTGACGGACAGCAGATCATTGCACACGCTGGCGAGACGGTGACCGCCGTGATCAACATCCCAGCGGGTAGCACCGATTTCTACTGTGCAGTTCCTGGCCACAAGGCGGCAGGAATGGTGGGAACGTTCACTGCTGGAGAAGCCTCCAGTGGGGGTGCTGACGACCACGGCCACGACGTCCCAGGTATGGTCACCGTTGTCCCTAAGGATCCGAACGCCCCCGCCTACTTGCTGCGCGACGCGGCGGTACCGGCTCGGCTGAGCGGAAACACGCACGATATCGAGCTGGTCATATACGAGAAGATGATGACGATCGCCGGCGGGTACCAGCAGATGGTCTGGACGTTCGGTGATTCAGTGCCAGGACCAGTGATTCGCGTGAAGGTCGGTGATCTTGTGCGCATTCACTTGATCAATGCAGCAACGAACAAGCTGCCACACAGCATTGACTTCCACAGTTCACTCGTTGCCTGGAATGACGAGATGACCTCGATCAACCCCGGTGAAGAGAAGCTGTACGAATTCCGCGCGGAATTTGCGGGCGTCTGGATGTACCACTGCGGTACGGCACCTGCGCTGCACCACATCTCCAATGGCATGTACGGCATGATGATCGTGGAGCCGGCGGGTGGACTCTCTAAGGTCGACCGCGAGTTTGCCATCGTCCAGAGCGAGTGGTATTTGGGCCCACAGGGGGAGACCTCCTCGCTGGAGAAGGCGATGCTCGCCGCCCCTGCACCAGATTTCATCCTCTTCAACGGTGTGGCGAACCAGTACCTAGACAATCCGATCAAGATCGCAACGGGAGAGCGCATTCGCCTCTTCATCCTGAATGTGGGACCAAGCATTGACAGTGCCTTCCACATCGTCGGCACGATCTTCGATCGCGTGATCAAGGAGGGCGTTGAGCTCAGACTCGGCAATCCGGGCAACTACGGTGCGCAAGCCGTTGACCTTGCCCCGTCGCAGGGGGCCATGGTTGAGTTCGTGATGGCTGAAGATGGCCTCTATCCGATCGTGACCCACGCCTTCAACTTTGTGGGCAGGGGCGCGCTCGGTCTCTTCCAGGCGGGCGACGGCGACCCTAGGAAGTAAGGGCGCCACTCCTTTGAGGCGAGGCTAGGCTTACCGATACCGCGAGGCGAGGTAGGCGGCGGCCACGGCGGCGTCGATCGCGTGCGGCACTGGGACCACGCAGCTCGTGGCGTCCACGGTGCCGCGCGCGACCGCCTCAAGGGAGCGTGCCTGTAGCGCGAAACCAAGGTCCATCGCCTCAATCGAGTTACCAATGGGGCGTGGGCCGGCAAGGTTGAACATGTGGCCACGGGCAATGAGGTGCACGGCGCGCCCGCTCTTCAGGCGCAGCGTGAGCAGGTCGTCGGCGTACTCCTCTTGCGCCGTGATCTCGGGCGAGGCGAGGATGCCCGCAACGTCAATCTCTTCAGGAAAGTGACCGGCATTCGCCATGATCACGCCGTCGCGCAGCTGCGGCAGGTCGGCTGCGGTGATGACGCCCTGTGCGCCGGTGACGGTGATGATCAGGTCGGCCGAGGCGAGCGCCTCGTTACGATCCGGCGTGTCAAATCCGTCGAGATGCGCACGCAGCCGCAGCACCGGGTCGCGCTCCACCACTGAGACCTTGGCGTATGCGCCACGGAAGTTTGCCGCAACGCCACGACCAACGGAGCCGTAGCCAACCACGGTGACGCGTTCGCCGTTCGCCGTCTTGTTGGTGATGCGCATGTACGACTCAAGGGCGCTCTGCCCCACCGCATGTTCGTTCTCCGCGAACTGCTTGATGGGACTGTCGTTGATCACAAGGATCGGCATCTTTAGTTTGTCGCGCAGCGGCTCAAGGCGCATGCGACCAGACGTGGTCTCTTCGGTACCGCCGCGCAACGTGCTGTACGGGTTGCTGAGGTAGTGCATGTAGAGGTCGCCACCATTGTCAAGGATTAAATCGGGCTTGGCCGCCACCACCTGCGCAAGGTAGGTGGCGTGCACGGTGGCATCTCTTGTTGCCTCGCCAATCACCGTCACGCCGTGGGCGCGCAAACGCTCCACCGCGTCGGCCTGCGTGGTGTTGAGGTTCCCCGTAGAGACGAGCGTGGCTCCACCCGCCTGCAGGGTGAGCAGCAGCGCCACGGTCTTGGCCTCAAGGTGGATCCCCGTGCCAATCGTGAGTCCGGCGAATGGCTGGGTGCTGGTGAACTCTTCGGCAATGCCGCGCAGCAGCCGTGACTGCTCCGCTACCCAATCAATGCGTGTGCGCTGCATGGTGCCTCCCCTATGTACGGGACCGCCCGTGTAGATGCGGGGCTACCCCCCTCGCTGCGGCCCAATCCCCGTGATCGCAACCACAACCATCAGCAGCAGTCCGAGCAGTATCCCGAGCCCCCATGAACCGAGCAGCGACTTCATGCCGAAATCATACGCGGCTGAGGCTGCCTACGCGGCGGCGACTGCTGCGGGTAGACTCGGCTCGTGATGCAGTCGCCGCGCGCCGTGCTGATGATCAACCCGCTCGGATTCAGCCCGAATCCTGAGACGGCGGTGGATAACGCCTTCCAGGGTGCGGCGGTCACCGATGCGGCGGAGCGCACTGCGGTTGCGGCAGAGGCGCGTGAAGAGGTGGCGCGCATTGCGGCGGGCCTACGCGAGCTCGGCGTCACGGTGCTGCTAATCGATGACCTTCCCGGGAGCAGCGTCCCCGATTCGGTGTTTCCAAATAACTGGATCAGCACGCATGAAGACGGTCGCGTGGTGCTCTACCCCATGGCCACACCGAGCCGGCGGCGCGAACGGCGCGCGGACGTGGTGGATCAGCTGCGCGCGCAGTACGAAGTACACGACGTTCTTGACCTTAGTGCAATGGAAGACGCCGGGATTTACCTTGAAGGGACTGGCGCGCTGGTGTTGGATCACGTAGGGCGCGTGGCATATATGGCGCGTTCTGGTCGCGCGCACAGCGCCGCAGCCCTGCGCTGGTGTTCGGAGATGGGCTACGACGCAGAGATCTTCAACACAGCCGACGCGCGCGGCGCGCCGATCTATCACACCAATGTGGTCCTCTCGATTGGGGGCGAGTTCGTGACGGCGGGCCTTCTGAACATCCCGGACCCAGCCGAGCGGGCCAGGGTTGGGGTGCGCCTCGCCGCCTCCGGACGGACGATCGTGCATTTGGACCCAGGGCAGATCGCCGAATTTTCGGGGAACGGCATGGAGCTGGAAGG
>JBCLDV010000013.1:0-31902 GCA_038914275.1 Candidatus Limnocylindrus sp.
CTCCGATGGGTGGCGGGTCACCATCCTCCTCCCCGTCCCGAACCTTCGCTCTGGCGATGATTGGAGCGAGGCGGAGCCGCGCATGCGCGAACGGACCCTTGCCTGGCTTGAGGGCTGGGGTCTCGAAGGCCTCCGCGAAAGTATCGTGGCGCAGCGGAGTTGGACACCGCTCACCTCCCGCGCCACAGGTCCAACTGGCAACCTCGTCCAGCCGTGACTGCGCTCCGTCCAGAGGTTGCGGCGCACCTTCCGGAGGCACGCCGCATCATCAACCGGACTGCACGCAGCTTCTCGCTCGCGACACAGCTGCTTCCGCGCGAGCGGCGTAACGATGCTGAACTGCTCTACCTGGTGTTGCGCACACTTGATGACCTGGTTGACGTTGAGGTGCGTTCAGGCGGGAGCACGCGCGAAGCGGCAGAGCGCCGCATTGCGCGCATTGAGACATGGACGCGCGGTGAAACGCTCCCACCGTCAACAGGCGATCGCGAGCTGCTGATCCTGGACGACCTTGCGGCGCGTCACGCGCGCTTTCCACGTGACGCGGTGCGCGGCTTCCTTGACGGCATGCGAAGCGACCTCGCAACTCCATCTATTACAACCGACGAAGCCGCCGCGCTCTACTGCTATCAGGTTGCGGGGACGGTCGGCCGTCTCATGGCGGCACTCCTTGAGGTAGTACCAGGGAGCGAGCGCGAGGCAGATCAAGCGGCGCGTGCACTCGGTGCCGCAATGCAACGAACCAACATCCTTCGTGATATTGATGAAGACCTTGCGGACGGACGCATCTACCTCTCGCATGCGCTGATGCGCAAACACGGGCTCAGCCCAGAAGCTACAGGTGGTCCAACCTCACTGCGCGATGGCGATCGCCGCGAGCTGCTACGTGAGGAGATCGCTCGCGCGGACGCTGCGTATGACGAGGGACTTGCGGGGGTGCACTACCTACAGCACGGGCGCCGCTCAATCAGGGCGGCGGCGCTCCTCAATCGCGAGATCCTGCGCCAGATCGAACGAGACGGCTACGGCGTACGCCGCCCGCACCGTCCGGTCGTTGGACGCGCCCGAAAGGGGCTGTTGATCCTTCGCGCCGTAGCTGGCGCTTGACTATGAGTTCGCGATCGCGAGCAGCCCAACGATCGTTGCGGTGACTGCAAACGGGGCAGTCATCTTGAGCATCCTCACGTAACTCAGTCCGAGCACTGGTGCGATCGGTGATGTCAACAGGTAGAGCATGGCGGCAGTGCCGTTCGGCGTGGACATGGCGGGGAGGTTGGTTCCGTTTGCGATCGCGATCGCAAGGCGCTCAATCTCTGCTGCGCTGAGCCCTGCCGCCAGCGCCACCCGCTGCGTCTCACCCAGGATTGAACTCGCAACGAAGACGTTGTCGCTCACCGCGGAGAGGAGCCCTGAGAGCAGATAGAGGGCGACCTCCCGTGTCACGCCGTCTAGTGAGAGTGCAGCGCCAATGAGTCCTGCGAAGATTGCTTGCGCCTCGATCGCTGCAACGACGCAGAAGAATACGGCAAGCAGGGCAACAAAGGGTGCGGATGCATGGAACGCGTTGCCGATCTTCTGCTCCTCCGTGGTGCCGTTCAGCGCAGCGGCAAGGACAATCACGCCGAGTCCTAGCAGTCCCACCTCTGCGACGTGGAGTGCAAGCCCAACAACCAAGAGTGCCGCAACGACCCCCTGGGCGACGAGCTGAACTTTGCGCGTCAGCGCACCAGCTTCTGCCGTCTCTCGTAGCGAATCCATGATCAGCTGGCGCGATGCTGGGGCGAGCACGGCGCCGTACCCTAGCCAGCGGTTCCGAGCCAGAAGCCAGGTCACGACCGTACCAGCGGCGAGCGCGGGGAGCGTGACGTGGGCGTTAACGAGGAAGTACTCCGTAAAGTCCCAGCCCATGGCCGCACCAATGAGCAGGTTCTGTGGTTCGCCCACGAGGGTGGCCGCCCCTCCCAGAAGCGTGCCGATCGTGGCGTGCATGACCAGCGAGCGAAGGAAGTTCCTGAACGCGACAAGTTCAGCATCGGCTGCCGCGGGTGCCAACGCACCCCTACTCCCCTTCACCACCAGCTCCGCGCGCCGATGGAGCGCCTCGAGGCCAACTGCCACGGCAACGATCGCCGCGAGGACTGTTAGCGAGTCAAGGAACATGCTCAGGAACGCAGCTGAAAGGAAGAATGCAAGTGCAAGGGACGCGCGCCCCTTCACCGCGAGGATGAGGCGCGAAAACGCCCAAAGGAGTAGCTCGCGAATGAAGTAGATTCCCGTCACCATGAAGAGGATCAGGAGCAGCGTGGGCAGGTTCTTCTCAATCTCATGGTACGCCTGCCCAGGCGAGGCGAGACCGATCGCAATTCCTTCTAAGGCGAGCAGGCCTCCAGGGACGAGCGGGTAGCAGCGCAGCGCGAGCGCCAAGACAGCGATGAACTCTGCAACGAGCAGCCATGTGGCGATCGCACTACCGGCGAGCGCCGCCACGATCGGATTTATGATCAGCGCCGCGATCAGCGCACGCTTATACCAACTCGGTGTACTCCCCAAGAAGAGCCGGAACAGCGTGCGCATCAGTGTCCTCATCAATGTCCGCGAGTGTAGCGCGCGAGTGCAGAGAGTGCGGCGACCACGATGGCGGTGCCGAGGAGCTGAAAGCCTGACGGCTGGTCGCCAAGGAGCACAACTCCGCCAACCAGTGCGATCACGGGGACGAGCGTGCCGAACTGGGCGGTGGTGGTGGTTGGAATGCGCTTGGTGGCCTCAAGGAAGAGGATGAACGGCGCGGCACCGCCGAAGATCCCCGTGGCGGCGGCAACAGCCCAGACGGAGAGCTCCGTTGGAATCCCAGGGTCCCCGCCAAGGATCACCACGCGAACAAAGAAGACCCCTGCGGAGGCGACGCAGGCTACGAGGAGTTGCGATGCGACGAGTGGGAGCACGGGGACGGTGCGGACGAGCTTGGAGGAGACCAGCACATAGGCGGCGCCACAGATGAGTCCGAGCACCGCAAAGATCACGCCGAGTGGATTGAGGGAGCCGCTGAAGGCGTCGCCGCCGATCACCAGCGCAACGCCACCAATGGAGACGGCCATCAGTCGAGCCGCCGTCCCGCTCACACGCTCGCCGAGGAATGGGAGCGCAAAGAGCGATACGAGCACAGGATTGAGCGACGAGACGAGCGCCACAAAGGCGCCGCTACTGAAGATAATGCCGATATTTCCGAACGTGTAGGCGCCCCACGGTTCAATCAGGCCGGTGGTTGCAGCACGAGAAAGTCCGGGGAAACGGAAGCCACCCAACTCACCACGCAGGGCACCGATCACCATAAGCACGACAAAGCCGATCGCGAACTCCATCACCAAGAAGGTGTCGTTCTGCATTCCTGACGAGAGGACGTAGTCGGACGTTGTGGCACCAAAGCCCCACGCCGTTGCGGCGCCGATCGCGGCGAGGATGCCGACCGTCCGCCGGGAGACACCGCGCATTCCGCCCGCGGCGCCGTCCCGCTTCGTCACGCCTTCGGCTTGACCCAGTTCGGCATCTCAGCCTCAAAGACCAGAAGCGGAATCTGGCCGTGTCCAATGGCGTGATCGTGAAAGGCCTTGATGTCAAACTTGTCGCCGTCGCGAAGTTCAATCGCCTTTCGCGTGCGCTGGATGGCGCGCTGCCCCACCTTGTAGCAGAGCGCCTGCGCCGGCCAGGCGATGTAGCGATCAGTCTCAATCTCCGCGTCCGTGCGCGGCAGGCCGACCGACTCCATGAACTCCACGCCGCGATCGCGCGTCCAGCCAAATGCGTGGATGCCCGTATCAACGACGAGGCGCGCCGCTCGGTGCGCCTGCCCCTGCAACATGCCGAAGCGTTCCATCTCGTTGCGGTAGAGGCCGAGCTCATCGGCGAGTCGCTCAGAGTAGAGTCCCCACCCTTCAACGTAGGCGTTGCCCGCAAGGTGCGAGGCGTGCTTGCGAAGATTAGGCAAGAACTCCAACTCCATCTCCAGCGCAATCTGGAAGTGGTGGCCAGGGATCGCCTCGTGATAGGTGGTTGGTGCGAGCGCGTGGAGGAAGCGCGACGGCAGGTCGTAGCCGTTCACGTAGTAGGTGCCGGGGCGCGAACCATCAGCCGCTGGGCTGAAGTAGTACGCTGCGGGTGCATCCTTCTCCTTGAACTGCTCAACCGCCTTCACGTCGCAGCCCGCCTTCGGGAAGCGTCCGAAGACCTTCCCAGCCGCAGCGTAGCCGCGCTCGATGTCTTCCTTGATGCGCACAATCAGCGCCTCTTTGGTAGCGGCAACATTCGTAGAGTCTGACTCTGCGGCGTCACGCAACTTCTCAATGGAGCCGTCGTAGCCGAGCTTCGTGGCGATGACCTTCATCTCTTCCTGGATCTCCGCCCACTCCTGCATGCCGATCTCGTGCAGCTCCTTCGGATCAAGATGAAGTCCAGTCCAGCCGTGGATCGCGGCGCGGTATAGTTCGGCGCCGTTCGGAGCGGAGGAGAGGCCTGGCTCTTGGCGCGCCTTCCCCCGGTAGCTACCCGCCACCACGTCGTAGTAGCGCTTGATCTGTGGATCAACATACTCGGCAACAATATTGGCGAGCTCCGCGCGCTCCGCATCTCCCGCAACATTCGCGGCCGTCACGATCGGTGACTCCGTCGCAGGGATCTTCATCAGGCCCTCGATCTGTGCGATCAGTCGCTCCGTGGAGATCTTCGAGGCGGTGAGGCCGCGACGCTCCGCTTCAACAACGCGCTCAATGCAGCCGTCCATGAACTTTGGGAAGGCCTTCAGGCGGCTGATGAGCTTTGCGAACTTCTCTGGCGTCTTCGCGTCTTGGAAGGCTGCCAGCTGCGGCAGCATCGTCTGCACGCCGTCCATATGGTCTACTACGGAGAGGAGGTCGAGGCGAAGATCATCTCGCTCAATAGCAATCTCGCTCCCCACTCTCATCAGGTCGCGTGTGATCTTCCACTCAATATCAAGCCCGTCGTCACTAATTGACGCAGCCGCCTTACCGTACTTCTCCCACATCGCTCGATCACGCAGCCGCGCCGCATCAGAGGTGTCATCAAGTGCGCCGTCATCCACCTCAATGCCAAGGTAGGTTCCCCAGATCGGCGAGTGCGAGAGCATCTCGCTCCAGAGCTCATCGGCGAGCTTCTTGACGGCCTCATCGTTGGCGGAGAGCGGCGTTGACATGTGCGACTCCTTCCAGGGAACCCGGTGCTGCTGCACCCAGCGCTAGGTGCGTTCCGCTCAGGATACGGACTGGAGCAGAATCCTGTGCGGCGCGGCAGAATCTCGGTGCGGCGCGGCAGAATCTCGGTGCGGCGCGAGGGTTGAGGGCGAGATGCAGCAGCAGGCCAATCAGGACGACCGGCCACGGCGTGCAGATCAGTCGATGCGTGCCTCGCCGTCGCGACTCGCCGTCGTGCCTCGCCGTCGCGCCTCGCCGTCGCCACTCGGCCGCAGCTCACTCCGGCCGATTGTCACCCAAGCCGAACGAGGCGAGATCCAACTGCGACCCTAGGTCGCGCTCAAGTGGCGAGCTGCCGAGATGACGCTCCAGATCCGCGAGTCGAGGCCTTGCGAGTGCGGCGAGGCGCGCCAACTGGTCGGTGGCGAGGAGGCGCCAGTTCCCCTCCTCCCAGGCGGCGGAGAGTCGCTCGTCGCGCTGGAGTCGCAGCTCCACGAGCGGCAGCAGCGCACGATCCGTCACCAGGAGCCGCACCACCTCATGATCGGTCGCCACCTTCGCGTGACGATCAAGGAGCAGTGCACCGAGTGGAAGTGGGCCGAGCAGCACCTCGCACATCAGCAGGCTCTTGCCGCGACGGAAGAGGAGGGCGTCGATCTGGTCGAAGGCGTTGCGATCTGAACGGTGGCGCAGCGGCGGCGATGAATCAATCGGATCACGCGCCACCTGACGACTCAACGGCAGCCCGTTCACGACGGCTGGTGCAAGTGCCGGCGCCACCGCCGTGTGCAGCCCCATCGCCGCCCCCACCGTGAGAAGGCGCGCGATCTCCGCGAGCCGCTCCGCGGTGCGATCCCCTCCCGGCCAGCGCGGGCGAGCGCCGAGCTCATCTTCAACGTAGTAGGCCGCGCCCAGTGCAGCGGCGAGTCGTGGGTCTTCAACGGCGGTGTGACCGGTGGGTTGGCCCGCTGCGGCGGCCGCCCAGTACGCCGCGTCGTCACGATCGCCACCGTTGAGCGCGAGCCGCTCACGTTCAGCGCGCCCCTCTACAAAAATGCGCCGATCGCTGGTCGACACAAGTCGATCAAGCGAGCCGAGCGGTCGGAGTTCCTGGCGCAGCGAGAGCAGCTCGTTGAACTCCCTGATCAACGCCGCGCTCTCAAGGAGGGCGCCGCTCGCCGAGCGTCGCAACGCGTAGAGCGACAGCAGCTGCTCGGGCGCCGTGGGTTCGCCGCGCTCCACGAGGATCTCCGCAACGATGCGATGCAGTGCATCGCCGCTGACGGCACGGTGCTCCAGTGACACACCGCTGCCTCCCCCGCGACCACCAGCCGGCGGAATGCTGATCGCGATCCTCCACCACTCGCGATCCAGGTCGTCACTGAAGCGCTCGATCTCCGTGATGATGCCGCCCGCCATGCTCGCCGCCGTCAGTGTGCCAGCGAGCGCCTCGAGCGTTGCGGGGAGCTCCACCAGAAGGCTCGTGCCGCTCTTGATCAGTGGATCAACGGCTACAAGGGTGCGCGCGATCGCCGCGGCAACTGTGTTCGCATCACCTGCGTCCACGTTGAGTAAAGCATCGTTGCGTGGAGCATCGCTGTGCCCATCACCCCCACCGGCGAGCGTGCTCGCCTGCGCGCGTGCAGCGCGCTCTTGCCGCGCGGTGCCGAGCTTTAAGTGAATCAGCGCAGCGTTCGCAGAGATACTCGTGGCAAGCCCGACCACACTGGTGCGCGCTGCAGCACTGGCGCGCATCAGGATCACGGGGCGGCCCGGATAGCTAAGGTTCACAAGGTCGCCGCTCAGGGAGAGATCGCGCGGCAACTCTTCGGCGAGGAGAAGTGCGCGGCGCTGCTCATCCACCACGTTGGCGAGCGCCTGCCACGGAGCGATCTCCCACCAGGCGCGACCCCACTGGCTCACCTCGGGGCGAGCGCACCCCAGCGCGGCACGCGTCACCGCCACGCGCAGTGCGGCGAGTGCAGGCGCCGACTCGTTGGAGCGCGCAAGGGCGCGACGGATGGCAAGGAGTACGGCCAGTTGCCGCGCTGTCCAGCGCCGCTCCGCCTCTTCGCCAAGCGCTTCCTGTAGCTCGCCCAGCTGATCGGCGGAGAGCTGAACCTGCGTCGCCGCCTCGCCCGGTCGCATCGCTGAGGCGTCCCCGCGCTTACTCAGCCCCCTGCATGCGGCGCAGGTGGCGCGCCGGCCGATCGGTCGTCGGTTCGCTCCGTCATCCGCCGCGGCGCTCTCCCACCGCCACGCGCCGATTCGAAGCGGCTGTCCGCACGCGGTACAGCCCCCACGCCAACCCACATCAAGGTCGCTGCCAACCTCTTCTAGTAGTCCCGCAACGGCGAGTTCGAGCCCGCGGACGCTCGGCGGTCGCAGTGCAACGGAGATCTCCCACTCCGCAAGTTGATCTACCGCATGTACCACGCTGCGCGCACTTCGGCGCGCGCCGGCGGCGGCGAGTGAGGCGTCTTCGGCATATAGATCAAGGATGAGCGCATCACCCGGCGGGAGGGCGGCAACCGTACGTTCTGCTCGCGCATCGCGAGGGTGGGTGGACATGCCCCCTCAAAAATTCAGCGGGATACGGCCAACCTACTCTTCAGGAACAGGCTCTTCGCTCTCGGGGAGGAAGGCATCATCCGCCGTCTTCTCCGGTGGTCCTGGCGTCACGCGATCAGTCGCAGGTGTCCCCTCTTCATAGAGCTCATCATCGTCATCTTCGTCGCTGAAGCCCTCATCTTCACGGAAGAAGGAGCCCTTGGTGTATGGTCGCTCATCGCTGGCGCGCGTTGCTGCTGGGAAGGAGGCCTTTCCAAGATTCTTTGCGCTGACGCTCTCTTCACGAATGATGATGCGAATGTCGCCACCGCTAATCGAGGTGATGCCCGCAATGTAGACGTTGCCGTCGGCGATCAGCTTCAGTAGGCGCGCGGCGATGCGCGGCTCTACGTGTCCAATCTCCACCCCGTTCGCCTTTGCGATCAGGCGGTTGCCGAGTGCGAGTAGCTCGACTGAGTCGCCAGGATTCACCTGCGCGAGCGCAGCAACTTCGGCAACGTTCGTCAGGTGCGCAAATCCGGTGGTGTCGGCCTCCTGGATGAAGATGCCGACAGGCGTTGTGGCCCCCTCCGAGCTCGGCGTCGTCCTCTTTCCAACCTGCTTGATCAGCCCTTTAAGTCGCTCAACGTTTCGCTCGGCGATGCGATTGAGTGGATCAAGGACGAGCGCCGCCTGGTACTCCTTCTTAGAACCTGCGAGATCGCCGAGTTCCCAGAGACACTTAGCGAGTCGGTTGTGCGCCTCGATTCGCTCCTCCACCTTGATCTCTGTGGCAAAGGTGAGCACGGCACGATTCTCATCTGTGGCCTCCTGCCAACGCCCCGCCGCTGCAGCCTTCAGCGCGGCGTCTGCATGATCACGCGCGACACGCGCTGGCTTCTGGGTAGGGTTCTCTTTGGCGAGGGTCACGATCTCCTCCTTCAATCACAAGGGGTGCGCTGCAGATGCGAACGCGGCACCGTTCGGGAAGGATAGCCGATCGCTAGAGGGAGACCCCGATCCAGAGGACGGCAACCGCCGTGGCGAGCACGAGTGCGATGATCTCCAAGATCAGGCGTCGATTGCTCCGCTCCCCCTTCGGAGCCGCCGCCCAGAGCTCGCGGGCGTAGAAGAGGACGGCGAGACCTGCAGGCCCCGCGAGGCGCGCGGCACCCAAGCTCGCGAAGGCGGCGGAGGCGAGCCCATTGATGAGCGCGGCGCCGAGAGCGTCGCGCACGATCCCGCTGGTGCGCTCGCGTCGAAGGCTCGCAATGCGACCGGCGAGGAGGCCTGCCGCAATGGCGCTGCCGATCCCGGTGGCGAGGATGGCGAACGGGCCGACCGCATCTGGTCGCGCCGAAGGGGTGCCCGGAACGCTGATGACGCCAGGGACCAGCGCCGCAACGCCGATCGAGGCGGCGAAGAGGATGAACGTTGATACCGCGAGCGCCCCCACACGATCGCGATGCGTTGCCCCGCCAGGAATCTTGCGCACGCGAATCTCCCATCTGACAACGGCACGCAGGAGAGCGGCGCCAAGGACGATCGCAACGATCAGGCCGACGCCGGTTGGAACGAGTCGCGCCGCACCCGCCGTTGCAAGCCCAACAAGGCCAGCGAGGACGAGTTCAGATCCAGGCGCGAGGCTGCGCTCCTCGCTCCTGCGCACCGCGTCCACGCCAACGGTGGCCAAGATTGCAGCGGCGGCACCCGCCAAGACGGTGGCACTCCCCTCGCTGAAGTGGGCGATCACGGCGGCAACCGCAACGGCGATCAGCGTCTCCGCCCAAGGGCGGGTAAGTTCCGTCTCGCCAAAGTCAGCCGTCGTATCGGCAAATGCGGCAAGTTGCTGCACGGTCACGCGTCGAACGCTGCGTTGCCTACTCATCAATCTCCTCCATGCTCACAGCAGGGTAGCGCGCCCAGGGCTGCCCCGCGTAGACTGCAGGCGAACCTGCTAACTCTGCGGGCGTAGCATCGGAGGGCGCGATGCTCCATCTCTCACGACTCATTGGACGACCCGTGCGCGATCAAGGGGTCGACGCGATCGGAAGCATTGATGACCTGATCGTTGCCGTTGGGACGAGTCACCCGCCGGTGACGGGCCTTGTAGTGCGCACCGGGCGCCGCCGCATCTACCTCCCGTGGAGCTCCGTCCAGCGGCTGGATCTGAATGGCGCGCGACTCAGCACGGAGCGGATCAACATCACACGCTTCAACAAGCGCAAAGACGAGATCATGTTGAAGGCCGATCTGCTCGACAAGCAGATCGTAGACATTGACGGTCGCAAGGTGGTGCGCGCCAACGACGTGCTGCTCGACTTTGTGGATGGTGCCATGCGCCTCGTAGCCGTTGACGTTGGCGCCGCAGGAATTCTGCGTCGACTCGGACTTCCGGATGCTTGGGTTGAGCGACTCTCCGGCGGACGCTCGCGCGTTGCCTCCTACATTGACTGGGAGGATGTGGATCCGCTCGGCTCCACGATTGCCAGCATGCGCCTGAAGGTGCCACACGCCGGCCTCTCCGAACTGCACCCGGCCGACCTTGCCACGATCATCAATCAGCTCACGCCGCGCGACCGCGCCGACATCTTCAGCTCCATTGATGAAGAGGTGGCCGCTGAGGCGCTTGAAGAGTTGGAGCCAGAGACGCGGGCCGACCTGCTTGAGGACCTAGAGCCCGAGCGCGCCGCCGATCTCTTGGAAGAGATGAGCCCTGACGAAGCGGCGGACGCCGTTGCAGACCTCTCACCCATGAGCCGTAGCGCGATCTTGCGCCTGATGGCAAAAGAGGAGCGCGATGATGTGAAGGAGCTGCTCGCGCACCCGGAGATGAGCGCCGGCGGCATCATGACCACGGAGCATGTGGCGCTGCGCCCTTCGGCAACGGTTGCGCAGGCGCTCGCCTCGGTTCGCCGACTTGCGCCAGATGCAGACGTTGCATTTGCCGTGTACATCGTTGACGCGAAGCGCCACCTGCTCGGTGAGATAACGTTGCGCGATCTGGTCCTCGCCGCACCATCGGCGAAGGTGATCGATCTGATGGACGATGAGCCGGTTGCCGTAGAGCTGCTGGCGCATGCGGAAGAGGTGGCGCGCGTGGTGGCGCGCTACGGACTCGTCACCGTCCCCGTGGTAGATGAGAAGCGCCGCCTGATGGGCGTCATCACCGCATCTGACGCACTCTGGGACGTCCTCCCAGAGGAGTGGCGTCGCGAGGCGCCGCGCCGCCTGCGCGAAGGGAGCATCGTTGCCGCGAAGGAGAAGCGACGCGCCAAGTCGGCCGCGCGGAAGAGGGGCGGCGCATGATCGCAACGGCCAGCTGAGATGGCGAACCGACACAGCGTTGCGCCGATCGAACTTGCCCGCCGCGCGCCGCGCCGCTTTGCGGCGCTCGGTACGCTGCCGATCCTCCGACTGCGCGAAACGTTCCGTGGCCGTCGCGGCCCGCTCGCCTTCCTCGCCGTTGTTGGCCCTGGCCTGATCGCGGGCGTTGCGGGGAACGACGCGGGCGGCATCACCACCTACGCCATGCTCGGCTCCTCCACCGGACTCCGCTTCCTCTGGATCCTCCCGCTCACCGCACTCCTCCTTGCGCTGGTACAAGAGTCGGTGGCGCGCCTTGGCGTGGTCACAGGGCAGGGGCTCACCGACCTGATCCGCGAGCACTTCGGCGTGCGCTGGACGCTCTTCGCCATGATCGTGCTGTTGATCGCAAACCTTGCGAACACGGTTGCCAATGTTGCCGGAGCAGCGTCGGCACTCGGGATCTTTGGCGTGCCCGTGCCCCTCACCGCGCCAGTCACCGCAGCGGCGGTCTGGCTGCTTGTGGTTTACGGCAACTATCGCAGCGTTGAGCGCGTCTTCCTCTCGCTCACCGCCGTATTCCTGGCGTATATCGCCGCCGCACTGTTGGCGAACCCCAATTGGGCGGAGGTCGCCTCCTCACTCACCACGCCAGACCTTGGCGGCGTCTCTGCCGCTGAGGCACTGCTGCTGATTGCCGTGGTTGGCACCACCGTCACGCCGTACATGCAGTTCTACCTGCAATCCGCCGTTGCAGAGAAGGGGATCGGCGTGGAAGAGCTCGGTGCGGCACGCGCGGATGCGATCCTCGGCTCGGTCTGGACCAACTTCATCGCCGTCTGCATCGTGATCGCAACCGCCGTTGCGCTTGCGGGAAGTGGAAAGGCGATCAGCTCGGCCGCGGAGGCGGCAACGGCGCTGGAGCCACTCGCCGGATCCTTCGCCACCCTGCTCTTCGGCGCCGGCCTCTTCGGCGCGAGCCTGCTCGCCATGGCGATCATGCCGCTCACCACCGCCTTCGCGCTGAGCGAGGCATTCGGCTTTGAATCGGGCGTGGGGAAGAAGTTGCATGAGGCACCAATTTTCTACGGCATCTTCACGGTGATCCTTGCGTTCGGTGCGGGGGTGGTGATGATCCCTGGGCTCGATCCGATCGGTGCGATCGTGGGGAGCCAGTACCTGCAGGGCCTCTTCCTGCCGATCGTGCTCGCCTTCATCGTCAAGCTCGCAAGCAGCCGGACACTCTTGGGTGCCCATGCGAGCCCGCGCTGGCTGCAGCTGGTCGGCTGGGGTGCCGTCGTTGCCCTCTTTGTTGCCAACGCTGCGGTGGTCGCAGCGAATCTGCTCCGCCTTAGCGCGTAACGCTCACCGCGCCAAACGCTTCCCCCACCCAGGCGCGCGTACAGGCGAGCCTGCCGCTGAAGTTATCTGCGCCAAAGAGTCCCGCCCCCGCAATACGGCAACTGCTCCCATCAGGGAGCGTCACGCGCTGACCAAGGAGCAGCATCGGGCGCCATCCGTCCAGCGAATCTGGCCCAGCAACGAGTTGCGCACGTGCCGTTGCCACGTAGCTGAAGATCTCCGGGACGTCCCCTGGTGCAATGCTGCCGCGCACAAGTGCTGGGCCAAGGTTCCAGTCACGCACCTCGCCCGCTGCGTTGCGATCCGCCCAGGCGTACCAACGCATGGAGGCGAGTACGGCGAGGGCGCTCGCCACCGCCTCGCCTGAATCAATCACCCGCAAGGCGATCCCGGAGAGGATGCGCTGTGCACGGCGGATGCGATTCGTGTCGCCGTCATATTTGCGCGCGCGGGCGAACCCAGTCCAGAGGTCGCTCGGAATATCAAAGATGCAGCCATCTGCAGACGCGCCAGTCACCGGACACGAGTCAGCCACAAAGTACGGACTGCTGCTGCGCACCGCCGCTGGCCCCGATTCTAATTCTGGCGCTGGTTCCCTACAGTTCGCATACGCCCACGCGTTGCGCGCACCGAAGCGGTCCACGCTCCCTGGACGCAGGAAGAGGAGATCACCGTACTTGGCGTTGGAGCGCAGGCTCCGATCCACGTAACTCATCGCGTCACCCGTGCGCAGTCGATTCGTGCGACACGAAGCGAAGCGGCTCTTATCGTTCAGGTGCACGAGCGTAGGCCCTGGCGCAAGCGTGTCGAGTGCGGCGCCAAGGGCATCCGCCGCGCCGAAGGTGGCGAGCACCCAGTCGTCAATCTCAATGTTGAATGCGTAAGCTAAGTTCTCGCGAACCTTCTCCGCGGCGATCGCCGAGAGCTCCCAGGCGCGCACGCTCGCGGCGGTCTTGGTGCAGAGCTGCGCGTAAACGTAGAGCGCGTTCACCTTGCTCCTGAATCGCGTCGACCCCGGACGACAGAAGTCGCGCGCGAGCGAAGGCTTGAGCGGGAAGTTTTCCATGTCGCGCGGGATGCTCAACGCCGCAGCGGTTCCGGTCGCGGGGTCCACGGTGAGCAGCGTCATCGTGTCGGTGCGCTCCGTGCCGGCGCGGCTGTGCGCCTGGAAGAGTGCCGCGTCGGCGGCGCGCGACCAGATATACGGATAGAGCGCACTCGCTAACGAACCCTCCACGCTCGCCGCCTCCACCTTTGACGCAAGGCTGCTGCAGCGCTCTGCGCCGTTCGGTGAGCCGAGTCGGCGGCAGCGCTTATCACTCCCTAAGAAGAGGATCGTGTAGCGTCCATCCTCGCCGAGCAGCTCACCCGCAACGGGCGGCTCGAAATCTGCTGTTTGGGATTCGGTTCCAGGCACCTCTGCGGCGCGGATCGGCGTGACGCCGGCCCATGCGGCGGTAACGAAGGTGATCGCCGCAAGGAGTGTGATTGCTGCAGCGGTCGTGGCGCCGCGGTTTCCCGCGGGCGTCACATCATCACCAGGCCGCCATCAACCCCCAACACCTGGCCGGTGACATACGAGGCTTCGGGCGAGGCGAGGTAGATCACCGCGGCGGCGATCTCCGCTGGTTCGCCGAATCGTCCGAGTGGCGTCTGCGCCTTCACCCCCTCCTTGATGGCGTCGGGGAGGCCAGCGGTGAGTTCGGTGGTGATGAAGCCTGGCGCCACCGCGTTCACGGTGATCCCACGGCTCGCCACCTCACGCGCGGTCGCCTTGGTGAGGCCGATCATCCCCGCCTTTGCTGAGCTGTAGTTCGCCTGGCCGGCGTTCCCCGCCTGGCCAGAGACGCTCGTGATGTTGATGATCCGACCACTCTTCGCCCGCAGCATCTCCCTCACCACCGCCTTCGTCATATAGAAGGCGCCGGAGAGATTCGTGTCGATCACTTCGCGCCACTGCTCTGGCGTCATGCGCAGGATCAGCGTGTCACGCGTGATCCCCGCATTGTTCACGAGTAGGTCAACCTTGCCAAAGGCTTCCATCGCCTTGGCAACCACGACGACCGCTGCATCTGGATCGGCGACGTCGGCTTGGAGTGCAATCCCCTTGCGACCCTTCGCCACAATCTCCGCAACGACCGCGTCGGCGGCGGCGGTGTTCCCCTTATAGGTGATCAGCACGTTGGCACCGGCATCCGCGAGTGCGAGTGCAATGGCGCGACCGATCCCGCGTGCCCCGCCGGTGACGATCGCTGCGTAGTCCTTCAACTCAAACATTGGAACCTCCTCACGCTCTGCCTTCTATTAGTTATTAGTGTGAACCTAACCGCGGCGTCCGTCCAGATGCGCGCGCAGCACCTCGGGCACCTCATCTGATTTTGCGCCACCTTCTGGTCGGGCCACGCGAATGCTCTGCGGGTCAACGCTCGCGGCACGAGCGCCGAGTGCGGGGTCGGCGTCCCAGCGCGCAACAAAGGCGCCCGAGGTGTAGCCGCCACCGAATGAAACGGTGCAGAAGACGTCGCCTGGATTTAGTCGTCCGGCGGCGACCGCCTCGGAGAGCGCGATCGGGATGCTCGCAGCGGATGTGTTCCCGTAGCGATCGAGATTCACGAAGATCTTCTCCATCGGGTAGCCGATCGCCTTAGAGACGTGTTCAATGATGCGGATGTTCGCCTGATGCGGGATCACAAGATTCACCTGTGAGGGGAGCAGGCCGGCGCGCTCGATCGCCGTCGTTGCCACAGCCGCCATCGTTCGCGTGGCATAGACATAGGTCTTCGCGCCGTCCATCTTGATCAACGCGTCGGCGTCGGCGCCCGCACCACCAGGGATCCAGAGCGCGTACGCGCCGCTCGGTTCGGCGGAGAGTTCAAAGCTGAGCGTCCCCGGTCGCGACGCGGCGTCTTGGTCGGCGGGGAGATCCAGCGCCTCCAAGATGATTGCGCCCGCACCGTCGCCAAAGAGGACGCAGGTGGAGCGGTCACTCCAGTCAACGGAGCGCGAGAGCGTCTCGGCGCCAATCACGAGCGCGCGTTGGCCAAGGCCGGCGGTGAGGAAGCCGTGCGCCACGGCGTAGGCATAGGTAAAACCGGAGCAGGCGGCGGAGAGATCAAAGGCGGCGGCGCGCGTACCGCCGAGCGCCCCCTTCACCAGCACCGCGGTACTCGGCATCAGGTGATCTGGCGTCAGCGTGGCGACCACAATCAGATCTACGTCGTCAACGCCGATCCCCGCCACAGCGAGTGCGCGCGCCGCTGCGATCGCGCCCATGGAGGCGGTCGTCTCCCCCTTCGCCGCAATGCGTCGCTCGCGGATCCCCGTGCGCGAGGTGATCCATTCGTCACTCGTCTCAACGATCAACTCAAGGTCAGCATTCGTCAGCACGGTTGCGGGGACCTCGTGCCCCCATCCGGTGATGTGCGTCGTGCGATTCGGCAGCTGCATGCCACCGGTCGTCCCACCAATACGCCCCTCGTTGCTCGCGTGTGATCCGCTCATGGCTCCAACTCTATAATCGGCGTCTTTGACTTCACGATGCGACCGCTCTCAGCGATCACGCGTAGCACGCGCCCCGCCTTATCCGACTTGATCTCATTGAAGAGTTTCATTGCTTCAATTAAGCCGATCGGCTCACCGATACTAATTGACTGGCCCACCTTGACCAGCGGCTCAGCGCCTGGTGACGTAGCAGCGTAGAAGATGCCGGTGAGTGGCGCGTTCACGAAGATGCCGCTCGGCGCTACCGCGCCTGTAGCGGAGGTCTTGGCTGGCGTTCCGGTGGCTTGCGGCATGGTGACTTGCGCCGCGGTGGCTGCGCTGCTGTCCAGCGCGATCGGCGCCGCTGAGCTCGGGATCGAAGCAAATACGGCACCACCAGCAATGGCGGCGCGGCTGCGAACGAGCACGCGCGTGCCAGCGGCGGAGACCTCGATCTCGGCGAGGCCGCTGCCGTCGGCAACGGCGGCGAGTCGGTCAATCAGATCAATGAGCTCCGCCTCGTCGCCACTGAGCGGCGCGCGCTCAGCTGCAGCGGACTGTCCCGGGATGCGTAACTCTGGCGGGAGGGGGGTGAGGCGGTTCTCGCCGCGACGTGGGCGCGGTGGCGTGGTCTGGATTGCAGGCGGTGGTTCGCTCCGCTCCGCCATCCGACGCGCCGTGGTGAAGCGCTCAACGGGTGGCGTGGATGGCGTAGAGGGGTCGATCGCGCTGCTGCGCGTGGCATCTGCGGCGCTACCGCGCGCGCGTCGCGCCGCCTCGCGCGCCGCCTCCAGCGCGCGACGCGCACCCTTCGCAAGACGGTCGCGGCGCCGCTCTGGCATCAGCGACCCTCCCACTTTGCAAGGAGCAGTGCAGCATTCTGGCCGCCGAAGCCGAATGCATTGACCAGCGCAAGGCGTATCTCTTGCTGGCGCGGCGCGCCACGCACGATGTCCAGGTTGCTGGCGAGTGGATCAGGGTTCTCCAAGTTCAGCGTGGCGTGTACGAGACGGTCGCGCATCGCGCAGATGGTGGCGGCGGCACCGAGGCCACCGGCGGCACCGAGCGTATGTCCAATGTTCCCCTTGGTCGCCGTGATCGTGGCGCGCAGCATGGAACGATCGGCGCTCAGGGCACTCGCCGCATCGGCGCTCTCCGAGATGATCGTGCGGATCGCATCAAGCTCCGCCTTGTCGCCTTCCGGCGTGGAGGTGGCGTGCGCGTTGACGTGATCAATCTCCGCCCCCGTGCGACCCGCCTTCTCCAGTGCGCGGCGAGCGGCGCGCACCGCGCCGTAGCCGCCTGGCGCTGGGAGGGTGATGTGCTGCGCGTCGGCGGAGGCGCCGTAGCCAACGATCTCGGCGAGTGGTGTGGCGCCGCGCGCCAGCGCAAGATCCAGTCGCTCCAGCAGCAGCACGCCCGCCCCTTCGGCCATCACGAAGCCGTCGCGCGCGCTGTCGAATGGTCGTGAGGCGGCGGCGGGGTCCCCACCAGTTGCGCCGCTGCCGCTCCGTGAGAGGGCGCGCATGTTGTTGAATCCGGCGATCACCACCGGGTGCAGCGCCGCCTCGGTACCTCCCGCAAGCGCGCGCTCCGCGTCGCCGCGACGGATTGACTCATACGCCTCGCCGATCGCGTGGCCGGCGGTCGCACATGCGCTCACCGGCCCAAACGAGGGTCCCTGCGCGTTGACGTGAATCGCCACCTCGCCGGCCGCCATGTTCCCGATCGCACCTGGGATCAGGAACGGCGAGACGCGACCCGCCCCCTTCGCGGCGAAGGCCAGCGCCTGCTCAAAGAGTGTGGTGGCGCCGCCGAGCCCCGAACCGATGATCGTGGCGGTGCCGAGCGCAAGCGCATCGCTCAGTCGCGCAGGAAGGCCGGCGGAGATGAGCGCCTCAACGGATGCGGCGATCGCAAGGTGTGCGAAACGATCGAGCCGCTTCACCTGCTTCGCCTCAAGGATGTCCGAAGGATCGAAGTTCGGCACCTGTCCACCAAAGTCCACCTCTTGGCCCGTAAGGTCGAGGCCCTCAAGTCTGCGAATCCCAGAGCGTCCTGCAAGGAGTCCACTCCAGAGCGCATCCACGCCGCGACCGAGCGGCGAAACGGCGCCCATACCAGTTACCACCACGCGGTGCGGGGTGTTCATCGCACCATCTTCCCCGTGCGCACGGTGGCGGCGCGGTACGCATCGCCGGCGAGTCCACGCGCGGTGATCGCATCGCTCACCGCTTCGGCGTTGTACTCCGCACGGTGAATCTCTGCGCTGATCGTTCCAGCCTCTTGGTCAATATCAATAACCGCGAACGCCGCAGAGGCTTCGCCGTCATACGGGAGTCCGGCCGAGCCCGCGTCCACGAGCACCTTCCAGCCGTAGTCTTTGACGCGCGCCTGATGCGTGAAGCCAACGCAGACGAGTCGCGCGTCGGTCTGGCTGATCAGCTCGAGCGTGGTGGATGGATCAAGATCGGCGCTGAGTGGGATCGTGCGCGAACCGGGTGAAGCGTGGCAGAAGGTGACGCCGATCTCGCCGTATCGCAGGCGACGCTCGGTTGGGAGCGAGCGCAACCATTCGATGCGATCGTCATCTAGTTCATCCGATGCCCACTCCACCGCCGCCTTGAGCCCTGGCGGCAGGCCGCCCGCGAGGCTCGGGAAGGAGGCGGCGTAGTCAAGGTCTGCAACGGCAATGTCGCCCGTGCCCGCAGTGACGAGCGCGCCGCTCAACTGCAACTTGCGGATGAGATCGATCGTCTCCGTTGGCTGCGGCCCAAAGAGGGCGTGGTCGCCAAGGATCGCCACCTGGTCTGGCTTCAGCGAAGGGAGCTTCGCCACGATCGCCTCGAGTGCGGCAAGGTTTCCGTGAACGTCTGAGATCACCACAACACGCTTCATCTGAACTCCTCTGCTATGAACTGCTCGGCCCAGCGGGGTGCGGGAGTGCGCTCTCTGGAGGGATCACAAAGGTGATCGTGGCGCTGCAGGCCTTCTCGCCGTTCACGCTCGCGGTGCCAACGGCGCTCCCCATGCGAGAGCCAAGCTTCTGCATCACGATCTCCAGCTGCAGCGTCTCACCGGGTAGGACCATGCGCGTGAAGCGGCACGCCTCGAGCTTTGCGAAGACACCGAGCCGGCTGCCGAACCCTTCAGTGCGCGCCACATAGACCCCCATCGCCTGAGCGAGCGCCTCCACCTGCAGCACGCCCGGCATGATCGGACCGATCGGAAGCGGAAAGTGGCCAGGCACCCAGAAGGCGTCGGCCTGCACATCGAGCTCTGCAACGAGGCGCCCCGCGGCGCGATCCTCTGAGATGACGCGGCTCAGCAGCAGAAACGGCGCGCGATGCGGGATCAGCGCCTCAATCTGCTGCCGGTTCAGGAGTGGCTGACTCATGCTCTCCTCACGCTACTGACCCGCCGGCTCGCCAGGGCGACGCGGTACGGCGGCCAGGATGGCGGCGGTGCCAAGATCATCCAACATGCTGGTGGTGACGGCGCCGTTCAGGAAGGCTGGGCTCTCCAGGAGTCCAAGGAAGAAGTCGCGCGTTGTCTCCACCCCATCAATCTCAAGTTCGCGCAGCGCGGCGCGCGAGCGCGCAATCGCCTCGGCACGAGTGGCGCCCCAGACGATCAACTTGCCAAGCAGGCTGTCGTAATACGGCGGCACTTCATATCCCGCGTAGAGGTGCGAATCAAATCGCACCCATGGTCCGCTCGGTGAGCGATACGCGCTGATCTCGCCCGCCTGCGGCTGGAAGTTCTTCGAAGGATCTTCGGCGGTGATGCGAAACTCAATCGCATGGCCTCGCGGCTGGATCTCACGCTGCGTCATGGGCATGCGCGCGCCGCCGGCGAGTGTAATCTGCAGCGCCACAAGATCCACGCCCGTCACCACCTCCGTCACCGGGTGCTCCACCTGGATGCGGCAGTTGATCTCAATGAAGTACGGCTTCCCGTCTGGGCCAACCAAGAATTCAAGCGTCCCCACGTTCTGGTATCCAGCGGCGCCGATCGCCTTTGCGGCGCGCGCCAGGAAGTCTTCGCGCACGCGCGGTGTGAGCACCGTGGAGGGCGACTCCTCAACGAGCTTCTGGTGCCTGCGCTGTAGCGAGCAGTCACGCTCACCAAAGTGCAGCGCCGTCCCTTCGTGATCCACCGCAATCTGCACCTCAACATGGTGCGTTGCGCTCAGGTATCTCTCTAGGTAAAGCGATCCGTCGCCAAAGGCCGCCTGTGCCTCCTGCGCGCAGATGGAGAAGTTCTTGCTCAACTCCGCTGCGTCGTGCGCCACACGCATGCCGCGACCACCGCCGCCGGCAGAGGCCTTCAAGATGATCGGATAGCCGATGCGGCTCGCCGCCTCCAGCGCCGCCGCCTCGTCCACAACCACGCCCTCAGATCCAGGGATCGTGGGGAGCCCGAACTTTGCGAGCAGCGCGCGCGTTGCCGCCTTGGAGTGGAATCGCTCAAGGATGGGCGCGGAGGGGCCAATAAAGGTGAGCCCGTGCGCTGCGACCGCCTCCGCGAAGGCGGCGTTCTCCGAGAGGAAGCCGTAGCCCGGATGAACCGCGTCGCAACCGGTGGCGAGTGCTGCGGAGATGATGGCGGGCGCGGAGAGGTAGCTCTGCTTCGCATCGGCGGGACCGATGCAGACCGCCTCGTCGGCAACGAGCACCGCGCGAGAGTCGGCATCCGCTTCGCTGTAGGCGACCACCGCCTCAAGGCCGAGCTGGCGACAGGCGCGCAGGATGCGCAGCGCAATCTCGCCGCGATTCGCAATCAGGACGCGGCGGATCACGTCGCCACCTCACCAATCGACTCAAGGATGAAGATCTCCTGTCCGTACTCCACGGGATCTCCGGTCGCCGCCTTCAGCAACACCACAATGCCGCCGCGTGGTGCGCGCACCTCCGTTGGGATGCCGAGCACCTCAACGCTCGCCACATGGGCCCCCTTCGCCACCTTTGCGCCAATGTAAATCTCCTTGGCGAGCACCAAGAAGCCGACCGCCGTTGCTGCGACTGCGTGCTTTGCAGGGCCACTCCCAGCGGCGCTCGAGCCAGCTTGCGCAACTACGTTCTGCGATGCAACATGCGCCCCCGCCTGCGCGCCACCCGCGTTCGTTGCGCTATTAGTGCGAGTGGTGCCAGCGCCGCTACCGGCGCCGCTCACTGCGCCGAACGACTCCGAGCGGACGCGCACCGTTGCGCCGTTCCGCTCCACCTCAATCTCGCCGAGTCCGGTTGCGGCGAGGCGATCCACAAGGATCGGCAGCAGCACGTCAACGAGCGCGCCGAGCGATTCGGCGCTGCCGCTTCCGTCTACCGCCGCGCTCGTAAGGTCGCGATACTTTGCCACGCTTATGCCCCCGCGCTATTCCGCTCGATCTCGTCCACCCAGTCGTCGCCCACACCGACGCCAACCAGATCGCGATCAAGGCCGAAGAGTGAACGGATCGCACCGGTGAGACCCTTCCGCTTGACTGGAGCCTCATCGAATGCACCAAAGGCGCGATATCGCGCGTAGCGCGCGTTGAGCAGCTCACCGAGATCCTTCATTGACTCAAGCTCATCAAAGGCGGCACTCGCCGTCTCCCAGATGGCGCGCGCGAGCGTCAAGGTGGACTCCTCCGAGAGCGTCTCCGGCTCTGGAATGATGCCGTCAACAACGCCGAGCGCCACCTGCTCCGGTGCGGTGATGCGCAGCGCGCGCGCCGCGGCGGGCGCCTTCTCCGAGGTGCGGAACAAGATCGCGGCGCACCCCTCTGGGCTGATCACGGAGTAGTAGGCGTGCTCCAGCGCATAGACGCGATCGCCAACGGCAATCGCGAGCGCGCCCCCCGAGCCGCCCTCCCCCGTCACCACGGTGACGATCGGCGTGCGCAGCTCGGTCATGCGGCTGATGGAGGCGGCGATCGCTTCGGCAATGCCGCGCTGCTCTGACTCTGGCCCCGGGTGCGCCCCTGGCGTGTCCACCAGCGTCAAAACCGGCAGGCGCAGCCGCTCGGCGAGCTCAAAGGCGCGCGCCGCCTTCCGGTAGCCCTCAGGGTGTGGCATGCCGAATCCGCGACGGATGTTGCTCTCCGTGTCGCGCCCCTTCTGCGTCCCCACCACCACAATGCGACGGCCGTCAATGCGCGCAATGCCTGCGATGATCGCGCCGTCATCTCCCGCGCGACGATCGCCACGCAACTCCAGGAACTCAGCGTTCAGTGCCTCCAGGATCTCTGCGGTGCGCGGTCGCTCAACCTCGCGCGCGCGACGCACGTGGCTCCACGCCTCCTCTTCAGGAAGGTGGTCGCCGAGCTCAGGTGCAGGGTGTCGATCACGCTGGTTCTCAAGGATCTGATCGGCGCGATTCGCCACCTTGCTCGCCGCATCCACAACGGGGGCCAAGACGCTGCCGATCATCGTGCCCGCACCTTGCGCAACACCACTCACCACGCCACCGATCAGGCCAACGCCCGGAATGTTGATCTGTTGATAGAGCGGCACGGCGGGTGCGGGGAGCGGCTGCAACAGGCTGAGCGCGCGAATCAACCAGGGGCGCAGGTTCGGTCGCGCAACAATCGCGTCAATGAATCCTGTCTCAAGTAGGAATTCTGAGCGCTGGAAACCGGCGGGGAGTTCGTCGCCAATGGTTCCGGCGGAGACGCGCGCGCCGCTGAATCCAATGAGCGCGTTCGGCTCTGCAACGTTGATGTCGCCGAGCGCACCGAACGATGCGATCGTGCCGCCCGTGGTTGGATCGGTGAGCAGGCTGATGAAGGTTCCACCGCTCAACTTCAAACGCGCAATGGCGGCGAGCGTCTTTGGCAACTGCATCAGCGCGTAGGTCCCCTCCTGCATGCGCGCGCCACCGGAGGCGGAGACGATCACGAGGGGGAGGCGCCGTGCGGTGGCGAGTTCGGCGGCGCGGGCCACCTTCTCTCCCACCACTGAGCCCATCGAGCCGCCCATGAAGAAGAAGTTCATCACCACTAAGGAGACCTCGATCCCCCCAATGCTCGCCGTCCCTCGGATGGCGGCGTCTCGTTCGCCGGTCACCTTCCGAGCCGCGGCGACGCGCTCCGGATACGGCTTGGAGTCGGTGAAGACGATCGGGTCGAGCGAGATCAGGCTCGCGTCAAACTCGGTGAAGGAGCCCTCGTCCACCAGCTGGGCGATCCGCTCGCGGGCGGGGACGCGGAAGTGGTGTCCGCACGACGCGCAGACGCGGAGGCCCTTCTCCAGGCTCTTCTTAAAGAGCAGCTCGGAGCAGCCAGGGCAGCGCAGCCAGAGATCCGGCTCGCCACCAAGGGTCGCCTCACGGCGCTTGAACGGATTCCTAAAGCTCGGCACGGACCCTCCCCACTAGAGGGAGATGGTACCCCCTATGGGGTGGTGACTCGCACGACTCGGGTCACCTCGCCCGCGTGGATGGCACGCTCCGTGCCGTCTACGGCAAGGATGAGCGCGCCGGATGCGCCGTCGTACCCGGCCACCCGCCCCGCCACGAGCCCCTCGCCGCCAAGGTCAATCTCCACGCCCCACCCCTCAAGCAGCTGCCGCTCCCGCCAGCCGGCCACGTCAAAACGCCCCGAGCGCAGCGCCGCAAGGCGCCCCTCAAGGCGTACAAGAAAATCATCAAAGATCGCCTCGCGATCCACCGGGCGCCCAGATGCAAGCTCTAACGAGGTTGCGGTGGCGGCAAATGCGGGATCGAGTCGCGAAGGATCGCCGCGCACATTCATCCCCAACCCCACCACGAGCGTCGCCTCTGGCGTGCCGAGCCCCGAGGCTTCCATCAGCATCCCGCCGAACTTCCGGAATCCGGTCGTGATCCCACCCTCCTCGTTGCGCAGCACCAGATCGTTCGGCCACTTCAACGCCACGCTGCCGAGTAGAAGCGCCGCCGCATCCTCCACCGCGTCGGCGGCGGCGAGTGCAAACTCGGCACCAACGCGCCAGACGCGATCTGCATCTGCAGGGAGCGAGTCGGCACGCAGTGCGAGGCTCATTAGCAGCGCGTTCCCTGGTGCGTCCAACCAGATGCGACCGTGACGACCGCGACCGGCGCGCTGCGTCTCGGCGCGAATCAGCAGCGGCGTTGCAGCGCCACTCGCGAGCCGCTCCAACGCAACGTCGTTGGTGGAGTCAACCGCGTCGAGTCGCTCAACGTGGATCAGGCGCGCAGCTCCGTATCAATCGGATCGGGCGTGGCAAGATCAAACGCGTCGTGCAGCGCCTTCAACGATCGTTCAGCATCCGCCTCTGAAACGATGCAGGTGATCCGAATCTCTGAGGTAGAGATCATCTGGATGTTGACGTTCGCATCGGCGAGTGTGCCGAACATGCGCGCCGCATACCCTGGCGCGTTCTGGATGCCGGCGCCAACAATAGAGATCTTCGCTACGGTCTCATCAATCTCCAACGCGCGTGCGCCGATCGTTTCACGAATCTTCTCCAAGATCGGCCGCGCCGCTGCAAGGTCGCTGCGCGCAATGGTAAATGAGAGATCGGTGGTGCCGTTGTGCGAAACGTTCTGCACGATCATGTCCACGTTGATGACGCTATCTGCGAGCGGAGCAAAGATCGACTTCGCAATGCCTGGTCGATCGGGGACGGCGACCATGGTTACCTTGGCCACTTTGGTATCTGCGGCGAGCCCGCGCACCTTGTTTCGCTGTTCCACCTGCGTATCCTCCCTGATCTGCGTGCCTGGCTGATCCACGAACGAACTGAGCACTTCAATGATGACGCCGTTCACCCAGCCCAACTCTACGGCGCGAGCCTGCATCACCTGCGCCCCCTGGTTGGCAAGCTCCAGCATCTCCTCATAGCCGATCACCCGCAGCTGTCGAGCGTCTGGCACCACGCGGGGATCGGCGGTGTAGACCCCCGTCACGTCGGTAAAGATCTGGCAGCGGTCGGCACCGAGCGCTGCGGCGAGCGCCACCGCCGAGGTGTCTGAGCCGCCGCGACCGAGCGTGGTCGTCTCGGTCCCGCTCACCCCCTGGAAGCCGGCCACGATCACCACCCGCCCCGCCGCGATCTCTTCTCGAACCCGCCTAGGCTCTATGGCGGCAATGCGCCCCTTGCCGAACGTGCCGTCGGCGCTGATCCCCGCCTGGGCGCCGCTCAGGCTCACCGCCTCCACGCCCCGCGCGCGGAGCGCCATGGCGAGCAGCGCCGCCGACTGGATCTCGCCCGTGGCGAGCAGTGCATCCTGTTCGCGCGCATCCGGGGGCACGCCTCCCATCACCCTGGCGGCGAGCGCAAGCAGGTCGTCGGTGGTGTCACCCATGGCGGAGACCACGGCGACCACACTCCGCCCCAGCGCACGATCCGCCGCAATCCGCGCCGCAACGGCACCGATCCGCTCCACATTCGCTACAGAGCTGCCGCCGTACTTCTGGACGATGAGGTCGCTCACCCGCCGAATCCCGAGGCGGCCTCAATGCGCACGCCGTCGGTATCAAGGTTAAATCGCAGTGCGCCACCGCCGAGCTTCGCCGTTTCGGCGGCGCGCTCCATTGCGGCGCAGACCGCATCCACCTGCGATGCATCATCTACAAAGGCGAGCACCGACGATCCGGCACCGGCGAGACAGGCGCTGATCGCGCCGGCCTCTACGGCTGCACTTATCAGCAGAGGAAGCGCCTTGTAGCGCGTGGCACGATACGGCTGGTGCAGTCGATCATCGGCGAGGAGTGCGAAGCCATCAACGTCGCCCGCCTCCAGCGCGGCGATCCCAGCGGCGATGCGGCTCGCATTGTGCACCGCATCTTCGAGCGGCACCTTGGCGGGCAGTACCGCGCGCATCTCGCTTGTTGGGAGTCGCAGCTCAGGGATCATCAGCACGGGGATCGCGCGCTCTGGTACCGCAACGAGCCGCGCCGTCAGCACACCGTCAACGCGCGCGCTTGCAACGAGGCCGCCGAAGATCGCCGCGGCGGCGTTGTCCGGATGCCCCTCTACGTCATCAGCGGCGGCGAAGAGTCGATCGGTGAGGTCGTCGGGGAAGAGGTCGGCGCAGGAGCCTGGGAGCTCGTCAATGGTCCCCGAGGCGCCGGCGAGCGCCGCACCAGCGAAGAGTCCGGCAACGAAGGCGGCGGCAGAGGAGCCGAGCCCGCGCGCCAGTGGGATGCGGTTCAGCGCCTTGATCTGGAGTGAGAGGCGATCGCCGTCCGGCACCCCCGCAGCTGCGAGCCCACGCGTGATCGCTCTCACGATCAGGTTGCCCCGATCGGTGGGGAGCTCACCGAGCCCCTCCCCCTCGATCACGAGCGAGATATCCCCAGCCGCCCCAGGAAGCGCCAGTCCTGATACGCGGACAGTAAGTTCATTGCGGTAGTCGATCGCCAGGCCGAGCACGTCATAGCCCACCCCAAGGTTGGCGATCGTGGCGGGGACGGAGAGGGTCACCGTCCGACCAACGAGCGCCTTCAGCTGCGCATCAACACTCATCACATCACCAGCCGAGCGCACTGCGCACGCTCGCCAACGTGGCGTCCGCTTCGCGCAGCTCACCGATCAGGCGCGATGCGGTCTCTGGATCCTTCAGGCCGAAGCCGGTTGCTACGGCAACAATGCGCGACGCACCATCTACGGTGCCCGCGGCGATCGCGTTGCGCAGTCCTGCGATCGGCGCCGCACACGCTGGCTCCACGAAGATGCCACCGAGTCGAATCATCTCCTCCTGCGCGCGCAAGATCTCAGCATCCGTCACCGCCGCAATGAACCCGCCCGACTCATCGCGCGCGGCGATCGCCAGAGCCCATGATGCAGGCTTGCCGATGCGGATCGCCGTTGCGATCGTCTCTGGGTTGAGCACGAGCACGCCGCTGACCAACGGTGCGGCGCCCGCCGCCTGGAAGCCGAGCATGCGCGGCCTGCGCGTGGCGTGACCGAGCTCGTGCGCAACGCTGAAGCCGCGCCAGTAGGCGCTGATGTTGCCCGCATTGCCAACGGGGAGTGCGAGTACGTCAGGCGCGTCGCCAAGGTCGGCAACGATCTCGTGTGCGGCGGTTGCCTGTCCCGCAATGCGGTGTGGATTGATGGAGTTAACGATCTCTACGCCGCCACCAGCGGCACCGAGTTCGCGCACGATCTCCAACGCGTCGTCGAAGTTGCCGCGGATCGCAATCACCTTTGCCCCAGCGGCAAATGCCTGCAGCAACTTTCCGGCTGCGATCTTGCCGGCGGGAAGAATGACGACCGCCTCAATGCCCGCGGCGGCGGCGTACGCGGCGGCCGATGCGGAGGTGTTGCCGGTGCTGGCGCAGACCACGGCGCGCGCGCCAGACTCCAGCGCCTTCGCCACCGCCACCACCATGCCGCGATCCTTGAACGAGCCGGTCGGGTTCGCCCCCTCCACCTTCAGCCAGAGGTCGGATGCGCCAATGGCGGCACCCAAGCGTGGCGCACGCACGAGCGGCGTCGCCCCCTCACCGAGCGTCAACATTGGCGTGGCGGGGCCAATCGGCAGCACGGCACGGAAGCGCTCCATCAGCACTGGCCGCGCACCAGCAAACGAGTCACGCACAACACCATTCATGCGCCACCGCGTTTCTTTGCGGCAAGGAACCATGCAGGCGCCGGTGCGTTCAGGGCCGCAGGGAGATCGCCCCACGACGAACCTTCGCCGCGCGCAATGGACAAGATGTCGTTGATCACGCCGCTCGCCGTTGAGCCTGCCCCTGCGCCAGCGCCAGCAAGCGTCAGTTCGCCGATCAGGTCGCCAGTAATCACCAAAAGATTCCCGCCACCAACCGTGGTGCCGAGCCGCGAGTCGGCGGGAACCTCAGAAACACGAACGGAGAGAAGATCCTTCGACGCATCATCGCCACCGTTCTTCCACGTTGCGAGCATGCGCAGGCGCGCGCCGCGCGACGCCGCTGCGGCAATATCTTGCGCCGTGACGCCGGTGATCCCCGGCGCATCATCCAACTGCACGTGTGCAAGCGCCGGCCATGCGCCCGCCGCCATGCGCGCCAAGATCACGAGCTTCGCCGCCGCATCTTCGCCTTCAACATCAGAGCGTGGATCCGCTTCGGCGTAGCCAATCTTCTGCGCCTCACCGAGCGCCTGCTCGTACGACCAGCCTTCACTCTCCATCTTGGTCAAGATGTAGTTCGTAGTGCCGTTGATGATTCCCGTAATAGAGCTGATCTCGTTCGCCGACATGTCGCGCGCCAGCACGCCGATCACGGGCACGCCCGCCGCAACGGCCGACTCAAAGCGCAGCGCCGCACCAGAGGCGCGCGCCAACTCTTCGAGTCGCGCGCCGAACGAAGCAAGCAGCAACTTGTTCGCCGTCACCACCGGTCGCCCCGCCTTGAGCGCGCTCTCCACGATCCCAAGTGCAGGATCCAGGCCGCCGATCAACTCAACCACAAGGTCCACATCCGACGCGGCGAGCCCTGCAGCATCGGTGCTCAGCGGCGCAAGCTGATCTAGCCCCGCCGCCGACGCTTTGGCCAGATCGCGCACCGCAATCCCCGCGATCTCAATCCCCCACTCCTCACGCCGCGAGACGATCCCCCGCGCCACGGCGGCACCCACCGTCCCCCCGCCGAGGAGGGCGATGCGTAGTCCTGGATCAGTTCGCGCCGCGCTCATGCGCCAAGCGTAGCGGAGCCGCTCATATCAAGGACACCCACTGCTCTAGTAGGCTTACAAAATGACCCTCACGTACGCTCGAAAGTATCTCCAGCTTATTCAGCGGTCAAACTGGAGCCCTGCACTACCTCTCGCCGCGATCACTCTTGTCGGGCTAGCAATCCGGCTGGTGGGCCTTGGAGACCGCTCATTGCGGGAGGACGAGGCGTATGCAGTTGACGCAGCAAGCCGACCGTTCCTAGAGATTGTCTGGCCAGTGCTCATTGATAACGGCAACATGTTGTTCTTCTACTTAATCGCCAGCTTCTGGATTGCGGCGCTACCTGAGATCCCGCCCGTTAGTGAGTTCCTACTCCGCCTCTTGCCTCTGATTTTCTCCGTTGCAACCATTCCAGCGCTTTATGCGTTGGCGCATCAATTACTGCAGCCGCTCTCACCCAAGCACATTTCACCTCGAACTGCGGCTCTATTCGCAGCGTTATTCTTCGCCCTTAGTCCATTTTCCATCACATACGCACAGGAGTTCCGCGCGTATAGCCTTCAGCTACTACTGCTGACACTCTCTTCGCTTGTCATGCTCCGCATCCTTACGGAGAGCAGTTCAACGCCACATCGCTGGTACTTGCTATGTTCCTATGCGATCCTTTCGGCCCTCGCGATCTACTCACACATGCTTTCAGTGCTGTTCGTCTCTGGGCAAATGATCTCTCTGCTAATATTTCTGACTTGGAAGCGCTCTACCATGTCCGCTATTCGTATAGTAACCAGTGGGCTGGGAATCCTTCTACTCATCGCACCGCTTCTCATCACATTCGGCACAGTGGGCACAAGCCAAATTGAATGGATTCCACCAGAACGAAACAGTTTCGGTCAAGCCCGAACCATCATGGCGGCTTTAACCGGTGCTTCCGGATCACTGTCTAGCAAAGTAAGCACGCTGCCGTTAATTGCATCGCTGATCCTATTCGTTGCCGGCACTGTAGAGCTATTCAAGAATCGAACACGCTTCTTACCGCTTCTACTTGTCTTGTTCACACCCCTCGTTTGGTCAGTTGTTGCCGCAGTGGGGCTCTCGTTATTCTTGAGCCCTCTCGGAGTGACTCGTTACTTCCACTTCTTGCTGTTGCCGTTCGCGGCACTCTGGGCGCTTGGCGCGTACTCGCTGGCTTCCTATATCAGCCGTGCCGTGGCGCGCGGATCCGTAAGGAGGCTCGCGGCTGGCGGGTTGATTGCCGCACTGGCAGGAGCGGTGTTTGTCAACGGAGTAGGGGACGCGCTAGCACGGCCGCCGCGTGAAAACTGGAAAGCTGTGGCGTTACATATAGTGCGCGATTGCTCAAATGAGCAAACGAACCTCATCGCCCTAACTTCTACTCAAAGTGGTGCGGAACGTATCTTATCTATCTACGATATTAAAGTAGATTCAATTACGAACAAAATAGATGTGGACGCGTTGCGGAGCGACCAGTCTCTTTGTGTGATCACGTATGATGTAGGAATCAAGCGCTCTGCGCGCGTCCAACTTCAGCAACAGCTGATTCAGCAACAGCTGATTGAAAAATTCGGTCCGATGACTATTTATCAAGAAGGCAAGGTGCAACTCCTCCATTTCCAAGCATCTCAGCCAAGCACTAAGCCGTAGGTCCTCGTAACACAAGGGGTTGCGGGGCGAAGCCTGTGCGGGGGCGCGCGGCCTATCTCAGCGTCGGTCAAGCTCAACGCCTCGCGCTTCCCCGCGGTGCGGGCAGGCGCTCCAAATGAGTAGCGGCGCTCAGTCCTAGTGGCAGTTAGTCGCGTACGATGACGACACTCCGTGCGCCCAGTCGCTGCCACTGCTGGATGGCGAGGCTCGGCGTTCCGATACCAAGCGCGACATCGGCACCGGCTCGGCGAGATGCACCATTCCCGGTGAACTTATTAGAATGACCGATCAGCACGTCGCCAACCGAGTTGGTGAAGATCGCACCGCCGTATCCTGTGGCTCTATTAACGCTGAAGGTGTTGCGCGTGAGAGTGACGCTGCTTCCGCCTCCCTCATAGATAGCGCCGCCGAGGCTGGCTCTGTTGTTTGTGAAGGTGCTGGATGCGACGGAGATGGAGCCTTCGGCGTAGACGGCGCCACCATATTCAGCTCTGTTGTTTGTGAAGCGGCTGGATGTTACGGCTATGGAGCTTTGGGCAAGGATGGCACCGCCGTTGACGGCTCTGTTGTTCGTGAAGGTGCTGGATGCGACTGTTAGGACGTTGGCAAAGATGGCGGCGGTGGCGTTGTTGTTCGTGAATCTGCTGTTAGCGACGGAGATGGAGCTTTCGGAGTAGATGGCACCGCCGTTGACGGCGCTGTTGTTCGTGAAGGTGCTGGATGTGATGGAGATTGGGCTTTCGGCGTAGATGGCGCCACCGCCGGACCTGCTGTCCTGGAAGGTGATCCCGCTGATCGTGATGCTATTCACAAGCGAGCCGAAGCGCAGGAGCTGATAGCTGTCGCTGCCATCAAGCGTGATGTCGGCACCCAGGTCTGCCCGGATGGTGATGTCATGGGCGACGTCGTATATCGTGATGTTTGCATCGTAGGCGTAGACGCCAGCGCAGATAATGATGACGTCCGAATCGTCGTCAACGGATAGGAGCGCTGCATCTATAGCCACGTTGATAAAGGATGAGTTGGTGCTGAAGTCAGGGGAGGAACAGCTCGCCGAGCCCACTGGATTGCTGCCAACATAGATGTTGTGTGAGGCTGCGAACGCTGGTGCCGGAGCGGCAAAGGTGAAGATGGTAACAAGGATGAGCGCGCTCGCTGCAAGACTTCGGATGCGCTACGTCATCATGAGCGTTGACCTCCATCCATCTCTGCCCCCCGAGGCTAGGCCACGGCGAGGTGTTCTTGGGAGATGATACCCCCCCCGGGGGGGGGGGGGGGGGGGGGGGGGGGATGCACATGTCAGCGCGGTGCAGCGTGTGCTGGCGCCAGGGCCTGGCGCAGCGCGGCTTGAGCCGTGCAGCGCGGACCTGAGGCTGGGTCAGGGCAGCGCACCCACTACACCCCCCCATGAGCAGTGCAGCCGAGACGAGCAGGCCCGAGGCGAGCAGCCTATCTCAGCGCCGTGAGCTCAACGCCGCGCGCTTCCCCGCTGTGCGGGCGGGCGCTCCGAATGAGTAGCGTCGCTCCGTCCTAGTGGCAGTTAGTCGCGTACGATGAAGACACTCCGTGCGCCAAGTCGCTGCCACTGCCCGATGGCGCGGCGCGACGTGTCGGAGCTAAGCGCAACGTCGGCACCAGCTCGGCGGTTCGGGGCAACATTGCGAAGGAACTTATTAGAACGACCGGTCACCTCGCCAACAGCCACGTCGGCGAAGATGGCGCCGCCATATACCGTGGCGCGATTGGAGCGGAAGGT
>JBCLDV010000014.1:0-26032 GCA_038914275.1 Candidatus Limnocylindrus sp.
GACTTCGCCAAGAGCGCGCCGCCAACGGAGAGATGCTCTTCGGCAATGGAGGTGAGGTCTGCGAGCGCCCCCTGCACCTCGGTGCTCGCCTTCCGACGCGCAGTTGAGGCGCGCGAACTGAAGTAGAGGAAGATCGGCACAACGCAGAGGCTCACGACCGTGAGCCGCCAGTCGATCAGTGTCATCGCCACGAGCGTGCTGGCAACGATCGCAATACTTGATGCAAGATTCGCGGCGGCATCAGAGACCACTGACTGGACGCCGGAGACGTCGTTCGTGAGTCGGCTCTGAATCTCCCCCGTGCGCGTCTCTGCAAAGAATCGAATCGGCATCGACTGCACATGGGTGAACAGAACGTTGCGCAGATCCCGCATCACGAACTGCCCAACGGATGCGGTGAGCCACGCCTGCGCAAGCCCGATCGCGCCGTTGATCATGGGCACGACCACCATCAAACTTGCATAGATTGCGAGCAGGCCAATATCGCGCTTTGGAAACGCGTCATCAATCATCAGCTTCAGCAGAAACGGGTTCGCGAGGCCGATGATGCTCGAGGCAAGGATCGCAACGCCAATGATGCCGAGTCTCCTCTGGTACGGCCCAAAGAATCCTGCGGCGCGGCGTAGCAACGGTAGTGCGGCGCCTAGAGGCTTCTCTAGACCGTTCTCCTCCGCTCCGAACGGGTGGCCGCCACCCCGCGCAAAGCCAGGACCGCTCATCAGTGACTCAAGCGCAGGCCGCCTTCAGCATGCTGATGAAGCGCTCGCGGTCCACGCGATACACCACACGACAGTTCGGCTCACGCTTTGTGACCCCGAGGTGATCAACGATCGTCTGGCCGCGCACGTGGCCTTCACCAAGTGCAATCTCCACGCGAAGGTGTGCTTCGCGCGTGACGGCGTCTGGCGCAATGGCTACGGCCATCGCGATTGGGTCAGGGAGATCAAAGCCATCAAGTTTCGTCTCGGTGCGACAGAACTCACGAAGCGCCTTCTGGGTGTCAACGCAGAACTCCCCGAGCGGGCCGAGTGCGCGGATCTCGGCGGCGAGCGAATCTTGAATCACTGCGTCGGCAACGGAGACATCCCAGCCGACCATCTCGAGCGGAATGCCCGACTCAAAGACGATCTGCGCCGCCTCTGGGTCAACCCAGAAGTTGAACTCGGCGAGCGGCGTGACATTCCCTGGGAGCACGCCGGTGCCACCCATCATCACGCAGCGACGCACCCATGAGCTGAACTTCGGCTCGGCGCGGATCGCGAGCGCAAGGTTGGTGAGCGGCCCAAGCGTGACCAGATCCATCTGGCCCGGGCTCTTGCGGAAGGCGTCGATCAGTGCCTCAACCCCTGCGGTGGAGGTTGGCGTTCGCCCACCGAGCGGGAGGCCAATGTCACCCATGCCGTCGCTCCCGTGCGCGTGCTGCCCCGTGACGAAGCTCCGAACGAGCGCGCGGTCCGCTCCAGCGTGAATCGGCACCTTCACGCCACAGATCTCCGCGGTATAGAGCGCAATCTGGGTCGCCTGATCGAGCGGCACATTCCCCGCAACAACGGAGATGCCCACCACCTCAACGCTCGGGTTCTTGAACGCCATCACGAGCGCCACGGCGTCATCGGATGCCGTATCCGTATCAACCCAGATGCGCCGCACCGCTGTCATGGCTAGACGTTAGCGCGGAAGGCGTCGAACTGCCACGGATCGTCCGTCAGCCTCTCTGCAGCCTCGGGGAAGAGTTCGAGGCGACCCTGCAGCGGCGTCCAGTCCACGGCGCCAGACCAGCGCGTGCCCAGGTAGTGGCGAATGTCGGCGAGCACTTCGCGATGCGGAAGCTCATCAGGAACGCGGAGACCCTCGTTCGGGTGGCGCAGCATCCAGCCAACAGCGCCAATGACGGAGCCCGCCACCTGCAGCGTGGTCGCTGAGTGGCCAGGGAGGATCGCGCGCGCCTCGTCAATAGATAAGAGCGAGCCGCTCCACCAGGCCTTGAGTGGATGACCGAGCAAGAGCACGCCGAGCCGATCTTCACCTGTAGTGATCTCATTGTTCAAGAGTCGGAATCGATCCGGATGCTCCCAGTTGCGGCCTCGCAGTTCATGCACGGATGCGATCGCCGAATCTGACGGGCAGTAGGCGTAGTAGACGGTTGGCCGGTAGCGCGCCTCTCCATCATCGCCAAGCACGGTGAGATGCTCACTCATGGTGAACGCCTCGCCGTGGCGAATCAGCATCCCGATCGCCCCACCACCGTCACTCAGTGCGGTTGCTGGCGTTGCCCCGGGCACCCACGTACGCACCTGCGTCTCTATGCCCGTGCGCTGGATCAAGATCTGGTTACGCGGTCCATCACCCTGATGCGCGAGTCCGTGCTCTGGCATCGTGCGCTCGTGTGTACCCCAGCCGAGCTCCGCGGGGGCGATCCCCTCCTCGTAGAGGCCTTCGCCTGACCAGGTGTTGACGAACTCGCCCACCTCTTTTGGCTGATCTGTTAACTGTGTGTCGCGCTCCGCAATCTGGATGATCTTGACGCCACTCGCCTCCGCGATGCGCGCATAGACTCCGTCTACGAGTGCGCGCTCAAGTTCGCCCGCTACCTTGCCGCTGACCAGACCGCGCTTCAGTAGCTCCGCACCGAGCTCTTCCAGCGCGAACTTTGCTTCGTGGCTGACCCAACCTGGATTTGCACCGTGCTCAAGGATCGCGCTCGGACCGTTGTTGCTCCCCCAACGACGCATCATGGCGCGCAGACCCATGTGCCGGTGATAGAGCGTGCGGGTGACTGGCGGCTGACGCTCTACACCTGCGTACGGCTCCCACACCTCAACGCTCGTATTCAGATAGCGCACGCCCGCACTACGGCACCAGTCGATGATCGTCTCCGCATCAATGTTCCATGCAAGGTCCAGCAGGATGTCGCCGGCGGAGAGTCGCTCGCCAAGGAACGCTGCGAGGTTCTCACGCGTGACGGCCGCCTGTTCATACGTCACGCCGGCGGCAATCGAGTCCGCAATGCGATGCCGCGTGTCCACCATCTCCACAACACGAATGCTTGACGGCGCAACGCACACATCACGAATCAGGAGCGGGACGACCGCCTGTCCGATGGATCCGCAGCCGAGCACCACCACCCGCGCGGGGCGGGCGGCACCAGGAGCGATGAGTGGTTCGTCAACGTTCACGAGGCGCCGATCGTACCCCCTGCGCCCACCACGCGCTCGCCGTTGGCTTCGGCGCCTACCTCTCCGCACACATCTCAGGGAGGTGGATCAAGGCCTTCGCCGCTACTTCGTTCGTGATCTTCGGTGTACTGCTGCTCATCCAAGGTGCCGGCCAACTCTAGGGGTATCCTGTACAGGTGCCATTGCAGCACTACGTCCTAACCAGGAGGTCCAGCGCTCATGAGCAACGTCACACTCGATCACCTACTTCGCCACATGGCGTGGGCGAACGCCGATCTCTTCAGCCGACTTGAAAAACTACCCGCCGCAGAACTGCTGCTCTGCGCCGCGGGGAGCGAATGGAACGTTGCGGGGATCGCGCACCACCTGGTCACCGCCGCGGAGAACTATGCGCAGCGCGTTCAAGGCGAAACTGGCGGCGAGAAGCGCGCACTGCCAACGAGCGGCGCCCAGATCAGCGAACTGCGGGCGGCACTCGCCGCAGCTGACGCTCGCCTCCGTGTTGCGGCGGCGCTCCCTGGCGATGAGATGCTCCGCTGGACCTCGTTTGGCGGCGAATCTATGGCATTCCCGCGCTGGGTGCTGGTCAACCAGATGGTGCACCACGCCACCGAGCATCGCGCGCAGATCGCTGGTGCCCTGGACGCCCACGGGATCAAGGCGATCGACCTAGACGCGATTGACGTATGGACGCTCTACGATGAAGACGTAAAGGTAGGAGGGAAGTGATGCGTACTGATCAGATGCGTGCTGGTTTCATGAGTTCCAACCAGATGGGCGCACATCGTCGTGCATCACTCGCTCGAGCGGCTCTCTTAGTCGCCGCTTCGCTGTTCGCGGGGGCGTGCGGAGGCGGAACCGCAGAGGGGGAGGGCGCTGGCGTGAGGAGCGTCTCCGCTGCGGAGGCGGTGAAGGTTCTGGATGCACGGATCGTCATTGACGTCCGCGCCGCCGCAGAGGTGGCCGAAGGGGCGATCGTTGGCGCAACGGTGCTTGATTTCAACAGCGGTGAGTTTGAGGCAAAGATCGGCGACTACGACCGCAACGCCGCGTATCTTGTCTACTGCCGCAGTGGGAACCGCTCCGGTCAAGCAGTTGCAATCATGAAGGAGCTCGGCTTCACCGACGTGATCGACGCGGGCGGGTATGCCGACCTTGCCGCTGCAGGAGCGCCGACCACGCCGTAGCCCTGAGGCGCTCGCCGCGCACGGCATCAACGCCATTAATCTTGACGGGATAGATGTCTGGACGTACTTTGATTCGGAGGAGGGCAAAGTCGAATGAGCAACCAGCAACCCGTGACTCTTCGCAGCGCAGCCGTAGTGCTCCTGAGCGCCGCCTTCCTGCTCGGGGCCACGCCTCTCGCCGCCCTAGAGCCCGCCGCTGATGGCGCGGGGGGTGGCTCACGCCCCCTTGCAAGTGAACGCGCAGCAAGATCAGACCTCACTCCGCACAAGGCTGAGTACCTGCGTAATGTCTACCGCGTCACTGGTCGACTCACCGCCCTCTCTGGGCTCCGCGGCGTCGCCTCACTTCGTAATCAACGAGAGATTCGCCTCGGGGTTAGCAGTGCTCGGATTCAGTTCTCTGCGACGCTTGATGAGCAGGGTTTTGAGCAGAAGCGCGCCGAACTCCTTGAGCGTGGTCTGCGACTAGAGCGCATCGTCATCTACCGCCCCCAGACGATTATGGATCCCGATTACGTAAGCGGCGAGCAGTGGGACCTTGAGGCATCTGATAGGACGAGCAACCCCGCAGGGCTCAGCGTTGAAGCGGCGTGGAGCATCAGCACTGGGGAAGGGGCGGTCGTGGCCGTCCTTGATACCGGCTTCCTCCCAAACCACCCTGATTTTGTCGGACTTGACGTTCTGCCAGGCTACGATTTTGTAAGTTTCTACGACAACGACGCACCGGGTCGCGACAGCGACCCGACAGATCCTGGCGATGGTATTAACGACGAGGACGAGGCTCATGATGCTGCACAGGCCGAGTGCGGTGATGAAGGCTACTCGGCTCCCAGCAGTTGGCACGGTACTCACGTGGCTGGAACGATCGTTGCGCAAGTTAATGGCAGCGGCATTGTTGGGATCGCCCCAGATGCTTCGCTGCTCCCTGTGCGCGTGCTTGGGCAGTGCGGCGGTTCTGATGAAGACATCGCTGATGCGATTCGCTGGTCCGCAGGAATCCATGTTGATGGAGTACCAGATAACACCAATCCAGCAGATGTCATCAACCTATCACTCGGAGGCTGGGGGCCAGACTGCGACACGGTCATGGGCAGCGCCATCACTGACGCTCGTGCCGCTGGGACGATCACGGTCGTTGCAGCTGGAAATGAATCAGATGACGCGCGGAACTTCTCCCCTGCAAGCTGCACCGACGCGGTGACGGTCGCTGCGCTCGGACCATCTGGCGCCCCTGCGCCGTACACGAATGTTGGACCAGTCGTAGATATTGCCGCCCCGGGTGGCGATTACTTCTATGCACCCGCGGTCACCCCGAGTGAGAGTTATCCAGGAGGATGCCCGTTCGGTCTGACATCGCTTTCCGGACTCGGAGTGCCAGGCTGGGAGGGGGAGGCGAGCATTTGGTGCACGCCATGGACAGATTGGGGGGTCGACGGTCAGATCCTCTCCACCATCTCGTCGGATACATATGACTTCGATGGGAGCTACGACTACGCCCACTCCCAAGGGACATCGATGGCAGCGCCGCATGTTGCAGGAGTGGTCGCGTTGATTCGCGCCGAATACCCTGACCTCTCGGCGAGTACGGTGATCTCCATGCTTACCGCAAAGAGCAGTCAATCCTTTACCTTTTCTTCGAAGGTAGGAGTGAATAGCGACTTCAAGGATTTGAGTTGGATGACCGATTGGCTCATTGCCTGGGGCTATGTTGATGGCGTGATCGGGGACGGAATCAGCCTGACGCCAAGCGAAGTGTTGTCATACGACTGGGATACCTACTGGAGCGGAGAATGGCCTTGTAGCCCGACGCCAGTTGGCTCAATGGCATATCTCGTACTCGGAGGCGACCCGTGTGCAAAGGTCAGTCAGAATCGCCTGAAGACTTCTCAGTGGGAGCTGTTCTCTTGGTCAAACTACGGCAAGTTGAATGGCGAAGACTGGTATCTGGTCAAGTCGGGTGGGGCTTGCTCAACACTCGGTTGCGGAACTGGCGCCATCAATGCGCTGAAGGCTCTGCAGACCGCCGCCGATGTGGTCTCCAAGATGACCATCACGAATTCATCACTCCCTAGCATCAACGGATCAGTGGCGGCTCGGCGAACACTCACGGCCAGGACCGGAAGCTGGCGCAGTGGTTACAAGATCTCCTACGGGTACCAGTGGTACAGCTGCAGCGTGAGAGTCGCTACAGGCGGTGACGCGCTCAACGGTGTATGTGCTGCAATTGATAGCGCGACCAGGAACGCGTTCCGCCTCAGCTCCTCCGTTAGCGGCTCATATCTCCTCGCTGGTGTAACCGCATCGAATGGGTACACCACCCTCACCCGTTACAGCGCATCAACTGCCACGGCGGCGCCGTAACCCTGAGGCACTCGCCCTAACGTTCGATTGGGGCGCAACCAACTGATGTGCGCTGGCACGCCGAGCGAAGGAACTAGCGCGCGAGTTCTTGTAGTGGTGGCGTTGCAGCAATCTTCTCTGCGCTTAGGCGCTCCCACTCAATCGTGCCGCTACGTGAGCCCGAGCGACCGGTTGCAGTTGCGGCTGACGGCGTGACGATCCAGTCTGAGACCACATCGTGGTCAACTGTGGGGAACAGCTCTTCGATCACTTGCACATCGTGTACGAGAGTTATCACCGTGGCATCACGTTGTGTCGCACCAGCCGTGCAGAGCATCGCCCACTCCAGGTCGAAATAGCCGCGCCCCTTCCCAAGACGCAGCCCGCCCTGCGTCACGGCGAACGCACCGGTGACCAAGAGCGTCGGCTGCCAGTCGCGCGCGATGGCGGCGAGTGTGAGCGGAGTTGCTAGTTCATCAGCGCCCTCCATCGTGCTTGCAAGCACGATCTGCTCGCCCGTGAGGTTCTTACCATCGACGCCAAGAAACCCTCGGCCAATGCCACATGTGCTTACGAGGAGGCGCTTCCCGTCGCGCAGCACCTGTTCGCGCAGATGGCGCAAGCCGTTGTCCGGGGTGACGAAGACCACGTGAGCAGCGCGATACGCGTCAAGCGCGGTTACGTGCGCTGTCGCCTCTGCGCTCCCCTTAAAGTCAGCGATGAACTCGGCGAGATCCCAGTGATAACGGTGGTCTGGGCGCGCAACGGCACGCAAGCGACCGAGTGCCGCCTCGCGAGCCAGCTGCTTTCCGCCCTCTTCAGTCATGCGCCCTCCGGACAGCAGTGTAGTCGGCACATGCATGGCCGACCTCCCTCATCTGGGGACCCTCTCGTCACTCTACGGTGACGGACTTTGCAAGGTTCTTCGGTTGGTCAATGTCGGCCCCAGCCAGAAGTGCCAGCTCGTACGCAAGCCGTTGCAAGGGGATGGTCGCAATCAGGGCCGCGATCTCTGGCTGGGCGGCGGGGATCACCACCGCATCCGTAGCAAATGCGGTCCAATCATCAACTCCTGAGACAACAGCGATCACCGGCGCTGAACGGGCGCGCGACTCCATCAGGTTGCTGATCAACTTTGGTAGAACGGGCGAGTTCAGCACCACGGCCACGACCGGATGGTCGGCACCGAGGAGGCTGATCGGCCCGTGCTTCATTTCGCCAGCCGCAATCCCCTCTGCGTGGATATAGGAGATCTCCTTCAACTTTAAGGCGCCTTCGAGCGCCGTTGCCAGCCCGGCGCCACGACTCACAAACATGAATCCCTTTGAACCGAAATACTTTGCAGCAATTCCGGGCAGGGCATCAGAGGCGTCAAGAGCCGCCGAGGCCATGGCGGGGATGGCGAGGAGTTCTGTTGCCCACCTGCGGTTGGCGTTCGCGTCAAGAGCACCGCTGCGGCGCGCCAGATCAAGCGCCAGGAGCAGACTGACGAGCGCTTGGGCCGTGTAGCTTTTTGTTGCTGCAACTGAAACTTCTGTACCCGCTTGTAGCAGCACCACTGCATCCGCCTCTCGCGTCAGCGAAGAGCCCGCCGCATTGACGAGCGCTACCACCGGCGCACCTGCGGTGCGCGCAATCCGCACTGCGCCAAGTGTGTCTGCTGTCTCACCGGACTGAGAGACGGCAATGACAAGCGTTGTCGGCCCAAGAGCGGGTGGGTCATACCGGAATTCGCTCGCCACGGTTACGCGCACTGAAATCTTGAGTAGCCGCTGTGCGAGCGCGGCGGCGGCAAGTGCAGCATGGTACGCGGAGCCACATGCTACAAACTCGATTGAGCGCATAGCTGCCAGCAGTGGGCCAATCACATCGAGCTCGCGGATCTCAACTCCTGCGTTGGAGACTCGTCCAAGCATCGCGGCGGAGAGCGCCCTGGGCTGCTCATCCATCTCCTTTCGCAAGAAATGGTCGTACCCCTCTTTTTGCGCTGCTGCACCGCTCCAAGAAATTGTTTCAACCTTGGGCTCAAATGAGTGCCCGGTCGTGTCGTACAGGGTGACCTCGCCGAGCTGCAGGTCCGCAAGATCTCCGTCGCGAAGGAAGATGATCCGGTTCGTGTGCTCCACGATCGCAACCGGGTCTGAGGCAAGGAACTGTTCGCCCTCGCCAAGGCCTACAACAAGCGGTGCCTCTCGGCGCGTAGCGATGATCCGACCAGGTTCACTGTGGTGCATCACGACGAGCGCCCACTGCCCGCGAAGTCGCGGGAGAACGGCGGCAACGGCGACACGGATGTCTCCAGCGTACGCGTCTTCAATGAGGTGCGCGATCACCTCGGTGTCGACCTCGGTCGTTAGGGTGTGGCCCTTCGCCTCCAGCTCTCGCTGTAGCTCGGCGTAGTTTTCAATGATGCCGTTATGGATGATGGCAATGTCACCGTGCTCATCCATGTGAGGGTGTGCATTGAGGTCAGTTGGCGCCCCGTGCGTGGCCCAGCGCGTATGCGCGATGCCCGCAATGGAGCCGCCAGGAAGCTCGCTGAGGACCCCCTCAAGATTGGCAAGGCGCCCGGCACGCTTGCGCATGGTGATCGCACCATCACCTGCGGCAACGGCGATCCCAGCGGAATCGTAGCCGCGGTACTCAAGGAGGCGCAGCCCCGCCATCAACGTCGCCGAGACGTCCCGTGATCCGATGTAGCCAACGATCCCGCACATGGCGGTATTCTACGCCAGCCTCCGCTACACCCCCCATCCAGCGCCGGAGTAGCTCAGTGGTAGAGCGGCTGCTTTAGCCTTGCTCAATAGCGCTTCTGATTCAGATCCGTTTTACTTCGTGGCCTCTTCCCTTAGCCAATGCGCAATTTCTAAAGCCCAGTAGGTGCAAATTATCCCAGCGCCAGCCCTCTTCGCTGAAAGTGCGATCTCAATGATGGTTGCCTTGCGATCGATAGCGCCATTCTCGGCGGCATACTCAACCATCGCCATCTCGCCTGAGACTATGTACGTTGCAAGAGGCACGTTAACAAATTGTGAAGCAGCGTGGAGGACATCAAAGTAGAGTAGCCCAGGCTTCACCATGATGATATCGGCACCTTCGGCTACATCTAATTCAATCTCGCGCATAGCATCTTTCATATTTGCTGAATCTGCTTGATAACTCTTTCGATCCCCTTGTAAGGCAGAGTCCACAGCGTTTCGAAAAGGTCCATAGAGGGCCGATGCAAACTTGGCCCCGTAAGCAAGGATCGCGGTGTCGCTAAGTCCAGCAAGATCTAGCGCACTTCGAACCGCGCCAACTTGCCCATCCATCATTCCGCTAGTGCCCAGAATATCAGCTCCAGCCTCTGCTAATTGGACAGCCATCTCTTGGTAGATTGCAAGAGTGCGATCATTATCAATTCGACCTTGGCCATCAAGGACTCCGCAGTGACCATGGCTAGTAAATGCGTCCAGACAAAGATCGGCAACAATAACAAGCTCCTCGCCAACAACACTTTTAGCAAGTGCCACCGCTTGATGGAGAATTCCATGTGGGTTGATCGCTTCGGCTCCCAGCTCGTCTCGAACCAGAGGAATAGCAAAGATCATTACTCCGCCGATGCCGGATTTTTTAATTATTTCTAACTCAATAGCAAAGGATTCTAAAGAGTGCTGAAAGACGCCTTTCAGCCCCTTGATCTCTTTCGGGCTATCGATTCCCTCCTTGACGAATACGGGAAGGATCAGAGATGAAGCCTGCAGAGAAGTTTCGCGGACCAAACTCCTCATTGCCCTGCTCTTACGAAGCCTTCGTGGCCTATGGGTGATATTCATTTCTCTTCTCCATCTCTCTCCTTCAGGAAGTTAGATATCTCTTCCGCCACCCCACTGGGACTAGGTGAACAAACTTCAATCGAAGCAGCGTTAAGTAGTTCAAGTTCTTTTAACGCACCCTTGCCAACTGCGAAGTAAATTAGCGTATCACCAAGCGGCATGGACGTTGGATTCCATTGGAAGAAAGCTTTGACAGCGCTAGCGGAACGAAAGAGGATGGCTCCATACTGAGCTGATTGAATCCCCTTAACCGATCGCGGAGGGTGGGGCACAACCTCGTTGGTGTAAAGGACTTCTCTATGTATTCTCCAACCCAATGGCCTGAGAGAGTTCTCTATATCTTCGGTAGCAAGATTTCCCACGGGATGAATCAGAGTACCTGGAATCTCACGTGATAAGAGTTCAATGATTCCCGCGCTATTCGTCTTCTCTGGAACCGCAACAGCTGCAGCACCAAGGTCTTTTAAGCGAGCTTCCGTTGAAGGCCCGATGGCAACAAATCGGACTCTCTCTTTGCCTACGAAGCTCGACCGAAAATCATCTTCCCCAATTATTCGTACAAAACTATTGATGGCATTGAGCGAAGTAATAAGGAGCAGTGGGTCCAACGCATCTTTGATCGATCCCCTAAGGCGAAGAGCGGGTTCTCGATCTTCAATCGTCCGGATCACCATATATGGATCAATCTCTGACGGGATATTGTAGTTTGCCAAAAAGTGCTGATCAATTTCGTTACCATGGCTCCTAATTAACAGAATTGGCTTTGTCTCTCTCATTGTCGGTCGGCTCTCTTCAAAACTTTTCGGCCGACAGGAGAGTTACCGAGATCAGTTGCAATGCGAAAGCCCAAGACCTCTGCGGCTTCAAGTGAGATGTCGACTGTAGTTGCATGAACCCGATTAGATTCACCTGTTGCCGGATCGGCCAGTTCGCCCACTAACGAGAGCTCGCCGTTTTTGATTGTTGCATGCGCCCCAACCGCAATATCACATCCTGCTCGAAGTCCACGGAGAATGGCGCGTTCGGCGGTCACCTCCATTTCAACAACTTCGTCGTTGATGACGCGTAATTGTTGGAGTAGATCGTCCCTGCTCCTAAGAACCTCAATCGCCAGAGCCCCTTGAGCAGGTGCTGGCAAAAATGCATCAAGTGACAAAATCTCTGAGACTTCATGCGTCAGCCCAAGCCGATTCAGGCCTGCAAGGGCAAGGATAGTCGCATCGTATTCTCCGCTGCGCACTTTTTCGATTCTCGTATCAACATTACCGCGTATTAGTTCGCATAAAAAGTCTTTTTCCGGATAGTTGGCAAGGAGTGAAGCTTTGCGACGAGGAGATGATGTACCTATCCGCGAACCAGCAACAAGTTCTTGCAGTCGCAACCCATCCTTACTTACAAGAGCATCTCGGGGATCTTGGCGAGCAGGAACTGCCACTACCGTGATCAGAGGGTGGGCGGGAGAGGGAAGGTCTTTGAAGGAATGCACAATATAATCGACATCATTGCTCAGCAACTTTTCTCGTAAGGCATTTACGAAAGCGCCTGGCTGGACTGGCTTGGTCAGATCTTGACTTAGATCGTCGCCGTCGCTCTTGATGATGATGAGATCGGAGCCTACACCGGTAGCAATAAGAATTTGATTTGCTACCCAACCGCTTTGGAGTTTCGCTAACGCGCTACCTCGCGTGCCCAATCGAAGTAGGCCACTTATATCGTTTGCTGTGGCATTAATTTGCGATGATCGGCGATCCGTGGATTCTGACATCTAGCGCTCTTGCTCAAGCCTAAAGAGAACCTGGAGGGCTCTCTCATAATCTTCTACCTGCCCAGCCTCTATCTGTCCGGCTTGAACAAGCTCCTTAGCCCTCACGGTTGTTTTAGCAGCGTACCCGGCGAAGGATTCACCCGCTTCAGAATAATTGACAGTATCAACGTGACCCTCAAATTGATTGCACGCACTCACAAAGATCGGCCCATCAATTTTACGCAAATTCGCCTTGATATTTATTCCCGTGCGCATACGATCTGTTCCGGGTCCAAGTTTCCGGGCAGCCGAACATCCGCATTACGGACATTAAGCTCAACGAGTTGCAAAGCCACTGGTCAAGTGTAGCCAGAAAAAGCCTCGCCGACACTTTTGCCAAACCTGTCGAAATGTAAGCGTTGCGCATCCATGTTCGCTGTTTTAGAATCGCCTCATGGGATTAGCGAATACTTCCTCTTCTGAGCGTCACTCGCGTTCTGAAGATAACGCCGATGTAGCAGGCACACCCTTAATATTAAATGCGTTAAATGGCGTGCGTGGTTCGCATGTACCTGTTTGGTTTATGAGGCAAGCGGGCCGATCGCTGCCAGAGTACCGAAAGATCCGCGAAGGCGTGCCGATGCTTGATTCTTGCCTTGACGCTGAGATCGCCTCTGAAATTACCGTGCAGCCTGTTCGTCGGCATAAAGTTGATGCAGCTATCTTCTTTAGCGACATTGTGATTCCACTTAAATTAGCTGGAGTAGATGTTGCGATTCTCCCAGGGGTTGGCCCAGTACTAGAAAAACCGATACAGAGCGAAGCAGCTTTTCTTGAACTGCCTGATCCGGCCAACGTTGATTTCAGTTTAATTGAAAAGGCGGTGTTTGCTTCAATTGCTAAACTTGAGGGAACGCCACTTCTTGGGTTTGGTGGAGCACCATTTACATTAGCTTCGTATCTCATCGAAGGAAAGCCGTCGAAGTCGATTCCCACTTGCAGAAAAATGATGGTAGATAATTTTGAACTTTGGTCGAAGACCCTTACATGGTGCGCAGAATTAACTGCACGCTTTCTTCAAGCACAAATTCAATCTGGTGTCATTGCTGTTCAGCTCTTTGACTCTTGGGCTGGGCGGCTATCTGCTGAAGAGTACCGAAGGTTTGCAAAACCTTTTTCTGCGCACACATTTAGCACATTGAAACATGCATTTCCGAACAATGATGTTCCGATGATTCATTTTGGTGTGGGAACAAGATCGATCTTAAAAGATATGGTCGAAGTAGGCGCGAGCGTTATTGGGATTGATTCTGAAACGGATATCGCTGAGGCGAGTGCAATTTTGGATAATCGCGTGCCGGTTCAAGGCAATCTGAACCCAGAGCTACTGCTCGGCGAGTGGAGTGAGATTGAGAAGGCGAGCGCGAAGATCCTACGTGCTGCGACGGTTGCGCCATCTCATATATTTAACCTAGGTCATGGGGTTCTGCCAGAGACCAACCCTGACGTAATTACACGGCTAGTTGAGTACATACATTCCGTAGATCTGACAAAGGCTTAGATGTTGGGAAAACGAGTAGATATGGCCATTCTTGGTGGAGGAGTTTCAGCTCTCTCGCTCGGCTATTACCTCACCAAGTCTGGCTTGTCGGTAGCCCTCTTTGAGAGGAGTGAGAAGTTGGGTGGTTATATATCGCGTGCCCGGATCGCTGGAATTGACCTAGACACTGGTGCAGAGTCTTTTGCGATTAACCGGCCTGAAGCAATTGATCTCATTAGCGATTTAGGGCTAGCAGATCTCATCAGGTCACCTCACCGCTCGGACGCGAAACTACTAGTCGGAGGTAAGTTTGTTGATATCCCCATTGGTGTTATGGGAATTCCTGCTGACCTTGATTCCAATGCCCTTTTGCAACTGCTGAGCCAAGCGGAGATTGATCAAGCAAAGGTTTTAGACTCACGTCCTTGGGGGTCAGAGATGGAAGATCTTAAAAGCATAGGAGCGATTGTCGAAGCCCGGCTAGGCAAAGCAATCGTTGATCGTGCTGTGTCGCCAGTCTTGTCTGGTGTGCATGCATCTGATGCCTACTCGCTGGAGATGAACTCCGTACTGCCAGGGCTGATGACTAAGTCGCGCGAAGCGGGATCTTTGACCGGTGGGGTCCGTGCATTGCGCGCTAATGCAAAGCCTGGTGCATCTGTGGCTGGCCTTGAAGGTGGTGTCTACCAGCTAATCCTTGGTCTCGAAGAGAAGATCAAAGAGATGGGTGGCGAAATCTATCTATCTGCTGACGTCAACATTTTACGGGTGGACGCCGAGTGGATCATTGAATCTGGTGGCGAAGTTTTTCGAGCTAGAGAGTTAGCACTTGCCCTTCCGATTGACCAAGTTCAGCGATATCTTTCCCATTACCCAGCGATAATTCGATTGCTCAATGAGATAGTCCGGGTAGATATTGCAGTAGTTGTCGCAGTCGTAGAGAGTCCACAACTCTCGGAAGAACCTCTGGGTTCAGGCGTTCTCATACAGGAAGGGGAGAGCGATGTTCACGCAAAAGCATCGACACACGCTTCAGCGAAATGGGGTTGGCTTCGAGCGCGCGTCGGTAAAGAGCGAGACGTCATTCGGCTCTCTTACGGGAGAAGCGGTTCGCTCCCCGAAGATCTGGCTATTTTGCGTCAATGGGCGGAGAGCGATCTCCGATTACTGTATGGTGCAAGGGAATTGACAATCCACTCACTTGAAATCATCCCTTATTTCCAATCGCTGATTCAAGCTCGAGTTGGACACTGTGAGCTGCTCAAAAATATTGAAGATGAGCTGTCGAAGATCCCGAATGTACATCTCCTAGGTTCGTTTATGGGAGGAAATGGAATAGCCGGAAATATTGGGACGGCAAAGCGAATCGCAGAAAAGTTAGTTACTCAGGTCAATAGCCAACCGAACAATGAGGGAGTGTGTTATGAACAGTGAAGTTGAGCAGGGTCTAACTAAGGTTAAAGCTCGTGAAATTAATGAGATGATTCATTACACTTCATGGACTGCGCTTCATGTGAAGCCCGTGCTAGATGGTGAAGTATCCAGCCGTGAAAGAATATACGATGAGTTAAACACATACTTTTCAACCCTTGAGGGTCGTGGCGTACACGTCCGCGGAATCTATGACCTCGCCGCCCTTCGCGCCGATGCTGAATATATGCTCTGGCTTCATGCAGATCGCGCCGAAGATCTGCAAGAGGCGATTCGTGGATTAAAGAGGACGTCAATTGGCAAGAGAACCGAGAGCGTTTGGTCAGTACTTGGATTACATCGCCCAGCAGAATTTAATAAGGGCCATGTCCCAGCCTTCATGACTGGTGTGGGTGCAAAGGATTGGGTCTGTGTTTATCCATTCGTTCGTTCCTATGAGTGGTACTTACTTCCTGAACCGGAAAGGCGAGCGTTGCTCATTGAGCACGGACAAGCTGGCCGCGATTTCAGCGGCATCCTAACTAATACCGTCTCCGCCTTCGCTCTTGGCGATTATGAATGGATTCTGGCTTTGGAATCCGATGAACTTCATGAAATCGTCGACATGATGCGAGAGCTACGTGCAACTGCCGCCAGGCGGCATGTTCGCGTTGAAATTCCTTTCTATACAGGCAGAAAAATCGATATCAGCAAGTTGGCGAAGATCTACCTTTGAGTTACGACGCAATCCTTCTCGTTTCATTTGGTGGCCCTGAGGGCCCAGATGAGGTCATGCCATTTCTTGAGCGAGTTACCGCTGGCCGTGGGGTGCCGCGCGAACGCCTTGAAAAAGTCTCTCACCATTATTTGGCGCTTGGTGGGGTCAGCCCCATTAATGCCCAAAATCGTGCGCTTTTGGCAGAAATGAGGAGCTCCTTCGCCAAGAACAATATTCAACTGCCACTCTATTGGGGCAACAGAAACTCTGCCCCTTATCTTTCGACAACCTTACAAGAGATCTATAGCGACGGGCATAGGAGCGTTCTTGCTCTCGTGACGAGTGCTTACTCTTCGTATTCAGGGTGTCGCCAATATCGTGAGAATCTAGCAGCAGCCTTAGAAGAGCTAGGACTTACTGGGAAACTGGCTATTGACAAGGTTCGCCATTACTTTGATCATCCGGGATTCGTGAACCCATTTATCAGCGGGGTTAGTGAATCTCTTGCCGCGCTGATGAGAGAAGGCTCCTTAGCTCCAGATGAGATCAAAGTGTTCTTTACAGCCCACTCGATCCCTCTCTCTATGGCGCATACAACCGGCCCAGAAGAACGACGTGGAGAATTCCCCGAAGGTGCGTACACGGCGCAACACAAAGCAACAGCGACTTTGATCATGGAGGGAGTCTCTAGAAATCTTGGGATGACGGCCGGGGCACTTCCAAATTGGGAGTTGGTTTATCAATCACGTAGTGGTGCACCCACTATCGCCTGGCTCGAACCCGCCATTGGGGATGCGATTACACAAGCTGCCGCCGAAGGCTATAAGGGTATTTCAGTTGTTCCAATTGGATTTGTGAGTGACCACGTTGAAGTCATTTGGGATTTGGATAACGAAGCTAAGAAGGTAGCGGATTCATTGAACCTTGCCTTCAAACGAGTAGCAACACCAGGAATCACAAAAGAGTTTGTCGAAGGGATCAGCGATCTCATCAACGAGCGCTTGTTGAACCTTCCGAAGGAGCAGAGACGAGCTCTCTCAAGCCTCGGCCCTTGGGCAGACTTTTGCTCTACCAACTGCTGCCCTAATCCCCGGGCCGCCAAGGCCGCGGTCGCCGAGAGGTAGTTCCATCTCAGATATTTGAAGTGGTTAAAGGCGTTTTGCCAACAATCACCTTTAGCGTCGATGAGGTCCCAAACAACGCATGACCTGCATCAAGCCAACGGCACGCCGCGCAGCGGGTCCAAGCGGCACCACAGGTGCACCCAGCCAGCCTGGCCTGCACGAAGCGAAACGGACCGGGGCGGCCGGGTGGTAGCCCTCGCCTCCGCTGCACTCCAAAATCCAGCGCCGGAGTAGCTCAGTGGTAGAGCGGCTGTTTCGTAAATCGCATGCGAGCACAAAATCGTCCCATTCCTGATTGGGTGCGGTCGCGATGAGCAAACTCAAAGATGCTAATCAACGGGCTCTCGGCTTCGGCAGGTCGGCTTCGGACCCCTGCCCACAGCCAACCGGCCCTGAGCCTGAGGTCTGAGGTCTGAATCAGTCGCCAACCTTTACCGATAGCGCCGCCTGAGCCGCGGCGAGGCGGGCCACCGGGACGCGGTACGGCGAGCAGCTGACATAGTCCATACCGATCTTCTCGAAGAAGTGGATGGAAGCGGGATCGCCGCCGTGTTCGCCGCAGACGCCCATCTTGAGGTCGGGCTTCGTTGAGCGGCCGAGCTGGACGCCCATGCGAACCATCTCACCAACACCCTCGGTGTCGATCGTGGCGAAGGGATCCTTGTCGAGGATCTTCTTCTCCTTATATACACGCAGGAACTTGCCCACGTCGTCGCGCGAATAGCCGAAGGTGAGCTGCGTCAAGTCGTTGGTACCGAAGGAGAAGAACTGCGCCTCGGTGGCCAACTGATCGGCTGTGATCGCGCCGCGCGGCACCTCGATCATTGTGCCGACGAGGTACTTGACCTTCACGCCCATCGCCTTCATGGTCTCGGCCGCCACGCGGTCTACCACGGCCCTCTGGTCCCTCAGTTCCTTCACGTGCCCGACCAACGGGATCATGATTTCCGGAACGACCTTCAGTCCCTCCTTGTTCAGGCGGCACGCGGCCTCGATGATGGCGCGCGTCTGCATCTCCGTGATTTCCGGATAGGTGATGCCGAGTCGGACACCGCGATGACCGAGCATCGGGTTGAACTCGTGCAACTGCTCCACTCGGGTGAGCAGCTTGCGCTTCTCTTCTAGTTCCTTCTCCTTGCCGGAGCCCATTTCAAGCTTCGTGATCTCGACCATCAGGTCTTCACGCTTCGGCAGGAACTCGTGCAGCGGCGGATCGAATGTACGGATGGTGACCGGCGCGCCCTTCATCGCTTTGAACACTCCGTAGAAGTCCTCGCGCTGCAGCGGGAGCAGTTCGTCGAGCGCCTTGCGGCGGTCGGCTTCGTTGTCGGCCAGAATCATCTTCTGGACAATCGGGATGCGCCCCTCGCCGAAGAACATGTGCTCAGTTCGGCACAGCCCGATGCCGCGCGCGCCGAAGGCGTAGGCAATCTCGGCCTGGTCCGGCAGGTCCGCGTTTGCGCGGATGCCCATGCGGCGGAACCGATCGGCCCAGCTCAGGATCTTCTCGAAGCGCTGGTAGATGTCCGAGTCTGACGCCTTCAGCTGACCGCTGATGACCTGCAGGATCTCGCTGGGCTTGGACACCACTCGCGTCAGCTTCACTTCGCCCGAAAGTCCATCGAAAGAGATCCAGTCGCCTTCCTTGACCGTCTGGCCATTCACATGGAACAGACGCGCGTACTCGTCCACCTCGATGCCGCCGGCACCGACAATGGACGGCTTGCCCATCTGACGGCCCACCACGGCGGCGTGTGAGGTCACTCCGCCCGTCGCGGTGAGAATGCCCTGCGACACGAACATGCCGTGAATGTCGTCCGGCACCGTCTCGCGGCGGACCAGGATGACCTGCTTGCCCTTCTGGGTCCAATCCACGGCGTGGTCGGCCGAGAACACCACCTGCCCGCTCGCGGCGCCAGGCGACGCCGGCAGCCCGGTGGTGGCGACCGGAATCTTCTTCCATTCGGCCTGGTCGAAGCCCGGCGCGAGCAACTGGTTCAGTGATTCCGGATCAACCAGCAGCACCGCTTCCTTGGGCGACACGAGCCGCTCGGCCACGAGGTCCGTCGCGATGACGACTGCCGCATGGCCCGTGCGCTTACCGCTGCGGGTCTGCAGCATGTAAAGTTTCTCGTCCTGAATCGTGAACTCGAAGTCCTGGATGTCCTTGTAGTGCTTCTCGAGGCGCGTGGCGATCTGGCGCAGCTGCTTGTATGCCGCCGGCATCACCTGTTCGAGCTGCGTGATCGGCTGCGGCGTGCGCACGCCGGCCACCACATCCTCGCCCTGGGCATTGATCAGGAATTCGCCGTAGAACTCCTTCTTGCCCGTCGCGGGGTTGCGCGTGAAGCCCACGCCGGTGCCTGATCGGTCCCCAGTGTTGCCAAACACCATCATCTGCACGTTGATCGCAGTGCCGATGTCGTCTGGAATGTTGTAGATGCGACGGTATTCCTGCGCACGCGGGTTCATCCAGGAGCGGAACACGGCGTCACGGGACGCCTTCAGCTGCTTCAGTGGATCCTGGGGGAAGGCCTTGCCGGTCTTCTGCTTGATGACGACCTTGTAGCGCTCGACCACTTCGCGCAGCGCCACTTCGTCCAGCTCCGTGTCCAGCTTCACGCCGCGCGACGCTTTCACACCGTCAAATTCGTGCTCGAACACGCTCTTCGGAATCTCAAGCACCACGCTTCCGAACATCTGCATAAAGCGGCGGTAGCTGTCAAACGCGAAACGGCCGTTCTGCGTGCGTGCCTTCAGCCCCTCGACCGACTGGTCGTTGAGACCAAGGTTGAGGATGGTGTCCATCATGCCGGGCATGGAGAACTTCGCGCCCGAGCGGACCGCCAGCAGCAGCGGGTTATCGGTGGAGCCCAACTTCACGCCGGCGGCCTTCTCCAGCTTCTTCAGGTTGTCGGCGATCTCGGCATCGATACCCGCCGGAATGTGCGCCTTCTCTTTGTAGTAGATGCTGCAGACATCGGTGGAAATCGTGAAGCCCGGGGGCACCGGGAGACCGGCGTTGGTCATCTCGGCGAGGCCGGAGCCCTTGCCGCCGAGCAGCTCCTTCATCTTGCGGTTGCCGTCCGCCTTGCCGTTCCCAAAGAAATAGACGTGCTTGCCAGCCTTGCCAGCCTTCGCCGCAGCCTTGGAGGCGGGCTTCTTCTTCGCAGCTTTCTTGGCCATCAGCAACTCTGTCGGTCGTCGAATACCTGAAATAAGGGTGTTTGTAGTGCAGAGAAGTACGCCTGCTTAACCTCGTCTCGCACAATTTCCGAGATTTCTCCGCCGGTCATGGGAATAGTGTCCCGCAGCGTCGTGAGGAGCGCCAGACGAGCCTCGCGCAGGGCGGCGTCTTCCGCCATGACGCCAACCTGGTGACCATGACGAGGGTAAGAAAGACGATCCAACGTCGCATAGGAGCAGCGTAGGGGAGACGCCACTGCAGCGGAAGAGGGTTGTCACGCGTAGGGTTTCAACCCAGCCTCCGCTGCAATCCTCCTCCAGCGCCGACGTAGCTCAGTGGTAGAGCATCGCTTTCGTAAAACACAGTACGCCTGATTTCGACCTGAGTTGAGCGCGGAAACAACAGAGTCGGACCTTCATCTACCCAACCTGCCCAACAAGTTGCCCAACGGTGTCGAGGAGAAAAGCCAGTGACTGACTACTTTTCGGCGAACCAGGCTGGGCGATAACTCAGGACAATCCGGAGATCTTCTACTTCCTCCGGGGTCAAAAAGACACGCACGCGCTCAGGGGCCCGAAACTAAAGCACGATTCCCCGTTGAGGATTCGGCATCCACTCGCCAGTTGCGCCGCAAAGGCTGATGGTGACGGCGTGAGGACGACTAGCCGTTCTCCCGCAACCGCTAGTACATGATCGTGCGCGTCAGGTGGTGCGGCACGTGCGTAGCGTGGTAGCTCTTCCACAGGCGGTTGTCGACCTCGGGAATAATCAGGCCGCGACCAGCGGGGCGACGAGCGTTGATCGCATCGGTAAGGAGCGCGGTGGCGTAAACGGTGTGGGCGCGAATCTCAATCTCTTCGTCTGAGTCGCGCGGGATCAGCTGTCCGGCCGTAATGCGCGCAGTAAGTGCAGGTGTGTAGTGGGTAATTCCCATCACGTTGAGCGCAAGCGGGACGATGTAGTCGGCGAAAGCGGTGAACATCTCTGAGTCGCGCACGAGTGGGCGGCCGGCGGCGGTGAGGGCGCGATGGGCGATCCAGAGTCCGAGCTGCGGCAGCTTCTGGAACTTCACCGTGTGTCCGTGCCAGGCGCTCGCGTCGCGGAAGCGTGGGAACTCAGCCTCCATGCGCTCAAGTAGTCCATCGCCGCTGGCAAAGAGTGCCGGCGCACACGAGGCGATCCATGTGTGCCAGCGCCCCTGGTACGAGTCGACCAAGACGCCACCGACCTCGTTCAGCACGGCGACGCGCTCGTCGAGCATCGGCATCTCCATCTCGGCGCGGAAGAGTCGCTCGAGCCCCGCGCGGTTGACGCTCGCCGCCCACGCGCCATCAAGGATCGGTTCACCAGCGAGAATCGCGCGATGAAGGCAGGCGCCCATCGCCTCGCTATCCGACCAGCGCGACCCGATGTAGTCAACCTCAAACTTTTGTAACGTGGTGAAATCGGTAAAGGCGAAGTCAATACTGTTTGCAAGCATGATCAGGTCGACGTTCTGGTTGAGGTCATCACCAATGGAGAATGGGTTGGCATTGGCTGGCGCCGGCGCATCGAGCGGGGCCCACTCCTCAGCTGCCATCCACGTCGCCACACGCTCGACCTCGGTGAGATCAAGCTGCACGTGCCGGGCGCCATCAATAACAGGCACTACTGACTGTAGGATCGGACTCTTCCACCAACCGCCTTGCATCAGTGAACAGTAGTGCCTTGAGCCACATGGGCCGTGTTCAGCTCGCCCATCTCGACCGCAGTGATCCAGAGCGGCAGCAGCGGTGAGGGATCGACGGCGTGGGCGACAGCGACTAGCAGGATCGCCAGCCCACGCAGCCCCTCAAGCTCTGGGCGAAATGCCGATCCGCTCGCTCGGTTCACCATCCGGCTAGGCCGCGTGAGCCGCCCTCCATCCGTCGCAAGACTCGATCACGCCACTCCCCCACCAGCAGGTTCGGCTGTGCCTGCTCCAAGATCTCCGTCGGGTGGAGTCCGATAGCGATCAGGCGGGCACCAAGAAAGGTCAACTCGATGATCAGGCCCTGGGCGGTCTCCACCGACCAGTTCTGATCGAAGACGAAGTTGCCCATCCCGTAGAAGACCGGCTTTCCGCCGATCACCTCAACACCGCTCGCCCAGTGAGAGTGACCGCCAAGGATTAGATCGGCACCGGCGCTGATCGCCGCTTCGGCTAAGCGTCGCTGGGCCGCGGTCGGCCGCGCCTGGAACTCAACGCCCCAATGTGGGAAGACGATCACATAATCGGCGCCGAGATTGCGTGCGTCAAGGACTGAACGAGCGATGGCCCCTTTCGTGAACGGCGCTGAACCGGGCCGCTTGGAGGTCGCGTGATAGTAGCTGGCGACCGCATCGACGGAGATGATCGCGATCGTGATCCCGCCAACCTTCCGCAGCCAGGGCTGACTCGCGGCGGCAAGGTCTCGACCTGCTCCGCCGTACCCCAGCCCGTTCGCCTCCAGGGCCCCGATCGTCTCAAGGATCCCGGCTGGGCCACCATCACCGATGTGGTTATTGGCCAGGCTCAGCCAGTCGATCCCGCTCCGAGCGACGCCTTCAAGCAGCGCCGGGTTGCCGGTGAAGCGTGTCCCACTGTTGTGATAGACCCACTTGATCGGGGTCGGTGACTCCAGGTTGGCGATGGTTAGATCCGCCCCCGTGAGCAGCGCCCGGACGCTCCCGGCCTCACCGGCTCGTTCGGTCCGCGCCACCCGACCACCGAAGCGCCCACAGCAGCCAATCCCGGTCACCCGTGCCGACCCGCCGTCGAAGGGGTAGTCGCTGTCTCCGTTCTCTTGACGAATTCGATAAGCGACACCGCGGTCCAGAAGCAGATCGCCGGCGGCAACTAGTGTCCAGGCGGCGCTCGGATCATACGGCACCTCTCCTGCGGCGAACGGAAGCTCCGCCTGAAGCGGCCAGTCCGCGAGGCTGCGTATGCGGGCAACACCGGTCAGCTGCATCCCCTGCCATGAGATCTCATGGAGCGCCGGCTCGATCCGTTCGGCTGGGAGTGCCGCGACACGGCGCGGATCGGCGAGCAGCTCGGCGCGTAGGGTGGCCTGATCTTCGACCCCACGCAGCGCGGTCACCGGCAGGCCAAGTGCCCTGGCGATCGCCTGGCGCTCCGACTCGAGGACCAGCAGCTCGCTGATCAGACCATCGTCTCTGCCGATCTGGGCAAGATCCTTTGAGGCGAGATCGTTGAGTGGGCTAAAGAAGCCACCGACCAGGATGATCGCCCGGGTTGTGGCGGTCGTGGTGGGACTCGGTGCCGGCTCGCTGGCCGTCTCCGACGGGGCAAGCAGAGCGGAAGGGGCTGGGGGCGCAGCAGCACAGCCGGCTAAGGAGATGGCGAGCAGGAGCGTGGCGGCGTATCGCATCAGGAGCGAAGTGTACGGGGTGGAGCTGACTCGGCAAGAGCTAGCGCCTAAAAGAGATCCCGCCTAGAACGAGCGCTTGTTGGACCTTCCGAGAGAGCAGAGACGAACTCTCTCAAGCCTCGGTCCTTGGACAGACTTTTGCTCTACCAACTGCTGCCCTAATCCCCGAGCCGCCAAGGCCGCGTTGCTGAGAGGTAGTTTCATCTCAGATATTTGAAGCAGTTAAAGGCGTTTTGCCAACATTCACTTATGGCAGCGGTGAGGTCCCAAACAACGCATGAAGTGCATCAAGCCAACGGCACGCCGCGCAGCGGGCCAAAGCGCACACTGCCTAAAACGCAATCGACCCAGCCCGCACAGCGCGGACCGGGTCGATCGAGGCTGAGCGAACGAAACTACTGCACGCGCACGGGCCCGAAGGTGTCCTCAAAGTCACCGGTGCCGAGTTGGCCCCTTCCGTTGTCGCCCCAGCAGTAGGCGACACCACGCGTGGTGATCCCGCAACCGTGGGCGTCGTTCATGGTGATCGCCGCCCAACGCTGCGAGCCGGCGACGACCTGCGGCGTGTTGTATTTATTCACCGTCGCAGCCGACCCAGCGCCGAGCACGCTGTAGAAGCTGCCCCTGTTATAACCCGCGCAATAGGCCCTACCGCGCGCGGTGATGAAGCACATGCCCCTTGGGTCGCCACCGCCAAGCATCATCAGTGATGCCGCCCTCATGCCGCCAAAGGCCAGCGTCGGCGTTGCGGATCCGCCATAACTACCATCGCCGAAGGTGCCCTCCCCGTTGTCACCCCAGCAGTAGGCGACACCGCGGCTGGTGAGGGCACAGGTTGCCGATTGGGTGCCTGCGAGACTCGCAAACTTCAGGTTGCCGGCAACGAGCGACGGTACATTGCTATTGGTATTTTCATTGCCGTCACCGAGTTGGCCCCTTCCGTTGTCGCCCCAGCAGTAGGCGACACCGCGACTGGTGGCGGCACAAGTGTGATACTCGCCCGCGGTGATGCTCGCGAACTTGAGGCTGCCAACCACAGGCACCGGTTCATCTTTATCGACGGTCGTGCCGTCACCGAGTCGGCCGTCGTCGTTGTCACCCCAGCAGTAGGCGGCGCCGCGCGTGGTGAGGGCGCAGGTGTGATACCCACCAGTCGCAATGCTCTTGAACTTGAGGTTGCCGACCACGCGCACCGGTACATCACTCCACTCTTCCGTGCCGTTACCGAGTTGGCCGGTGCTGTTGTAGCCCCAGCAGTAGGCGACACCGCGGCTGGTGAGGGCACAGGTGTACTCCTCGCCCGCGGTGATGCTCTTGAACTTGAGGCTGCCAACCACGCGCACCGGTTCATCTTTATCGACGATCGTGCCGTCACCGAGTTGGCCCTCGTCGTTGTCACCCCAGCAGTAGACGGCGCCGCGGCTGGTGAGGGCGCAGGTGTGCTCGTAGCCCGCAGCGATCGCGACATATTTATTACTGGCGGCACTCGCGGGTGCGGCACCTGAGAACGAGAGGGCGAACGCCAAGGCGATGGCGCCAACCCTGAACAGCTTGAGCGTGATGAACTTCATCGTCAATCTCCTCTATATCCTGCCCAACCCCAGGTGGGGCAGGAGGGCTGCTACGGCAGCTAACCCACCGTCACTTATAGCATCGATGAGGCCCCAAACTCATGAAGTGCATCAAGCCAACGGCACGCCGCGCAGTGGGTCCAAGCAGCACGGCACCTAAAGCCAGCCCGCCTGGCCCGCACGAGGCGGGACGAAACGGACCGGCGGCGGCGAGCGGTGGCTCTCGCCTCCGCTACACTCCCCTTCCTGCGCCGATGTAGCTCAGTGGTAGAGCAGCTGTTTCGTAAACAGCAATAGTCGTGATTTTGACCTGATCTGAGCACGGAAACAACAGTCTGGGACGATTTTTTACCCAACCTACCCAACAAGTCACCCAACGGCGACGACGCGCTGGAGCGTATGCGGTTCAACATGTTACGTCGCAGCGGGCCCGCGCGGCGTGCCGCCTAATGAAGCAGACGGCCCAGCCCGCATCGAGCGGACTGGGCCGTCTGAAGTTGCGCGAACGAAGCTACTGCACGAGCACCGGTTCGTCCGTGTCGACGCCGCCATCCCCATTGCCGAGTTGGCCGGCCCAGTTAGCGCCCCAACAGTAGGCGGCACCGCGGCTGGTGAGGGCGCAGGTGTGTGAGTCGCCGGCGGTGAGGCTCGCAAACTTCAGGTTGCCCGTCACGCGCACCGGTTCGTCGGTGTCGATGACATCCCCCGTGCCGAGCTGGCCGGAGTAGTTAGCACCCCAGCAGTAGGCGCTGCCACGGCTGGTGAGGGCGCAGGTGTGCTCGTCGCCGGCGGTGATGCTCGCAAACCGCCGGTTGCCCGTCACGCGCA
>JBCLDV010000015.1:0-23087 GCA_038914275.1 Candidatus Limnocylindrus sp.
GTATCTAGTCTCGCGCTGTCACGAGCTCAAGGTGCTGAACACGGTCTGCCCAGTCACGATCCGGCGACAGGAAGACACCATGGAGGCGGCTCGCGAGGTGGACATGATGGTCGTGGTCGGCGGAAGTAGGAGCGCGAACACGAAGGAGCTGACGCGCCTCTGCGAGATCAGTGGTAAACGGGCGATACAGATTGAATCGGCAAGCGAACTGCGTGATCCTTCAGCGTTCGACGGGGCTGTTCGAGTGGGCGTGACAGGCGGAACAAGCACACCGATTGAAGACCTTGAGCGCGTTGCGGAACGGATCGCCGAACTTGCTGGGACTGATGCCGTGAAGGCGCGGGCCACAGAGATCGCGCACGAGGCACTCGCATCGGCCGCAACTCCGCAGTACAGAACAACCTCCATCCAAGATCCGAGCGCGGGATGAGCCGCCGGCAACAGGAGGGCGAGGAGAGCCTTCAGGAGCGCCTCCCGCTGGTTGCGATTGTTGGTCGTCCAAATGTGGGGAAGAGCACCCTCTTCAATCGCTTTGTTGGTGAGCGACGCGCGGTCGTTGAGGATCGCGCCGGCACCACCCGGGACCGGCTGATCTCCGTTGCGGAGTGGAACGGCTTTCGCTTTCGACTCGTTGACACCGGTGGCATGCAGCCGACACGGGGGGACGTGATCGATGTTGCCGTGCAGGACCAGGTGAGGATTGCGATCAGCAACGCCGATCTGATCATCCTGGTGGTTGATGCGGCGACTGGGCCGAACCCTGGCGACGCCGAGGTGGCGCAACTACTGCGGAAGAGCGGAAAGCCGATCCTCCTTGTGGCGAATAAGGCGGACAACATTGAGCGAGAACGCGCTGCGCATGAGTTTGCTGGGCTCGGGTTTGATGCAATCTATCCGGTGAGCGCGCAGCATGGGATCGGATCTGGAGACCTCCTTGACGTCTTGATTGAGAGTCTCCGAGGACTCCCTCCAGAGACGGGCCTGCCGACCCGTGAGGGAGAGGTGACCGTTGCGATCGTTGGTCGCCCGAACGTTGGGAAGTCGAGTCTCCTGAATCAGCTTCTTGGCGAGGAGCGGACGGTGGTGAGTGAAATCCCAGGAACGACTCGTGATGCGATTGATGACCAGATAGAGCATGCGGGCCGACACATGACGCTCGTGGATACGGCGGGGATCAAGCGCCGTGGCAGGATCGCCTCAGGTCCCGTGGCAGAGAAGTACGCAACGGTGCGCTCAGTGCGCGCCCTTGATCGTGCGGATGTTGCACTGCTGATCATTGACGCATCCATTGGTCTGCAGGCACAGGATCTTCATGTTGCAGGCTCAGTCATTGAGGCGGGGAAGGGGCTCGTGATCGTGATGAATAAGTGGGACCTGGTGGAGAAGGACGGCTTCACCTTTGATACTGCAATGGGGCTGATTCGACGCCAGGCACCGTTCTTGGATTTTGCGCCGATCCTGTCCATCTCAGCACTCACTGGGCTTCGCGCAACGAAGGTCCTTGATGCCGCGATTGCCGCCGCCGATGCGCGCAAGTTGCGCATCCCAACGGGTGCGCTCAACCGACTGGTAGCGGAGGCGGTCGCGCGTCAGGAGCCCGCGCACAGCGGTAGCAAGCGACCGAAGATCCTCTATGCGGCGCAGGCGGCCACACCTCCCCCCACGTTTGTCCTCTTCGCCCGAAATGCGGCACAGGTTCACTTCAGTTGGCAGCGTTTCCTGGAGAATCGGATTCGCGATCGCTACCCCCTCATGGGGACGCCGATCCGCGTGGTCGTCCGTGAGCGATCGGCGGAGGAGGGGCATGAACGTGGGCGCAGTGGTGGGCGGACGGCGGGACGTTCGTGATCATCCGTATCCTCGGCGCAGGGGCGTGGGGGACGGCGCTCGCCGCACTCTGGGCCCATCCACAAGAGCAACTGCTCCTGCCCCAGATTGAGTTGATCGCCCGCACCGCCGACGCCGCCGCACAGATGGAGTCGAGCCGCACGAATCCGCGACGCCTCGCCGGCATCACGCTGCCAGAGCGGGTGCGTGTCCGGTCCGCACAAGAGGAGCTCGCTCCACTCAGTGCCGACGACCTACTTGTTGTTGCCGTCCCCTCCGACGCGGTCCGTGATGCCATGTTACGCGCCGGTACTGGGAGTGCGAGGGTCGTGCTCGCCTCCAAGGGGCTCAGCCGAGAGGGGGAGCGCGTCTCGCAATCTGCCGCCGCTGCGGGGGTGAGCTCGCAGTCGCTCTATGTGCTCTCAGGGCCGAATCTTGCGAGCGAGATCGCGGCGGGGAAGCCCGCCGCCGCGGTACTGGCATCAACAGCGAACGATCGTGATGAGGTGCTTACCCTGCTGGCACGGCCGAGCTTTCGGATCTATCTGAGCGATGACCCGATCGGCGTGGAGATCTCTGGTGCGCTGAAAAATGTGCTGGCGATCGCGGTGAGCGGCGTGCGCGCGCTCGGCTACGGCGAGAACGCCACCGCAGCCCTCCTCTCACGTGGCGTTGCGGAGATGGCGCGCCTTGCAGAGGCGTGCGGCGGTCGTGCGGAGAGTGCCTTCGGACTCGCCGGCGTCGGCGACCTTGTACTCACCGCCTCGAACACTGGGTCCCGCAACGCACGACTTGGCGAGCTGCTCGCCTCTGGGATGTCGGTGGATGACGCGGTGAAGAAGATTGGCGCAACTGTAGAAGGGATCCCGTCAGCCCACGGCGCACTCCGCATTGCATCTTCGCTCGGTGTGGAACTGCCGATTACCGCGGCGGTGGTTGCGGCGCTTGAGCACGGCGTCTCAATTGAGCGACTCGCGCAAGGGCTCCTTGGCCGTGCGCCGACCGAGGAGTGGCACTGAGCAAGCATGCGCTGTGGCACTGCTAGAATGAGATCTCGCGAACCGATCGGAGCGTAGCGCAGCTTGGTAGCGCGCTTGCATGGGGTGCAAGAGGTCGCAGGTTCGAATCCTGTCGCTCCGACCAGATACTCGCTCGAAGTTTCCCGCACGGATCTGGCTCCTGCAGGGCTACTCCGCTTGGATCCCACCGGCCCTTGCTGCAGTGGGCGTCGCTGCCCGCTTACTCCCCTTGCATTCGGGGGGGGTTCGGTACACTCCCACCAGACGCCTCGTCGGGGCGGCACAGATGGAGGGCACAATCAAATGCACGACACGAAGCGACACCAGCTCCGTATGTGGCGCACGGGGAGCAGCCTGCTCATTGCCGGCCTCCTCGCCGTCTCCTTCTTGGCAGCCGCACCCGCGACCGCGGCAGGCAACAAGTACGTTGCGATCTCTGCGGGCTACTCTCACACTTGCGCCCTCACCAGCCGCGGTGCCGCCTACTGCTGGGGCAACGACAACTTGGGTCAACTCGGTAACGGGGATGCCCCCACCGATAGTGATGTCCCCGTGGCGGTCGTAGGCGGTCGCCGCTTCGCGAGCATCAGCGTCGGCGATTACCACACCTGCGCCATTACGACGCGCGGTGCCGCCTACTGCTGGGGCAGCGGCAGCAGCGGCCAACTCGGTGATGGCGATGATAAAAGTCGAAGCACCCCCGTGGCGGTAGCGGGCAGCCTGCGCTTCGCGAGCATCAACACCGGCTACTACCACTCCTGCGCCATCACCAGCTCAGGTGCCGCCTACTGCTGGGGCAGCGGCGGCAGCGGCCAACTCGGTGATGGCGATGATAACAATCGAAGCACCCCCGTGGCGGTAGCGGGCGGTCTGCGCTTCAAGAGCATCGACGGCGGCTACTACCACACCTGCGCCCTCACGACGCGTGGGGCCGCCTACTGCTGGGGCCGCAACAACTTCGGCCAACTCGGCGACGGGGATGCCCCCACCGATAGCGATACCCCCGTGGCGGTCGTAGGCGGCCGCCGCTTCGCGAGCATCGGCGCGGGCAACTGGCACACCTGCGCCGTCACGACGCGCGGTGTCGCCTACTGCTGGGGCTACAACGGTGACGGCCAACTCGGTGATGGAAATGATGACACCGATAGTGAGATCCCCGTGGCGGTCGTGGGCGGCCGCCGCTTCGCGAGCATTAGCGCTGGTGAACTCCACACTTGCGCACTGACGAAGCGCGGTGTCGCCTACTGCTGGGGCTACAACGACCCCGGCCAACTCGGTGACGGCAATGGGGGTACCGATAGTGATATCCCCGAGGCGGTCATAGGCGGCCGCCGCTTCGCGAGCATCAGCGCCGGCGGTTACCACACCTGCGCCCGTACGACGCGCGGTGCCGCCCTCTGCTGGGGTGAGAACGGCGACGGCCAACTCGGTGACGGCAATTACCCGTCCACCAGTGATGTCCCCGTGGCGGTGCAGTAGCACGTCCCCGTCTGCTGAGCGGCCCGGTTGGATACGCACGGACTGGGCCGATTCCTTTGTGGCCGAGAGCGTTACTGCCATCCGGCTTCCCTCTTTATTTTGGTTAGGATTTCGGGATGTGCAGAAATGTTACAGGTGATCTGTAACAAAGGCGGACTGCCACGCGTGGTGTGCGTAGACGCTACCCTCATGGTTGAAGAAAGGGGGTGGACATGCCTGCAGTTACGGAGTTGACTCGCGTTGAGCCGGTACACCTGGCCCAGCTTGGGGCACACGGCATCTTCACCACGGGCCTCCTCTTGGAGCGCACGGAGACCCCAACCAGGCGCCGCACGCTCGCCGACCAGACCGACGCAACGGCGGCTGACGTGGATGAGTGGCGCGACGAAGCGCTGCTGCTGAACCTCGCCTTCTTCGGACCGAAGGAGCACGAGTTACTCGCCGCCGCTGGATATGTGGGGATTCGATCAGTTGCAGAGAGTGAGTGGGAAGAGTTTCAGGCGGCAGTCTTGCGGGCCACGCTCCTGCTGGGACGTGTGGCACCCGATCCGCTCTCACTGCGCTCGTGGTGGGAGCAGGGCCGCCTCCTCGTAGACGCGTGAGCCGACCCCGCCGCCTGGTGCGGCGACTTTTTCTTGCCGCCGTCACGCTCGCCGCGTTCGTTGCGCTCGCGCTGCTCCTCTTCCTTGCTCCGCCCGTCGTGCATCGTCTCATTGACGCTGCTGGCTCAGCGGTTCGCCTCTCCGTTGAACCGCACGTTGCATATTCACTGTCTGACGCGCTCGTGCGCGACCTTCTCTTCAGTGGTGATTTCGGCGTGCTCCTTGGTGGGGAGCCACTCTTGAGCGATACGGAGCGCTCGCATCTGGTCGATGTTGGTGCACTCTTCCGCATGCTGCTTAGTGTCGGCCTCGGCGGGGCCTTGCTGCTGGCTCTCCTCTATGTTCGCAAGCGCCCCTGGTTCTTTGCCGCTCTTCGCGATGGCGCGCTGCTCCTTGGAGTTGGCGCTGTATTTGTGGCTGGAGCGTTTACCTTTGCTTTTGACGCCACATTTACCGCTGTGCATCAGCTGCTCTTCCCCGCCGGCACATGGGCGTTCAACCCGGCAACGGATCGTCTCGTACAACTCTACCCAATCAACTTCTGGGTGTTCGCCTCCGTTGCATTCAGCAGCACGTTGATCCTCACCGCACTGTTGGGATACAGGTTGGCTCGCCGGCGAGGTCGATAGGTGGGCCTCTTTTGCCCTGCCGCAATCATTGGATCAACTGCTGGTCCGCTCGGATGCAGCTGCGTCGCTGATCCTGCTTGAGAGCTGGCGGCGATGGGACGCACAGAGAAGCCACTCGAGCGGATTGACGATCTCCTCGCTCGCTTACTAGCACGCGTCGTACAGCTCACACCTGAACGTGTCGCCGTTGAGGATGAGGCGGTGGGCGCGCTGATCGGAAGAACACTCGCCGCACCGCTCCGCGCGGAGGTAGATCATCCGTCGAGTGACGTATCGGCAATGGATGGCTGGGCGGTGCGCTCTGCCGACCTTGAGGTGGCGAGCGCTGATCGGCCATGCGTGCTTCGTTGCGTTGGTGACTCCGCAGCTGGTGCGCACGTCCCCGCAACGCTGCTCGGCAAGGGTGAATGTCGAAGGGTTGCAACAGGGGCGACGATTCCGCCAGGCGCCGATGCGGTCATCCCAGTGGAGCGAAGTAGCCTCACAAACCCGAGAGACGGCGGGGCGCTCCTTGAGCGCGTCCCTGGCGAACTTCCAGAGCGGGTCTGGTTCACAGCCCCTTCACAACCTGGAGCGCACATCCGGCGTCGTGGCGAAGATCTGCATGCTGGAGATGAGTTGGCGCCCGCCGGTTCGCTCATTGATGCGGCACTGCTGTCGGCCATCTTTACGAGTGGCGTTGATCACCTTGAGTTGGTGCAGCGTCCGCGCGTCGCGATCTTAACCAGTGGTGACGAACTCTCCGCCGCAGCGTCAGCGGGTGGAGTTCGTGATAGCAACGGACCGGCGCTCGCTGCATTCGTCCTCAGTGAGGGGGGCGAACTCGTTGCTCGAGCGCGCGTTAGCGATGATGCAGCGGCAACACGAGCAGCTGTTGAGCGGTTGGCGGCGGAGTGCGACGTGTTGGTGACGACTGGTGGAGTGAGCGTCGGCGCGCACGATCACGTGGGGGCAGCGCTGGAAGGTTGCTTTGATATCTTGGTCTGGCGCCTGGCGATCCAGCCTGGGAAGCCGATCCTGCTCGGCCAGCGCCGTGCAGGTGAGCGAGGCGCGGCCTGGGCGCTCGGCATCCCTGGGAACCCGGTCAGCGCATTCGTCATTGGCGTGGAGATCCTCTTGCCGCTGCTCCGTGCCCTCAGCGGTCGGGCGCCGTACGGTATCTCGGAGGTGGGCGTGATGGAGACGACGGTGCAGAGCCCTGTCGGTCGGCGCTCCTTCCTACGCCTGGCGGCGATGCGGAGCGCAGACGGTGAACCCCTTCGTGACGATGTGGGGCGCCTGCGCGTGCGTCTCGCCGGCGGGCAGGGGAGTCACCAGGCGTCAGTCCTCGCTGAGACCGACTATCTCGGTGTGGTCCCTGAAGCGATCGGCGAGCTCGCGGCGGGTTCAACGATCGAACTACATCCACTTCCGCGCGCGGCGCGCCGGATCTGATCGGCGAGCGGCTAGGATCAGCGCATGGAAGAGCAACGCCTTACTCACGTTGGCGCCGATGGTCGTGCCGCGATGGTCGATGTTGGGAGTAAGCTGGTAACCGATCGGCGTGCCGTTGCGGAGAGCCGCGTGCTCATCGCCGCAGAGGTACTTGATCTGATTGCGCGTGGCGCAGCACCGAAGGGTGCGGTGCTCAGTACGGCAGAGCTCGCCGGCGTGCAGGCGGCGAAGCGAACGGCGGAACTGATCCCACTCTGTCATCCGCTACAACTTTCGTTTGTTGAGGTGCGCTGCACCGCTGATCACGCCGCTGGGGCAGTCACCATCCGTGCTGAGGTTCACTGCAGCGGTCAGACGGGAGTGGAGATGGAGGCGCTCACCGCCGCATCGGTCGCCGCGTTGACCGTCTACGACATGATCAAGGCGCTCGACCGCGGCGCAACGATTGGCCCAACCCGCCTCCTGGAGAAGTCTGGTGGGAAGAGTGGCGAGTGGAGGCGAGATGGCTGAGGAGAAGCGAAGTGTGCTCATCGTTACGGTCAGCGACTCGGTGTCCGCAGGGACACGCGAAGATCGCTCGGGGACACTCGCCGCAGCGGCAATGGAAGCTCACGGCTGGGCGGTCTCGCGTGCATTGGTTCCCGATGAGCGGGATCAGATTGCCGCACTCTTAAGTGAGCGCGCGGGGAGCGTGCACGTCATCTTGACGACTGGCGGCACCGGCCTGACCCCGCGCGATGTGACGCCCGATGCCACACGCCCACTCCTTGAGCGTGAGATCCCTGGGATCCCGGAGGCGATTCGCATGCTGGGTCGCTCGCAAACGCCGGCGGCGATCCTCTCGCGCGGTGTTGCCGGAGTGTTGCGTGGCAGCCTTATCGTCAACATGCCGGGCGGGAGCGGCGCCGTACGCGATGGCCTCGCGATCCTGCTCCCCGTCTTGGAGCACGCCTGCGAGACGATCGCCGGGCCCGTCGACCACGGCTGACCCTTCGGACTCCACGCGCGGGACGCTAGGCTTCGGACTGCGGGATGCTGGACGGGCTACTCACCGCCTCTAGGGCGTGTGTAGACTCGCCGTACCCCCACAACGGGTGGGAGAGATGAGGAGGTGCGGTGCGCTGTCCGACCTGTAAGGAGCCTGACACGCGGGTGGTGGACTCACGCGACCTGGATGAGGGGAGCGTTATTCGGCGCCGCCGTTCCTGTCGTATCTGCGGCACTCGCGTGACGACCTATGAGCGCGCCGAGCTCGCCCGACTCTACGTCGTGAAGCGCTCTGGCCTGCGTGAGGAGTACGACCCGCACAAGCTGCTTGAAGGACTACGCACGGCGCTGGCGCGTCGCCCCGTCCCCGTTGACGCGCCAGAGCGCGCCATGGAGGCGATTGAGGCACAGGTTCGCGCCACCGGCGTGACGGAGATCTCCACCGCTCACATCGGCGCGCTCGCAATGGCGGCGCTGCGTGAGGTCGACCAGATCGGATACATCCGATTTGCGAGCGTCTATCAGTCCTTTGAGGATCTCGCCACGCTGAAGCGCGAGGTTGACGCGCTGCTTGAGGAGAAGGGGGCAGGCGGCGGGAAGCGACGACGCCGTCCATCTGTGGAGAGCGAGGCATGAGCGTCCTCTCTGACCGCGACCTGCGCGCCGCACTCGTCACTGGCGAGATTGCGGTGGAGCCTTTTGACGATCGTGATGTGCAGCCAGCCTCAATCGATCTTCACCTTGACCGAACGTTTCGTGTCTTCCGCAACAACCGTTACGGCTACATTGATCCGCGCGCGGATCAGCCTGGACTCACCGATCTTGAGGTGGTTGCCGAGGGGGAGCGATTCATGCTGCACCCAGGTGAGTTCGTACTCGGCCAGACGCTCGAGCGCATCAGTGTTGGTCGCACCCTGCTCGGTCGACTTGATGGAAAGTCATCCCTCGGTCGTCTCGGACTCCTGATTCACTCCACCGCTGGCTACGTTGATCCCGGTTGGAACGGAAATCTGACCCTCGAGCTCGGCAACGTGGCGCGACTCCCGATTGCGCTCTATCCGGGGATGAAGATTGGCCAGATCTCCTTCCATCGCATGTCGAGTGCGGTTGACCAACCGTACGGAAGCAAGGAGTTGCGCAGTCGCTATCAGGGGCAGACCGAGCCGACCGCCTCTGCGATCCACGTTGACTTTGACGACACGCGGCGTGAAACGAAGCGCCCGTAGGAGATGCTGAACCGAGAGGAGGGAGGGGTGCGCCCAGCACGGAGGATCGAGCTCGGAGGCGTCAGCGTGGACCTATTGCAGATCGGTACGTTCCGGAGCGATGCGGGGGCGATCTTCGGCCCAGTGCCTCGCACCACCTGGGAGCCACTCGTTCATCGTGAACTTGATCTCCAGGCACGACTCTTGCAGTCGCTCAACATTCTGCATGTGCGGACGCCGAGCGGCGCTCTGCTCCTTGAGACGGGGATGCTCCCTGCTGGGACGAGCCGGTCTGATGACGAGGTGCAGTCAGTCAGTGCACGTGAGGCACTGATCGCCGCCGGCCAAGATCCCGATGCGCTGCGCTATCTGGTGCCGAGTCATCTCCACCGTGACCATGCTGGCGGTCTCGTGACCGCGAGCGGTACGGCGGCGTTCCCGCGCGCCACGATCGTTGCACCGCAAGCGGAACTTGATGCCGTGGCGAGTCGTTCCGCTCGAGCGCGCGCCGCCTATGACGCACCGCTCCTGCATGCGCTGTTCACGGCCTCTCCGCCCGAAGCGTTCAGTCACGAACGCCAACTTCTCCCAGAGGTTGAGCTGCGGCTCCTCGGAGGGCACACTCCCGGTTCGCAGGCGACGATCATTCGCGGGAGTGAGCGAACGCTGCTCTTCCTCGGCGATCTCTTCATGCGGCCGTGGCAGGCGAACCCTCGCTGGGTCACCGCCTTTGATGACGCCGCCTGGGTATCTGTTGACGCCAAGACATCAATCTTCGCCGAGGCGGCCGAGGCGGAGTGGCTGGTGGTGCAGAGTCACGAACTTGAGGCGCCAGTCGGACGACTCCTTGCCGATCGTGAGCGCTACCGTTTTGTTGCCGAGTAGATTTACGGGGCGTTAAGGAGCGGCTCAATCAGGTTTGCACCGTCCTCTGGCGTGAACGGACGGGGGAGGACGGCAAGCACGCGACCCTCCGCATCGAGCAGGATCTTTGTGGGGAGTCCTCCCGCAGTTGCTGCGCGGAAGAGTGATCCATCCACATCGAGCAGGATCGGATACTCAAGGTTGTATCGGTCAGCGTAGCTGCGCACCGTCTGTGGCAACTCTTGGACAGAGATGCCGATGATCAAGAGTCCCGCCGCTCGATACGCGCGATCGAGCGACCGAAGGGTGGGTGTCTCCTGCTGACATGGCGGACACCAGGTGGCGAAGAGATCAAGGATGATCAGGCGCGGTGGTGGGACCCCAGCGGTGGCGCGCGCTGCGATCAGATCGCCGTACACTCCACCGCCGGCTAAGGGCTGCTCGTTCGGGATGTTGAACGTACTCCCGATGATTGGGCCGCGCGCATCTGGGTCTATGACGTAGCGTCCGTCCGAAGTGAAGCCAACGCCGTTGAGCGTACTGGTCGGGATGTTCGTGCTTGCGAGTCCTAGCAGCACCGCGGTGGCGGCTGCCACAGCAGCGATGCGGAGGAGGGTGCGACGTGGGAAGGGTCCGATCATCGCCACGGCTAGATCCCTTGAATCCCTGGAAAGTATCGCGCCAGGGTTGGGAGAAGGCCAAGCGCGATGGCGACTCCGATTGCCGCAACGAGCAGTCCACCGAGGCGTCCCGCACTGCGCGTCTTCGCCCGCAGCCGGGCGAGCAGAGCAGGAAGTTGATCCTTGCGGTGCTCTGCCACAGCTCCGAGGAGTAGGAAGGGGAGGCCGAGTCCAACGCTATAGGTGATCAGTAGTGCGGCCGCACCGAGCGAGTTGCTCCCTGTTGCGGCGAGCGCAAGGATCGAACCGAGCACAATGCCGATGCACGGAGTCCATGCCGCGGCGAAGGCGACACCGAGGAGAAGACTCCCAGTTCTGCCAGCGGCACTGAATATGCGCGGCGCCTGGCTACGATCAAGGATCGGGATGCGGATGAGGCCGGCAAGGTGGAGTCCGGCGAGTATCACGGCGATCCCGAGCGGTAGCTGGACGACCGGAAGGAGTCCGGCAAGTGCACCGCCCGCATATGCGGCACCGAGTCCGAGCACCGTGAAGAGGAGTGTAAATCCGGTCACGAAGAGGAGGGTGTGGAGCGTTGCCGATTCACCCTTCGCGAGCGCGCTCATTCGCCCAAGATACGCAGGGACGAGCGGCAACACGCACGGTGAGAGGAAGCTCAGTATCCCTGCCAGGAGCGCCGTCAGGAGGCTGATCTCAGACACGCCTCACCCGTTCCTCATCAGAAACTGCTCAATCCGCATTCGGCTCGTTGCGTGCGGAAGCAGTTCCCCCTCGCACTCTATGGCGGGGATCTCCGCCAGGAGGCGCTGGTGTAGGGCTGGATCTTGCTCAATATTTACCTCGCGGAGGGTGATGGAACGAGTGGAGCTTGCGAGGAGATCCGTCAGGGTTTGGCGCGCCTCATCGCAGAGCTCGCACTCGGGGCGCATGTAGAGGGTGACCTGCTGACTCTCCATCCTTCTATTCTCCCACGCGGGGCTGGGCTACCATCTTCTTCGAGCCCCCGTAGCTCAGTGGATAGAGCGCCGCCGTCCTAAGGCGGGCGTCGTCGGTTCGATTCCGGCCGGGGGCACCATGAACGGGGCATCGTGGATGGGGAGCATTGACTTGGGGGAAGGAGGAGGGGTGAGCGAGTCGCAGATCAAGAAGGAGATCCCCGATTTCCAGCAGCCCCCTGACGTTGGGGTGCTCCGCAACGGCGCCTTCCTGCGCCTCTGGATCGCCCAGCTCTTCACCCAGATCGGTGGCAACGTTGTCCTCTACGGTCTCACCGTGCTCGTTGCCGAGCGAAGCAGCTCCTCCTCCGTGTTGAGCCTCCTCTTCCTTAGCTTCCTCGTCCCAGCCGTCATCCTTTCGCCCATCTCTGGCGTCTGGGTTGACCGGCTGGACAAACGCCACGTGCTGATCGTGGCAAACTTCACGCGCGCGGTCGCCTTCTTCCTGATGCTTGGAAGCGTTGAGACGCTCGGCATCGTGTTGCTGTTGAACATCTTTGCAAGCGTCATGACCACGCTCTTCACCCCCGCAGAACTCGCGATGATTCCGTTGCTCGTTCGCCGCGATCAACTCAACTCAGCGAACGGGCTCTTCACCTTCACGCTGAATGCTGCATTTGCACTCGGCTTTGCACTCCTGGGGCCTGCCGTAGTTCGCATTGCCGGACCAGAAGCCGCCATCATGCTGGTGGCTGTCCTCTTCTTGATCGCTAGCATCCTCTGCATTGGGCTCCCGGCGGCACCGCCAACGAAGCATGCAGGTAGCCTCATCGGGTCCACTACGAGCAGCACCCGTACCACCACCACGGAGCTTGTGGAGGGGCTTCGCTACATCCGTGCGCATGGATCGATCGGCTGGTCGCTCATCTACCTTTCAATCGCGGCGAGCGTCGTTGGCCTGATGGGCGTGCTCGGCCCTGAGTATGTTGCCGATGCGCTCGGACTCACCGCGCGCGATTTCTGGCTGATCGTCTTGCCAATCGGACTCGGTGTGGTGACAGGGATTCTTGCGCTGAATAGTTGGGGGAAGGGGGTGCCACGCCGCCGACTGATTGAAGGGGGACTTCTTGGGGTTGGCGCTGGGTTTGCGCTGCTTGCGCTCGCTGAGCCGATCAGTCGCGCCATCTCAGATGGTGCGAGCTCTCTCGGCGGCCTCCCGATCGGTCCTGGTGCTTCGGCGCTCGCTACGGTGATCTTTGTCGCCTACTTCGCTGGCGCAGCCTACGGACTGGTTGCGATTCCGGCACAGACGGCCCTCCAGGAGGAGCTCCCTGCGGAGGTGCGTGGTCGAGTCTTTGGCGTGCTGAACATGCTCGTGAGCCTTGGGAGCTTTGTGCCAATCATTGCGATTGGACCGATCGCCGATACATTTGGCGCAACGAACACGCTGCTCGGCGTTGGTATCAGCATCGCGCTTCTTGCGATCCTCTCAATCGTTCGTGCTCCTCGACAGGCGGAGACGTCACCAACCGTTTAGCGGCGCTCCGCGAGTGCAACGGCAATCTTTGCCGCAAGTCGTGCGTTTGATTCGGCAAGCGCGAGATTCGCAGGGATTGAGCGCGAGGCGGTTGCCGTAGCGATCGCTGCAAGGATACGAGGGGTTGCAGCGGGACCTGTCACGCCCTCTGCTGCCGCCGCTGCGAGCCCAGCCTCTATCGCTGAAGCGATCTCTGCCGCTGGGATCTCGTCGGTGGCGGGGATCGGATTCGCAATCAGCGCGCCACCGATCCAACCGATCGCCGCTGCGGCACGTAGTATCTGCGCAATCTCCTCTGCGCTCTCCGCGCGGCCTGGGAGCGTGAGCCCACTGCTGCGGCTCCAGAAGGCGGGGAAGTCGCTGGTCTGGTATCCGATCACGGGGACGCTGAGCGTCTCGAGTACCTCGAGCGTCTTCGCAAGGTCGAGGAAGGCTTTGGCTCCGGCGCTCACGACCGCCACCGGATGGCGCGCGATCGCCCCAAGGTCCGACGAGATGTCAAAGCTACGCTCCGCGCCGCGGTGCACGCCGCCAATGCCGCCTGTGGCAAAGAGGCGGATGCCGACGAGATGAGCGATCGCAACAGTTGCTGAGACCGTCGTCACACCTGCGCTGAGTCGCTGCGCCATTGCCACGGGAAGGTCGCGCTCAGCAAGCTTTGTGGATGCGTTGAGAAGCCGCTCCTCCTCGCCAGGCTCAACGCCGGCAACGAGCGCTCCATCAATGAGACCCGTCAGCGCCGGGATTGCACCTTCGGCACGAATCGCCGCGTTGACGCGGTCAAGGCAGGCGCGATTGTACGGTGCTGGGAGGCCGAGACTCGAAGTGATCGTGGACTCAAGCGCAACCACAGCGCGTCCCGCCGCAAGCGCATCCGCAACTTCGCGTGAGCACTTCACCGTCACTCGGTTACCCCCTCCTGTCTTCGCAGGTGCTCTGCCGCCGTGTGGTGCCCAGCTAGCAGTGCATCCTCCCATGATCGGCCACTCGCGCGCGCTACGACGAAGCCGCCGGCAAACGCATCACCAGCGCCCGTGGAGTCAACGGAGCCGTCAATGTGTGGCGCAGGGATCGCCGCCAGCAGGCTGCCATCATCCGCTCGCACCTCGGCGAGGCCCGCACCGCGCTTCACAATGAGAGTCATCCCTGGGATCGGGCGCGCGAGCAGGTCCAGGTACTCCGCCTCCTCCTCATTGGCGAAAAGGTGCGCCGCACCACTTGCCGCGAAGCGCATGCGACTCTCGTCTGGACCCCAAGCGGCGAGTGCGCCGATAGATGAGACATCTAGTGAGGTGGCGATCCCACGAGCACCCGCATCGTGGAGCAGTGTCAGCGTGGTCTGCGCAAGTGGCTCACCAATCAGCGAGTAGGCGGGTGCGTGCAGCCAGGCGGCCCCATCAAGTGCCGTGGCGCCAGGGTGGCGCAGGCTGGTGGCGACGCCGCGGTCGGGGAGCATCGTGCGCTCTCCGTCAGGCTCCACAATGACGATGATGGAAGGGCTCCGGCCAGCGCGCTGCAGGAGCGGCTCCACACCCGCCGTCCGGAGCGCCGACTCAAGGGCGTCACCCGTGCTGTCACTGCCGATTGCACCGATGAAGCGTGCGCGGCCGCCAGCGGCGACGGCGGCGACCGCCACGTTTGCGGCACTCCCGCCGCGGCGGCGACTGATCTGCGCCGCCGCATCGCTCCCACGGCGCCAGGGCGCGGTGAGCCGGACGGCGATCTCGTCGATGAGGTCGCCGACGGAGACGATCAGCGGGGCGCTCGGGGCCGCGCGATGCGGAAAGGGGTCGCCACTCGCTGCACTCATTAGTGGGGAGTGTATCGGCTATCCTGAACCTCTTCGGGCGGTTAGCTCAGTTGGTTAGAGCGCAGCCTTGACATGGCTGAGGTCACAGGTTCGAGTCCTGTACCGCCCACCACACCCCGAGGAGGCAGGGAGGGGAACGAATGGCTGAGGAAGCGCTCCAGGCGGCACCCGAGGAGGAGCTTCTCGCCGCACCCGCGCGGGGCTCTGCTGACGAACTCCTTGATGCTGGTGCCGCCGACCACTTCGGTCGCATGCGTCACTCCGCAGCGCATGTGATGGCCGAGGCGGTGATGCGCCTCTTCCCTGGAGTGAAGCTCGGCATTGGCCCGGCGATCACGGACGGCTTCTATTACGACTTCCTTCTAGACCAGCCACTGACGCCAGATGACCTATCAGCGATTGAGGGCGAGATGGCGAAGAGCATCGCTGCAGATCACACCTTCAAACTTGATGAACACACGTTCAACGATGCGCGCCAGAAGCTCGTCCACGCGGATCAGACATTCAAGATTGAGATCATGGATGACCTCGCCGCGAAGGCTGCTGCGGCTGGAGGGTCGGTACCGAGCGTCACCACCTATACGCACGGTGAGTTCCAGGATCTCTGCCGCGGACCGCACGTGGAGAGCACGGGGAAGATCGGCCCGTACAAGTTGCTCTCGGTGGCGGGTGCCTATTGGCGCGGCAAGAGCGACCGTCCAATGTTGCAACGCATCTACGGAACCGCATGGGATACGCAAGAAGAGCTCGACGGGTTCCTCTGGCGCCGCGAAGAGATGAAGAAGCGCGATCATCGCCGGCTCGGTGTGGCGCTCGACCTCTTCTCCTTCCACGACGTCTCTCCGGGGAGCGCCTTCTGGCATCCCAAGGGTCAGCTCCTCTGGCGCACGCTGGAGGGTGTGATGCGCGAGTTGCAAGACGCGCGCGGCTATCAGGAGATCTCTACGCCAATCATCGTCAGCAAGCGGCTCTGGGAGCAGTCTGGACACTGGGATCTTTATCGCGAGAACATGTTCATCATTGAATCGGAGGGGGAGCAGTTCAGCCTGAAGCCGATGAACTGCCCGGAGAGCACCGTCATCTACAAGACGCGAACGCGAAGCTATCGCGACCTGCCGCTCCGTCTTGCTGAATATGGGCGCCTGCATCGGAACGAACTCTCAGGGACGCTGAGCGGCCTGACGCGCGTGCGTCACTTCACTCAGGATGACGGACACATTTACGTGCGCCCAGATCAGATTGAGAGCGAGATCGATGCGCTCCTGGGTGAGGTCGCCACCGTGTACGGGTGGTTTGGCCTCCCCGTTGAGCTGGTCTTCTCCACTAAGCCGGCAAAGGCGCTCGGCGACCCGAAGCTTTGGGAGAAGGCAGAGGCGATGATTGAGTCGGCGTTGAAGCGCTCTGGCGCGAAGTGGCGGCTCAGCGCGGGTGAGGGTGCGTTCTACGCACCGAAGATCGACATCATCGTGCGCGATGCGCTCGGTCGCGAGTGGCAGACGGCAACGATCCAGGTTGACCTTGCAATGCTCCCTGAGCGTTTTGAGCTTGAGTATGTTGATGAGAAGGGGGAGCGCGTACGACCGATCGCGATCCACCGCGCGATCTACGGTTCGCTCGAGCGCTTCATTGGCATCTTGGTGGAGCACTACGCAGGCGCTTTTCCGTTCTGGCTGGCGCCGGAGCAGGTGGTGATCATTCCGATTGCCGATCGCCACCTTGAGGCGGTCCAGGCGGGCGCGGTGGTCCTGCGGGCGGCTGGGATTCGCGTCAGCATTGACGACTCCTCAAACCGGATGCAGAACAAGATTCGACTCGCCCAGGAGCAGAAGGTGCCACTGATGCTCGTGGTGGGCGATAAGGAGATCGCAGTGGGTGGCGCCGCCCCCCGCTGGCGCGACGGGACGCAGGAGGCCGCCACCAGCTGGGAGGCGCTCGCTGCGACGCTCGCCGCGAAGGCCGCCTCACGGGGCGCTTCATGAGGTGGCGCCCCGCGCACCCCGAGGTGCTACGATGAGTGCTCCCATGGAAGGTTTCCGTGCGGAGTGGTTTAGACGATCGTGAGGGTGTAGCCGATTAAGGACTTGCGTATCAATCTTCAAATCCGCGTGCCGCAGGTGCGCGTCCTTGATGAAGCCGGCAACCAACTGGGAGTCCTCCCCACTCACGAAGCTCTCCGCCAGGCGCAGGAGCGTGGGCTTGACCTGGTAGAGGTCGCCCCGACCTCCGCCCCTCCCGTCTGTAAGTACTTAAACTACGGTCAGTACAAGTATGAGTTGCAGAAGAAGGAGAAGGACTCCCGAAAGCGTCAGAAGACCGTCGACCTAAAGGAGTTGCGCTGCACCCCCAAGATTGGGGAGGCCGACCTCCAGACGAAGATCCGTCAGGCTCATAAGTTCCTTTCCGGCGGCGACCGAGTCAAGTTCTCGGTCAAGTTCCGAGGGAGGGAGGCAACCCATCCCGAGATCGGGCGGGGCATCCTGCTCAGGGTGACCGAGGGACTCGCTGACGTGTCGGTGCTGGAGCGCCCCCCGCTCCTTGAAGGACGCTTCCTCTCGATCCAACTGCTAGCATTGCCCAAGTTGAAGGGTCGCGAGCCGTCCGCTGGGAGTTCCGCTACGCTACCCGAACCAGCCACACCCGAACCAGCCATCAGTTCACCCGAAGGGGAGTGACATGCCAAAGATGAAGACGCACAAGGGGGCCAAGAAGCGTATCGGCTTCACCGGCTCAGGAAAGCCGATCCGCGTTATGGCGGGGCGCGGTCACCACCTTGAGATCAAGTCGCAGCGCCGTATCCGCCGTTATGCGGGGAAGTCGCTTCTTGGGAGCACTCACCACAATCAGATCTCGCGACTGCTGCCGTACGGCGGCTGAGCGCTAGGAGAGGGGTAGCAGATGGCACGAGTTAAGCGCGGAGTTGCCGGTCACAAGCGCCACAAGCGTCTGCTTGAGGCCGCCTCCGGTCGGCGCGGCACTCGTTCCAAGCTGATTCGCCCGGCGCGCGAAGCGCTGCTACATGCCCTTGCCTATGCAACGCGCGATCGGCAGCAGCGCAAGCGCCAGATGCGCGAACTCTGGATCCACCGCGTGAATGCCGCAGCGCGAATGAATGGGCTCTCGTACTCCGTCTTTATTGCCGGCTTGAAGCGCAACAACATTGCGATCGACCGGAAGATGTTGGCTGACCTCGCCGTTCGCGATGCTGCGGCCTTCACTGCAGTCGCGGACGTAGCGAAGCGCGCCTGACGCGCGTAGGTCGGAGCCGTGGAGCTCGCGGCACTCGAAGAGCAGCTTCGCACCCTCCAGACTGAGTCCCTTGCAAAGATCAGCGCTGCGAGCAGCAGCGCTGCACTGGAAGATCTCGGCTCTTCACTCCTCGGCAAGCGCGGTGTGCTGACCGACCTCCTTCGCGGCATCGGCTCACTCTCCGCGCAAGATCGTCCAAAGATTGGCTCCCTTGCGAATGAGGTGCGCGCTGCGATTGAAGCGGCGCTTGCGGATCGACGCGCCACCGCTGGTGCCGCGGAGTTGACGGCGCGGATTGTGGCGGAGCGCGTAGATGCCACCACGCCAGGGCCGCTCCCGCAACTCGGATCGCTGCATCCGATCCCAGAGACGATCGCGGCAATCGCGCAGATCATGGGCTCGTTCGGCTTCACCGTCTCCGAAGGGCAAGAGGTGGAGGATGACGTCACCAACTTCCAGCTCCTCAACATCCCAGAGGATCACCCCTCACGCGATCTCTGGGACACGCTCTACTTGCGTGAGCCTGGACGACTCCTCCGCACGCACACGTCACCCGGCCAGATCCGCGCGATGCGTGCAGGGCAACCGCCGATCCGCGTCATCCTCCCCGGACGCTGCTTCCGATATGAGGCGGTGGATGCGAGTCACGGCTTTGAATTCCATCAAGTAGAGGGACTGCTCGTGGACCGCGGCACAACGCTCGCCGACCTGAAGGGGATCCTTGATGAACTTGCGCGCGGCCTCTTCGGGCCGAGTGCGCGCACACGATTCCGACCCGGCTACTATCCGTTTACCGAGCCCTCCGTTGCCGTTGACGTCTCGTGGGGTGGATCGAAGGACGGTTGGATGACGATCCTCGGCGCGGGGATGGTGCATCCGATTGTCTTGGAGAACGGCGGGATCGATCCTGAGACACACCAAGGGTTCGCCTTTGGCCTTGGCGTTGAGCGTATTGCAATGCTCCGACACGGCATCCCGGACCTACGCGCCTTCCTGGAGAACGATCTGCGCATGTTGCGAGGCCTCCGATGAGAGTTCTGCTCTCTTGGCTGCGCGAGTTCGTTGATGTCCAGCTCACCCCTGAGCAGCTTGCCGATGCGCTGATGCTGCGCGGCCTTGAGGTGCGCGGCCTTGAGCGATGGGGTAGCACCTGGCAGACGATGGTCGTAGGCGAACTCCTGGAAGTGGCTCCGCATCCGCGCGCGGATCGACTCCTGTTGACCAAGGTCCGTGTGGGCAAGGAGCAGGTGCTTGAGGTGGTCTGTGGCGCACGCAACATTGCGGTAGGTCAGCGTGTCCCCGTGGCACTTGTTGGCGCTGTGATGTTGGACGGCCGAAAGATTGAGCGCGCGGAGAAGATGGGCGTCACCTCAGAGGGGATGCTCTGCTCTGGTGCGGAGCTTGACGCAACAGATGACGGTGAGGGGATCCTGATCCTAGATTCAAAGGCACCGATCGGCATGTCGATGAGCGACTTCCTCGGCGAAGATGTGATCGATGTTGATGTGAAGCCGAATCGCGGTGACCTCCTCTCGCTTCTCGGCCTGGCTCGCGAGGTGGGTGCGATCACTGGCGCGCCGGTCACGTATCGAGCCCGTCTCCTGCATGAGAGTGGCGAGCCTGTAACGAGCGGCCTGCGGTTGGTCGTTGCCGACGCTGAGGCTGCCCCACGCGTCCTGCTCCGAGTGGTGGATGGCGTCAAGGTGGGGGCCGCTCCGGACGCGGTACAGATGCGGCTGAAGGCGGCGGGCCTCCGCTCCATCTCCAACGTTGTGGATGCCACGAACTACATCATGCTGGAGCTCGGAAAGCCGACGCACGTCTTTGACCGAGCCGCTGTTGGGAGCGAGATTCGGATTCGTACCGCAACGAGTGGCGAGCGACTTACAACGCTCGACCATGTTGAGCGGACGCTTGACGTGAGCGATCTCGTGGTCGCCGATGAGCGTGGCGCCCTTGCGCTCGCAGGGGTGATGGGTGGTGCTTCCAGCGAGGTGAGTGGTAGCACGGAGAGTGTGATCATTGAGAGCGCGGTCTTCGCGCCGGCGTCCATCCGCCGCAGCGCACAGCGCCACGGCCTCCGCTCGGAGGCATCACACCGCTTTGAGCGCGGCCAGGAGCTTGATCTCGCCCCAGTTGCTGCCGATCAGGTGGCGGTGCTGATCACGGCATGGGCGGGCGGGAGTGTGCGGAAGGGTCAGCTTGACAGTGATCCGAAGGCGATCGGCGTGACGCGCGAGCTCGCCTTCCGCCCGGCAAGAGTTCGCGCACTTATAGGAGTTGATATTTCAGACACAGAGCAGTCAACGCTCCTCTCGGGTATCAGCATCATGAGCACACCGGCGAAGCGCGCAGCGAGCGTGCCGGTCACGCGCAACCGTACCGTTGCGTGCGAGAAGGGGGAGCTGCTCTCTGCTGTGATTCCGCCGTGGCGCCGGGACCTGGAGCTTGAGGCGGACATCGCGGAAGAGGTGGCGCGCCTCTACGGTTACGATCGCATCCCCCCAACGCTCCCAGGCCGCGACCTCCCTGGCTACCAGCCGCAGCCAACGGCGCTGCGTGATCGTGTGCGCTCTTATCTCGCCGCCGCCGGTCTCAGTGAAGTCGTTACCCATGCGCTCGTTGCAGAGTCGATCAGTGAGCGACACGCTGAGCCGGTGGGACTCGTAAGCGGCGCGCTCGCATTGAGTGAGGGTGCGGCGGTATCCGAGGTACTGATTCTCTCCAATCCGCTCTCTGTCGACCACGATCGTCTTCGCCGCTCACTCCTGCCAAGCCTTCTTGACCGCGCCGAGGCGAACCTGCGCTACGGCGCGCTGAGTGGCGCACTGTTTGAGGTTGGCCGCGGCTACGGCGGAGGGGAGGCTGGACCGCAGGAGTGGACGCGCCTCGCACTAGTCGTCTGGGGCAACATAGATGCCGCCGCACCGGGCGCCGTAACGCGCATCTGGGCTCTTGACGAGGTGAAGCGAGCGATTGCCTCCGTTGCGGCGATCGCAAGCGTAGAGCCGCGCTATCTGCCGACTCAAACAGGTGATAGCTTGCTGCTCCATCCGGGTCGTGCCGCGCGTATCGGCGGGGAGGGGATCGCTGGGCTAGTTGGCGAACTGCACCCGGCCGCGCCCGAGTGGCGTGACGCACCGCGCATCCTGCTCGCCGAGTTCGCTCTGCGCGGTCTGACGAGTGGCGTACCAGCCGTGCAACAGGTGACGCTCCCGCCAACTACCCCACCCGTGCAGCGTGACGTTGCGCTCGCCGCGCCAGCGAACGTGCTTGTTGGTGATCTTGTGGGGCTTGCAGGAGAGTGCGTGACCCTCGCCGTTAGCACTGAGCTCTTCGACCTCTTCGTTGCTCCTGGGATGGCGGAGGGGGAGCGTTCGGTCGGGCTCCGCTTCACCTTCCAGCCCGCCGCTGCGACCGAACTTGACGCACAGATCACCGCTCAGCTCGACACCTTTACTTCGACCGCCGCAACACGGTATGGAACGCGGGTTCGCGGCGACGAGGCACAATGAGCCTGAGCGCTGCTATTGATGCGGTTGTACTGATCGTTCTCGTCTTGGCGACATGGTCGGGATGGCGCACCGGAGCGTCGCGCATGATCGTTTCAACGCTTGCAACCGTGGCGGGCATCTTCCTTGCCGCGCAGGGGCGTGCACCAATCGCCGCCGTCGTCTCACAACTCTTCCCTGACGTTGACGCGCTGCTCGTCAGCCTCCTGATCCTTGTCGGTGCAACTTGGATCCTGCTCGGGATCCTCTCTTGGATTCTCGGCCGTGCGCTCCGGGCTCTGCTGCACACGATTCGCCTCGGACTCCTTGATGGTGCGCTCGGCGCACTTCTTGGGCTCGTCCAGGCGCTCGTGATCTTCAGCGCCCTCCTCTTCCTCATTGAGGCGCTTCGCGGGCTGAACGGGATCCCGGCCCCCCTGAGCGCGATCGCTGAGGCGAGCATCGGATCCCAGTCGGCCGATATCTTTCGTGTAGTCATCTACCCAATCATTTGGTCGCTGATCGGCTCAAGTCTGCCAGCTGAGCTGCAGCAGATCTTGCGCCCATAGGGGCCGAGATGAGCCGCCCTGCGAGACCGTACGACGAGCGCTCCCTCCAGCGCCTTGAGTGGGGTGCCCTTCTCACGCTCATCGCGGACCGCTGCGCCTTTTCACCATCACGCGAGGCGGCACTGGCAATTTGGCCTGGGCTCGGTGATGCGCTGGCGGCGCGTCGGCGCGGGCTGACAGAGGAGATCGTTGCATTGCGACGGGCGGGTGCGGACCCGCACATTGGCGGTGCAGCAGATCTTCGGCCGGCACTTGATCGGGCGGAGAAGGGTGGCGTGCTTGACGGAGGCGCACTCTTCGCTGTGGCAGAGACGTTGCGGGTGGCCGAGCGGCTGCAGGGTGAACTTGTTGCAGGTGGGCCGCTCCTTGCGCGTGTTGCGGATGAGATCTCGCCGTGCCGTACCCTACGTGGACAGCTTGAACGCTCGGTGATGAGTGACGGCACAATCAGCGATGCGGCATCCCCAGTGCTTGGCGGACTTCGCGCGAACCATCGAAACGGACTCGAGCGGTTACGGACGCGGCTGGAGGGACTCGCCCACGCGAAGGCGTACAGCCCACACCTGCAGGAGCCGATCGTCACGCTCCGTAATGGTCGCTACGTCCTCCCCGTTCGCGCTGAGGCAAGGTCAAAGGTGCCGGGGATCGTGCATGACACGAGCGCCACCGGCCAGACGATCTGGATCGAGCCACTTGAGGTGGTAGAGCTCGGCAACGCGGCGCGCGAAGCGCAGGGTGCGGTGCAGGCCGAAGAGGCTCGCATCCTTGCCCTGCTCAGCGCAATCGTCGGCGCGGAGGCTTCCGTGCTGCGA
>JBCLDV010000016.1:0-22581 GCA_038914275.1 Candidatus Limnocylindrus sp.
TCCTCGACGGTGAGCGTGCTGTCATCGACATAGATGGCGCCGCCCTCGTAGGCGTAGTTGTCCTCGAAGTCGCTGTTCGTGACGGTGAGGGAGCCGCCATAGACATAGATGGCGCCGCCGAAGAAGGCGCCGTTGCCATTTTCAGCGCCGTAGCCCCCGAAGGTGCTGGATCTGACGGTGAGCGTGCTGTCCTCGGCATAGATTCCGCCGCCGCCGCCTAAGAAGGTGTCGGCGGCGTTGCTAAAGAAGGTGCTGTCCTCGACGGTGAGCGTGCTGTCAACGACATAGATGGCGCCGCCTTCGTCGTCGGCGTAGTTGTCCTCGAAGTCGCTGTTCGTGACGGTGAGGGAGCCGCCATCGACATAGATGGCGCCGCCATAGTAGGCGTCGTTGATCGTGAAGGTGCTGTCCGTGACGGTGAGGGAGCCGCCATCGACATAGATGGCGCCGCCATAGTCGGCGTCGTTGTTCGTGAAGGTGCTGTCCGTGACGGTGAGGGATGTGACGCCAACAGCATGGATGGCGCCGCCTTCGTCGGCGCTACCGTTCTCGAAGGTGATCCCGCTGATCGTGATGTCCTCCACGTTGCCGCCGAAGTTCAGGAGTTGGCGGTTGCCACCACCGTTGAGGTGTACGGCGGCACCTTCGTCTACCCGGATGGTGATGTCATGGGCGCCGTTGTACCACGCGATGTCGCCAGCGTAAACGTAGTCACCCACGTTGTTGCAGATGATGATGACGTCATCATCATTGTTAACGGCAGCGAGTGCCGCATTAAGGGCCGCATTGATAGAGCCTGCGCCAGATCCATTAGTGCTGAAGTGTGGCTCGTCACAGGAACCTGCTGGCGTGGCGTCGTATTGCCAGCCAACATAGATGTCGTCTGCGGAACCGGTACTGAGAGCACGTGCCGGTGCTGGAGCGGCAAAGGTGAAGAGGGTGGCGAGGAGCAGGACGCTCGTCCCAATGGCCTGGATACGCTGCGTCATCATAGTGTGCACCTCCATACGTGCCGCCCAGGCTGCGCCTCGGCTAGCTTCATGGCAGATGGTACACCCCTACCCCCCCCTGACGCAAGGGGTTGCGGAGCGAAGCCTGTGCGGGCGCGGTCAGCCTCAGCGCCCGATCAAACTCAACGCCTCACGCTTCCCCGCGGTGCGGGCGGGCGCTCCAAATGAGTAGCGGCGCTCAGTATTCGGTCGGATCGATGACGACGCTCCGTGCACCAAGTCGCTGCCAGATCCTGATTGCCGAGCGCGACGTGTCGAAACTGAGCGCAACATCGGCACCAGCTCGGCGGTTCGGGGCAACATTGCGCAGGAACCGATTGGCGCGGCCAGTTACTACACCATCAGAAGACACGTCGGTCCAGATGGCGCCGCCGTACTCCGTGGCGCGATTGGAGCGGAATCTGTTGCGCGTGAGGGTGAGATCCAAACCATCCAACAGGGCGATAGCGCCGCCCCATTGAGCGCTGTTGTTCGTGAATCTGCTGCGGGTGACGGTGAGGGAGTCAACTCCATAGATCCAGATGGCGCCGCCCCATTGAGCGCTGTTGTTCGTGAAGGTGCTGGAGCTGACGGTGGGAGAGTCGGTGTTATCGGCATGGATGGCGCCGCCGTAGTTGTCGGCGCTGTTGTCCGTGAAGGTGCTGGAGCTGACGGTGAGCGTGCTTTCATCGGCAAAGATTCCGCCGCCTTCGTCGGCGGCCTCGTTGCCCGTGAAGGTGCTGCGGGTGACGGTGAGCGTGCTGTCGTATCCGACCGCGATTCCGCCGCCGTCGTCGCCGATGCTGCTGTTGTTCGTGAAGGTGCTGGAGGTGACGGTGAGCGTGCTTTCGTATCTGGCCGCGATTCCGCCACCGTCGTCGTCGGCCTCGTTGCGCGTGAATCTGCTGCGGGTGACGGTGAGCGTGCTGTATTGGGCATAGATGGCGCCGCCGTCGTTGCCGATGCTGCTGTTGTCCGTGAAGGTGCTGGAGGTGACGGTGAGCGTGCTTCCGTGGGCATAGATGGCGCCGCCTTCGTCGTCGGCCTCGTTCTCCGTGAAGGTGCTGGATGTGACGGTGTGCATGCTGTATCGGGCATAGATGGCGCCGCCGTCGGCGGTGGTGGCGCTGTTGTTCGTGAAGGTGCTGGATGTGACGGTGAGCGGGCTGTCGTGGACAAAGATTCCGCCGCCTTCGTCGTCGGCCTCGTTCTCCGTGAAGGTGCTGGATGTGACGGTGAGCGGGCTGCCGTAGGCCCAGATTCCGCCGCCCTCGTAAGCGTTGTTGTCCGTGAAGGTGCTGGAGCTGACGGTGAGGGAGTCAGTGGAATAAGAATAGATGGCGCCGCCATCGACGCCGGCGGCGTTCTCCGTGAAGGTGCTGGAGGTGATGGTGGTGACGGTGATGGAGTCAAGGTCATAGGCATAGATGGCGCCGCCGTAGTTGGCGCTGTTGTTCGTGAAGGTGCTGGAGCTGACGGTGAGGGAGCCAAGGTCATAGGCAGCGATGGCGCCGCCGTAGTTGGCCGCGCTGTTGTACGTGAAGGTGCTGGAGCTGACGGTGAGGGAGTCGACGCCATCGGCATAGATGGCGCCGCCGTTGGCGGCGTCCGCGTTCGCGAAGGTGATCCCGCTGATCGTGATGTCCTGCACGCTGCCGCCGAAGCGCAGCAGTTGGTAAGCACCAGCGCCATCCAGCGTGACATCGGCACCATCGTCTGCCCGGATGGTGATGCTCGCAACAAAGTCGACCTGGACAATGTCGGCATCGTAAGTGTAGTCACCATCACAGATGATGACGGTGAGGAGATCGGAGCTTTCGGGGTCAGCATCTGCAAACATATCGTTCAACTCGTTCAACGTGTGGTTAATGTCAGAGAGCCCGTTGTTAACGACTACGAAGTCGGGATTATCACAATCTCCGCTACCGTCGCCGTAGCCAACGTAGACGGTGATTGGGGCGGCACGCGCCGGTGCAGGGGCGGCGAAGGTGAAGAGGGTGGCGAGGAGCAGCGCGCTCGCCCCAATGGCCTGGATGCGCTGCGTCATCATGGTGTGCACCTCCCTATGTGCCGCCGAGGCTACGCCTCGGCGAGCTTCATAGCAGATGATACTCCCCTACCCCCCCCCCGTAACGCAAGGGGTTGCGGGGCGAAGCCTGTGCGGGCGCGCGCGGTCAGCCTCAGCGCCGTGAGCTCAACGCCACACGCTTCCCCACGGTGCGGGCGGGCGCTCCGAATGAGTAGCGGCGCTCAGTCTCCCGTCGGATCGATGACGACGCTCCGTGCGCCAAGTCGCTGCCAGATCCTGATTGCCGAGCGCGCCGTGTCGTAACTGAGCGCAACGTCGGCACCCGCTCGGCCTGGGGCGCGATTGCGAATGAATCGATTGCCGCGCCCGCTCACCTCGCCATCAGCCACGCGCGCCCAGATGGCGCCGCCGTACTCCGTGGCGCTATTAGAGCGGAAGGTGTTGCGCGTGAGGGTCAAAGTATTATTGCGAAGCCCGATCGCGCCGCCACGCGGAGCTTCATTGCCCACGAATGTGCTGTTGGTGAGCGTGAGATCCGACCCGTTTTGACCTATCGCGCCTCCATAGTCTGCTGAGGAGTTATTGATAAACTGAGTGTTGCTGATGCTAGCGCCGTCTTCGGTGTGCAGGTCAATTGCGCCACCATGATAAACAGCCTGGTTCGCCTCAAATTTGCTATTCGTGATCGTGAGACTCTGCGCTTCGCAGCCGATCGCGCCGCCCCACTCATCAGAGTTGTTGCCGATAAACTGCACGTCGTCAATCAGACCATCGGTTCCATTAACGCAGATCGCTCCGCCATTATACTCCGCGTGGTTACCTTCAAATCTGCTGTTCGTGACGGTGAGCGGGCTTTCTTCGGTATGGATGGCGCCGCCGACGCCGCCGGCGGCGTTGCCCGTGAAGGTGCTGGAGCTGATGGTGAGGGAGTCGCTGAGGGCATAGATGGCGCCGCCGGAGTTGGCCGCGGTGTTCTCCTCGAAGGTGCTGGAGCTGACGGTGAGGGAGCCGCCGCCGGCATAGATGGCGCCGCCGGAGTCGCCGTCGGCGTAGGTAAAGTTGCCCGTGAAGGTGCTGGAGCTGACGGTGAGCGTGCTTCCGAAGGTACGGATGGCGGCGCCAGTCCAGGCGGCGCTGTTGTCCTCGAAGGTGCTGGATGTGACGGTGAAGGAGTCGACGCTGAAGGCATAGATGGCGCCGCCGATGTCGGCGTTGTTGGCCGTGAAGGTGCTGGATGTGACGGTGAGGGAGTCGGCGCTGTGGGCATAGATGGCGCCGCCGTATTCGTCGTCGGCATTGTTGGCCGTGAAGGTGCTGTTCGTGACGGTGAGGGAGTCGACGCTGGAGGCATAGATGGCGCCGCCGTCGTCGGCGTCACCGTCCATAAACGTCATCCAGCTGATCGTGATGTCCTTCACGTTGCCGCCGAAGTTCAGCAGTTGGTGGTTCTCATCGCCATCAAGCGTGACCTCGGCACCTTCGTCTGCCCGGATGGTGATGTCATAGGCGGCGCTGTACTGCACGATGTCGTTCGCGTAGGTGTAGTCACCGGCGCAGATGATGATCACGTCCAGATTGTCGTTAACGGCATCAAGTGCAGCCTTAAGTTTGATGTTCATTGTGCTTGCGCTCGTGCTGAAGTCTGGGCTTCCGCAACTCCCACCACCTGCTGGCTCACTGCCAACATAGATGTTGTTGTCATTGGCACGAGCCGGCGCGGGGACGGCGAAGCTGAAGAGGGTGGCGAGGAGCAGCGCGCTCGCCCCAATGGCCTGGATACGCTGCGTCATCATGGTGTGCACCTCCCTATGTGCCGCGGAGGCTGCGCCTCGGCTAGCTTCATGGCAGATGGTACTTCCCTACCCCCCCCCCTGACGCAAGGGGTTGCGGGGCGGGGAGCGACTAGACTGCCGCCATGGCGAAGGATGGGAAGCGGGATCTGAAGGGCGCCGCCGTAGCGACGATCGCGGTGCATGCGGGGGAGGGGGCCGATCCAGCCACGCGCGCACACAACCTGCCGATCTATCAGACGGCCACGTTCACATTTGAGACGGCGGATGAGAAGGAGGCGGCGGTCGATGGGGCGCTCGCCTGGGAGCCGAACCGCTACTTCTACACGCGCACGAACAACCCCACCACCGCGGCGCTCGAGGAGAAGTTGGCCGCACTCGAGGGGGCGGAGAGTGCGGCCGCCTCAGCCTCTGGGATGTCCGCAATCTCTGCAGGCTTACTCGCGCACCTGAAGAGTGGCGATCACCTCATCGTCGCCGATGATCTTTTTATCATTAGCCAGATCCTCTTCGCCGAGGACTTCCCATCGCGCGGGATTGAGGTCACGCCGGTGCCGATCACCGACCTTGCGGCGGTGCAGGCGGCGATCCGACCGAACACCAGGGTGATCTTCGCTGAGGTCCTCTCTAATCCGTGGATGCGCATCACCGACGTTCCAGCGCTAGCGAAGGTTGCGCACGCAGCGAACGCGCTGCTCGTGATTGACAACACCTTCTTGAGCGCGATCACGATCCGACCGCTCGAACACGGCGCTGACCTAGTACTACAGACCACGACCAAGTGGATCTCCGGACACGGTGATGCGCTCGGCGGCGTCGCCGCAGGATCAAAGGCGCTCGTTGATCCGATCCGTCGTCAGACCGATCTTCTTGGCGGCGCGGCGTCGCCGTTCAACTCCTGGCTGATCGCACGCGGCGCGCGAACGCTACCACTGCGCGTTGAGCGCGCGACGGAGAACGCAACGAAGCTCGCCACCTTCCTGGAGGGGCACGAGAAGGTGGAGTGGGTCCGACACCCGAGCCTCGCCTCGCATCCGGATCGCGCCGTTGCCGATCGCATCCTCAACGGTCGCTGGGGCGGCATGCTCTCCTTCAAGCCGCGCGCGGCGGCGGGCGTTGATCCGCTCGATGCAATGCGCGCCTTCGCCGATCACATGACGCTCTTTGGCGTGGGGGTCAGCCTCGGCGAGGTCGACACGCTCGTCTACCCAATGCCGAAGCGTGGCGGCATCTTCCGTATCAGTGTTGGCATTGAAGGGGCGGACGACATCATCCGAGAGTTCAACCAGGCGCTGACGCATGTCAAATAGCGAGCGCGGCGTGCTGCAGACTGCGGCTGCGATCGCAAGTGCTCTGCTCGGTGCACTCCTCTTACTGCTCGGCGTCGCAGCGGTCGCTGCGCTCCTGATCGCCTCAGCGCAGGCGGGTGGTGAGAGTTGGGAGTCGCTCGGCGCACGCGCCGCCGCAGAGATCGGTGACGAGCCGGTCGCGCTGCTCGGGATCTTTGGCGTGGATCTCCCCACGCTGTTCGCGCAGTTCGCCGCCGCACAGGGACTCCCCGCCTTTGGCACCTTCGCCCGAGAGGTGCTCGCCGCACTCTTCGTTGGGGTCGCCCTCTTCCCGCAGGCGGGCCTCACCACGCTCATCGCCGCGCGCAGCATCTGGCGCCTCACACCTGCGGCACCGCGCGGACTGCTTCGAATCTACGCTGGTGCGCTGACCCTGTTCGGTGCGGTAGGGCTCGTTATTGCGTCCGCGCCGCACCTGATCTGGGGGCTCGTCCTAGCGCTGGGGCTGCTCACCTTCGCCGCACTTCGCTCGTCAAGCCCGGTTACGCCGCCGTACAGCGCCTAGCTCGCAACGCGGCGAACGCGGAGCGCAAGTCGCACCAGCGGTCCGCGCAGCGGATCAAGATCAAGATCGAGCGCACCAGGGTATGCGTGCACCTCGCCTCCCCAGCCCGCCTTGAAGTGCGCAATTCCTGGCGTCACTAGGCCCCACATGTCGTACCAGGCGCCGCCGTGCGCAACTGCACGCTGGATCGCAAAGGCCTTCAGCGCATACGGTGCTCGAAGTTCGTTCCCGTGATCTGTTGCGCCGCCAAAGAGTTCGGTACTCCCGCTCTCGGTGCGAACCAGAAGCAGTGCGCCGAGCAGCTCAGCGGCGGTGCGGCTTCCGATTTCCGCAGCGCCTTCAGTTCCCTCAGCTCCCCTAGGTCCCTCGGCGATCAGCAGTTCTGCGCGTTCGCCGAAGGCACGCAATAGATGCGCAAAGGCGACGCCGCTTCGCCTCTTCGTCCCCGTCCGCTCGCTGATGGAGTGCATCACTTCGCTCAGAGCGGGGAGATCATCCGCGGTGCCGAGTCGAACCGTGACGCCATCGGCATCTGCCTGTCGCGCATACTGCCGCCACTTGCTACGCCAGCCCGCGCGCACCGCCTCTATCCCACCTGTGAGCTGAATACGACGACTCGAGCGCGGCTGGATCGGTGCCGCTGAGCGAAGTGCAACGCCTGCGGTAGCCGCGGCGGCATGCCACGGCGCGCGGAGCAAGCTGGTGAGTGACGCTGCCGGCTGCACAACATCGCTCTCTGGATCTATCACCAGCGAACTGCCAGGCTCAAGGCGAACCAGTACAACGCCGTCGGCGCGAAGTCCACGAAGCGCGGTTAGGAACTGCGCGCGCAGCAGATCGGCAATGCGCGGATCTGGCGCCGCCACAAGTGGCGCGCGTGGTGCATAGGCGAGGCGGCCGAGCGGCCCAGGGAGCGACTGCAAGAGGAGTTGCGCCCCCACCCACGCGCCACTCTCATGCAGGACAACGAGGCGCACCGCGCTCCAGCCGGTGAGTTGCTTTGATTCGGCCCAGGCGGAGCGCTGGGTGAACGGAAGTTCATCAAGGAGGCGTGCAGCCCAGGCCGCCGCAAGACGCTCATCCCAGGGGGTCGCCTCTTCTCGCAGCACCACAATCTCTGCGCTCAAGCCGCCTCACTCATGCGCTACTGCCTCACTCATGCGGTAAGGGTACGCGCCCCGCTACGCTTCTGCCCATGGATGCAGCACGCGTGCTCCCACCGATTGCACTCGACCCTGAGGGGGTCGTCTTTGATATGGACGGTATCCTCTGCGACAGCGAGCCGCTCTGGGCGGCGGCGCGCTTCGCCGTAGCGGAGGCGCTCGGAAGCAGCATCACTGTGGAAGACTTCCACGCCTTCTACGGTTCGAACACCGCGCAGTGGAGTGCGGGGATGGCGAAGCTCTTTGGCCACCCCGATCCAGCACACGTTGCGCGCCTCACCATTGATCACCTCATGAACGCGTACGGGAGCGGCGCGATCCGACCGATCCCGAGTGGGATCGCCGCACTGCACCGCGCCGCCGCGCGCGGACCGGTCGCGGTGGCCTCTGGGAGTCCACGCGAGGTGATCGGCAGGGTGCTTGAGATCTTGGATCTCCAGAGCGTGGTGCGCGAGTACGTCAGCTGCGATGAGGTGCCGGGCGGCAAGCCGCTCCCCGACGTCTATCTCGAAGCGTGTCGTCGCATCGGCATCACACCGTCGCGATCGCTTGCTATTGAAGACTCGCTCGCTGGCGCGCGCTCGGGGAAGTCGGCGGGGATGACCGTCGTGCTCGTCCCGCTTGACGGCGCGCCCTCATCGGCGGGGGCAGAGGAGTTTGCCGACGTGATCCTGCGCAGCCTCGACGAACTCCCGCTCGCCGCGCGAGGCGCTTAACGCTTGGCGATCCCAGCCTTTGCGCCGAGCTCGTCGTTGGAAGGCTCAATCAGGTAACTGCCGTCACCAAAGATAATGACGGGGATCGACTTGGCCCCCGTGAGCTTCTCGATCATCTCTTTTGCCGACGGGTCTGCCTCTATATCAACGTAGGTGTATGCGACGCCGTGTGCATCTAGGTAGCCCTTCGATCGCCTGCAGTCGCCGCACCAGTCCGCGCCGTACATTGTGATCTTCTTCTCGTCGCTCATCTTCACCCTCACTTCGCTCGGCTAGCGGCGCCAGCCATCTGGTAGATCGTAGCGCCTACGTTCTGATCGGCGCACTGCGGCGCTGCCAAACCGTCCTGAAAGCTTATCGCAACAAAGAGCGCTCAGGTCCCGCAGAGCGCTCAGGTCCCGCAAAAAGTCTGGTAATAGGCCGATTGATCAGCCGGCGCGGGCACAGCGTAGTCAGCAAGATCGGCTTTCTCATCAAACGGCTGCTGCAGAACGGCGAGCAGTTTTTCAAATGGCGCGTAGTCCGCCTGATCAACCGCTGCACTCAAGGCTTGCTCTACTTTGTGGTTGCGCGGGATATAGACTGGATTTACGGCACGCATCGCCTGCGCACGCTGTGCCGGTGCAATGGATTCGCTATTCAGACGCGCGTGCCAGCGTAGCAGCCACGCTTTTAATGCGGTGTCGTCGGCATACAGTTTGTGCAAACCGGCGTCACTGAAATCTCCCGTGCCTTGCGCCACATCGGCCAGTCGCCGGAATGCCTGCGTGAAATCCACGCCCTCACCTTCCATGGTCTCGAGGAAATCCGTGGCCAGCGCCAAGTCGCCAGCCCCCTCGCGCGTCAGCCCCAGCTTCTGCCGCATGCCCTGCAGCCAGTAGTGCTGATAACGTTCCTGAAAAGTCTCCAGGGCCGCTGTCGCCTCGGCCACAGCTTTATCCTGATCCTCACCGAGCAGCGGTAGCAACGCTTCGGCCAGCCGCGCCAGATTCCAGTTGGCAATCGACGGCTGGTTCACATAGGCATAACGCCCCCCCTCGTCGATGGAGCTGAACACCGTCGTCGGGCTGTAGTGATCCATGAATGCACAAGGGCCGTAGTCTATGGTTTCACCGGATAACGTCATGTTGTCGGTATTCATCACGCCGTGGATGAAGCCGACGCTCATCCAGCGCGCGATCAACGCAGCCTGACGTTCGCTGACCGCCCCAAGGAGCGCCAGATAGGGATCAGCCTGCTCTTTGAGTTCAGGATAATGTCGCGCGATCACATAATCGGCCAGCTTGCGCAACAGCGCCTCATCACCGCGCGCGGTGACAAACTGGAACGTACCGACACGGATATGACTGGAGGCGACGCGGGTCAGCACCGCGCCTGGCAGGTTGCGTTCGCGGCGCACGATCTCACCGGTGGTCACTGCCGCCAGCGCGCGCGTGGTCGGAATGCCCAGCGCGTGCATCGCCTCGCCAATGATGTACTCGCGCAGCACCGGGCCCAGCGCCGCCTTGCCATCACCGCCGCGCGAGAACGGCGTGCGACCGGAACCCTTGAACGCAATGTCGCGACGCTGGCCGTATTTGTCGATCACTTCACCCAGCAGCAGCGCACGACCATCGCCGAGTTGCGGCGAAAAGCCGCCGAACTGGTGGCCGGCATAGGCCTGGGCAATGGTTGTGCCGCCTTCCGGCAACTGATTACCGGAGAAGAGTTGCGCCCCCACATCGGTATCCAGCGCTTTGGCATCCAGCCCCAGCTCTTCGGCCAACGCGTGGTTAAACTTGATCAACTTAGGCGTGGGCACCTGCGCCGCCCGCCACGGTACATACAGCCCTTCGAGTTCGCGGGCGTAGCTGTTATCGAAGGCAAAAATCTCTACTGCGGATGCGATTACGGCAGCCATGGCTACATGGTATTCCATCTCCTCCCGCCCCCTGATCGCCGTAGGGGAGCCCCCTCCGCCCCTCAGGTCACCGCGCTGGCGCTCGCCTGCGTAGCGGGACCGCCTCCCTGCGCCTCCCCGCAACCGGCGCGGGCGGGAACGGCTAGACTCCCCCGCATGGTTGGACCGGTCTATCTGACGAAGGCGGGGCGTAAGGCGCTTGAAGTTGAGCTGTACGACCTTGTCCACAATCAGCGCCCGGCGGTGATCGCGCGCATCAAGGCGGCGAAGGAGCTCGGCGATCTCCGCGAGAACGCGGACTACGAGGTCGCCCGTAACGAGCAGAGCTTCATTGAGGGGACGGTCCTGGAGATTGAAGAGAAGCTACGTAATGTAGAGATCATCAACGAGAACGCAAGCACCGACCAGGTGGGGCTCGGCTCAACCGTTGAGGTGACCGCTGAGCGAAAGACACGCACCTACATGATCGTTGGCTCCACAGAGGCCGATCCGAGCGGCGAGCCGCCGAAGATCTCCAATGTCAGCCCGCTCGGCGCATCGCTCATTGGGAAGAAGATTGACGACAAGGTGCAGGTCACGCTGCCGAATGGCGAGAGCGTCAGCTACACGATCAAGAAGATCTCTTAAGCGCGTCGCGGTTCGCCCCCCAGACAAGGCCGCTCGCAAAGCGCTCCGCCTTCCAGATCGGAACGTCCCGCTTGATTGACTCGATCAGTGCGCGGCTCACGGCATAAGCGCGATCTCGATGCGGTGATGCAACCGCAGTGATCAGGCTGATCTCGCCGACCGGAACAGTTCCGATCGCGTGCAGCACGCCGATCCCGCCCTCACCAGCGAGCCCCTCACGGATCAGTCGGTCGCAGATGGTGGTGAGCTCCGCCGTGGCGTACGGCTCGGCCGCCTCATACTCCAGCGAGAGGACGCGTTCGTTGGCGAACGCGGCGGCAGCCGCCTCTTCGCCTGGAGCGGGACTCCCGGGCGTACTGCGCGTCCTGCCAATGAATAGAACCACGGCACCATCCTCATCTGTTGCAATCTCCTTCACGAGTCGATCGGCCGCGTCTGCTGCGAGTGGAGCGGAGACGATCTTGACTGAGCGTCGGGGCTCCGCGCCGCCACTCGCGGGCGGCAGGAGCGCAACCTCATCACCCACAAGTAGCACGCGCCGCGCAAGGTCAACCTCCCTCCCAATCAGCGCACCGTTCAGCCCAATGCGCAGATGCGCTCGGAGCGGGGCGAGTGCCGAACGCGTGGCGAAGAAGAGTTCAAGCAGTGCGTCAACGCTTCCACCTTCGGGGAGTTCAAGGGTGATCTGGTCCACACCCTCACGCGCCCGTAATAGCGCGTAGAGGCGAACGCTGATCTGCATCTGCTACACCAAGATCCCCGCACCGAAGAAGAGGCCGCTGGCGAGGATCGTCCCAGTCACGACCGCACCAAGATCAATGTAGAGGAGGCCGGTTGCGGACTCCATTGAGCGTGCGCGCGCGGTACGCCACCCGGCGTACGTGAGAAGCGCCGGGAAGACGAGTCCGATCAGGAGGCGCAGGATGGCGAAGAAGTCCCAGCCGGCGCCGAGCCCGCCAAAGCCGGCCAGCTGCCAGAGAAAGAAGAGCGCGATCTGCACCGCAATACCGGCGCCGAGCGCACGACTCAGCAGGAGCAGTGGCCCCTCTGGAAGCTTTGGCGTCACCAGATACCAGTGCGCGAGCACCATCGCCACAAAGGCGGTGCCGGTCACGTAGCTGAGGATCAGGAGTTGCGATAGCAGTGCAACGGCAAGGAGCGGTGATGAGGCCCAGCCAATCGCACCCACCAGGATGACGCCGAGTCCAGCGATCACGCTGAGTGCGCCAACGGTTCGACCATCACCACCACGCGCAATACGCAGCGTCCAGAGCATGGCGAGCGAGGCAACCGCGATGAGGAGGAAGCGTCGCAGCGCGTCAAGGTCGGCACCAGCCGCCTGGATTGGCGCGGCGGCATCCGGCGTAGGGAGCGCCCCATCTGCGAGCCAGGCAAGGAAGGCCCAGCCCCCCGAAGCGAAGACGGTGAACCCGCGAAAGCCGCGCGTGGACTCCGATCGGTGCGTCAGCAGGAGCAGCGCGGCGAGCGAGCCGACCGCGAGCGCCACGAGTACCACCCAATTGATGAAGGCGAGGGAGCGGGCAACGTTCTCCACAGACATGCGGCGAGCCTAACACTCACTCTCGCCACCCCCGTGGAGATCGGCGACAATGGCGGGCGAGGCACCTACGTTACGAGAGGAGAGGCATGAGCGACGAGCAGCAAGCAAAGCGACGGGGGACGGTGCTCCCTCCCGCGCTGAACACACCGAGCGCCGTAGGGGGAGAGGAGGCGCCCGTTGAGGCGGTGCGCGCGATCGCAGCACTCCTCGGACGTGCCGCACTCCCTACGGGCACGCGCGTGCCTGCTGAGGACGTGGTCCTCAACGCGACGCGAGCGCAGAGCGACAACATGCAGCCGAGTGAAGAGGAGCAGCTACGCGGTGATCGAGAGGTGTCGATCGCTGGTGCGATCGCAGCGCTCAGCGACGAAGCGGATTCGGCGCTCCGTGATGCGCGCAAGCGCCAACGCCGCGCCCAGCGTCGCGTGGAAGAGGTGCTCGAGCGGATCTCTGCAGAGGTGCCAGACGCACTATCAAGCTGACTGAGCGCTGCGCGGTGCGCGCCGCGCGGGCGGTGGGTTACTGCGGGTCGGCGAGGACAAGCAGGCGCAACTCCGTCATCTCATCCATTGACCAACGGATCCCTTCGCGACCCAAGCCCGACTCCTTCACGCCACCGTACGGCATGTGGTCAATGCGATAGCTGGGAACGTCGTTCACGATCACGCCACCCACCTCAAGTTGGTCAAAGGCGGCGCGCACATGCGCAAGGTCGTTGCTGAAGAGTCCGCACTGGAGGCCAAAGCGGCTCTCATTGACGGAGGCGATTGCCGCGGAAAATTCACTGAATCGTTCAAGGATCACCACCGGCGCGAATGCCTCATCGCTGCAGATGCGCGTGCTGCGCGGCACATTAGTGAGAATCGTTGGCGCAAAGAGGCGCGGCGCGTCGGCTTTCAACGGTGCACCGCCCGCCACCACACGCGCACCGGCGGCTACCGCCTCTGCAATCCACTCCTGCGTCCGCTTCGCCGCCCCATCATCAATGAGCGGGCCAACGTCGGTTGCCTCATCAGCAGGGTCGCCAACCTTGAGCGTTGCCGCACCAGCAACGAGGCGCTCCTCGAAGGCGTCGGCGATCGAATCGTGAACGAAGATGCGCTGCACGCTAATGCAGACCTGGCCGGCATACGCGAAGGCGCCAACGAGTGCGCGCTTCACCGCCCAGTCAAGGTTCGCACTCGCATCCACGATGCAGGCGGCGTTTCCACCGAGCTCAAGGAGCACGCGTCGCTTCCCCGCGCGCGCCTTCATCGCCCACCCGATCTCAGGGGAGCCGGTGAACGAGAGGAGGCGGAAGCGCTCGTCGTCGATCAGCTTGTCTGCAACGCCGCGAGCGGCCGGGACGACGCTGAGCGCCCCTTCGGGGAGGCCGGCCTGCGTCATGATCTCGGCCACCTTCAGCATGATCAGCGGATCTGCAGAGGGCGGCTTCAAGACAATGCTGCAACCGGCGGCAATCGCGGGTGCCACCTTGTGTGCGGCAAGGTTCAACGGGAAGTTAAAGGGGCTGATCCCAAGGACCGGGCCGACCGGGAAGCGCCGTGTGATGCCGAGTCGCCCTCTGCTCGCTGGCGCTATGTCGAGCGGGATCGTCTCGCCAATCATGCGCTCCGCCTCCTCCGCCGCTAGGCGGAAGGTGAGCGCGCCACGATCGATCTCTGCGCGCGCGTCGCGGATCGGCTTCCCCGCCTCGGCGGAGAGGAGTGCGGCGAGCTCGTCGCGTCGTGCGCTGATCTGAGCCGCAGTCTGACGCAGGATGGAGGCACGCTCCCAGGCGCCGAGCGCGCGCATCCGTTCAAAGCCGTGCTGCGCACCAACCACGGCGCGCTCCATCTGTTCGGCAGTCGCAAGGAAGGTGCTCCCCACCAAGCGACCGTCATACGGCGAACGGATCTCGTGCGGTTGCGGCGACTCCTCCCAGGAGCCGGCGATCAGGATCTTCTGCGGCATCATTTAGGCGAGTCTAGCCGAGTGGCGGGGCTGCTCAGAGCGCAGCGCCGCGCGGATAGCTCCCAAGGACGCAGAGCTCGCTCGTGACAGTTGCGAGCTCCTTGAGGGCCCCCTGGAGCACAGGATCACCCAGCCCAGCGTCAAGGTCCATCCAGAAGACGTACTCCCAGTCGCCGGACTGGCTCGGTCGCGACTCCAACTTGCTCATGTTCACCCCCGCCGCCGCAATGCGCTGCAGCACGGCGAGGAGCGTACCTGGTTCGTTCCGCACGCCTACAAGGAGCGTGGTGCGCGGCGCACCCTCGCGCGCTGCGAGCTTCGCCGTGCCGCCAGATGCACGCAGCACCCAGAAGCGCGTGCGATTCCCTGGCTCCTTCTCAATGGCGCTCGCAAGTTCAACCAGACCGTGCAGTTTTGCCGCGCGTGGCGAGAGCACAGCGGCGGCGTCGCGCTCACCCCGGTCGCGGATCGCTGCGCCAGCCCCCGCCGTGTTGTACGTGGTGAGGAGTTGCCACTGGCGCGTGCGCAGGAAGGGCTCGGACTGAGCGAGCGCCTGCGCGTGACTGTAGACGCGTGTCACGTCGTTGATGGCAACGCCAGGAAGTGCGGCGAGGACAAGGTTCACCGGTACCACCGACTCCCCCACGATCTCTAGCGCGCCGTCGCGAAGCAGGTCGAGCGTCTCGCGTACCGTGCCGTTGAGAAGATTCTCAATCGGTAAGACGCCGAACTGCGCACGCCCATCAAGGAGTGCAACGCGCACATCGGCGAACGAACCAACGGGGAGACTCTCCGTCTCCGCGCCGAAGAAGGCGATCAACGCATCCTCCGCAAACGCGCCGGGCTCTCCCGAATAGGCAACGCGCAATGAGTCCAGCATCAGCGTGAACCTGGGACGTTGCGCTCCGAGCGGCGCTCCACCCTTCCGCCGCTCTTTAGTAGTGCGTACTCAAGTGAGTCGGCAAGAGCCAGTGCGGACGCAGAGATGATGTTCTCCCCCACCCCCATCGTTAACCAGGCGTCGTCACCAGCGACCGACTCAATCACGACGCGCGTCTTCGCACCCGTCGCGGATCCGCCATCAAGGATGCGCACCTTGTAATCAACCAGATGCACCGCGTCAAGCTGTGGGTAGAAGGCGCCGAGTCCCTTGCGCAACGCGCGATCGAGCGCATTGACAGGGCCGTTCCCATCCGCCGCCGTGAGCAGTCCTTCGTCACCCACCTGCACGCGGACCGTCGCTTCGGCTCGCGGCGCGCTCCCCTCACGCTGTTCCACAATGACGGTGAACTCCACCAACTTGAACGGCGCGCTGTAGTTCGGCCGGTGTCGTTCAACGAGCAGTTCAAATGAGGCTTCGGCGCCTTCGTAGCTCGCCCCCTGCGCCTCCAACTCCTTGACGAGCGCCGAGAGCCCCTTCGGGTCGAGCCCTGAGTTCGCCAACTCCACGCCGAGCTCCGCGGCGCGGCTCCCCGTGTTCGCCTTCCCCCCGAGCTCAGAGATCACGAGGCGACCCCGATTCCCCACCAGCCCTGGGTCAATGTGTTGATAGGCGCGTGGCGTCTTCACCTGTGCAGCGCCGTGGACGCCACCCTTGTGCGCAAAGGCTGAGCGGCCCACATACGGCTGGTGATCATCCGGTGCAAGGTTCGCGATCTCCGCAACCTCATGGGAGAGCTTGGAGAGATCGGCGAGTCGATCCGCACCAGCGACCAGATGCTCACTCTTGAGCGCAAGGTTCGCCATCAGCGACACCATGTTCGCATTGCCAGCACGCTCACCGTAACCGTTGATCGTGGCCTGGACGTGACGGACGCCGGCGTCCACTGCGGCGAGCGCGTTCGCCACCGCAAGCTCCGCATCATTATGTGAGTGGATCCCCCAGATCACCTCGCGCGCTGCGCCGTCCGCGGCGAGCTGCGCGCGCGCCTCACGGACGATCTCACCCATCCGGTTTGTCAGCGTGCCCCCGTTCGTGTCGCAGAGGACGAGCGTGGAGGCGCCAGCATCGCGCGCGGCGCGTAGGGTGCTGAGCGCGTAGGCGGCATCGGCCTCGTAGCCATCAAAGAAGTGCTCGGCGTCGTAGACAAGTTCGCGACCGCGCTCAGCAATGTAGCCGACGCTCTCCGCAATCATCGCCAGGTTCTCCGCTCGTGTCGTCTCAAGCACCTCATCCACATGCAGCGTCCAGCTCTTCCCGAAGATCGTGACGATCGGCGTCTCTGCATCTAAGAGCGCGTTCAGGTTCGGGTCGCTCTCCGGCCGATTCGACTTATGGCGCGTGCTGCCGAAGGCGGCGAGCTTGGCGTGCTCCCAGCGGATCTTCTTCGCCGCGGCGAAGAATTCAATGTCCTTCGGGTTTGACCCGGGCCAGCCCCCCTCGATCGCGGGCATCCCGAACTCATCAAGCGCACGGGCGATGCGCAACTTGTCCTGTAGCGAGAGGGTCAGCCCCTCGCGCTGCGCGCCATCGCGCAGCGTCGTGTCGTAGAGCAGGACTGGCTCTTGCGCTGCGGTGCGCGCGCCGTTCTTGGCTTCGCTCATCGTTCGCCCCCCGTTACGTTGAGTAGCTGTTCAACGATCAGATCTGTTGCCTCGCGCGTCCCCACCAGCGTGAGGCCACGCGCCGCAAGCCCTGCGGCATCTGCGCTACCCGCTAGGTCGGCGGTGCGCGCACCCGCGCGAATCGCGGCGGCAACCGCCTCTTCCACCGCCTGCGCGGCATCAGCGTGCCCGAGCGACTCGCGCAGCATCATGGCGCCAGAGAGGATCGTGCCGATCGGGTTCGCCAGGTTCTTCCCTGCGATGTCCGGCGCGGAGCCGTGGATCGGCTCGTAGAGGCCAAACGTGCCGTGCGCGGTGCGCCTGGTGCCGAGCGACGCGGAGGGGAGCATGCCGAGTGAGCCGGCGAGGACGGCCGCCTCATCCGAGAGGATGTCGCCGAAGAGATTCTCCGTGACGATCACGTCGAGCGTCGCTGGCCAGGTGACGAGCAGCATCGCCGTGGAGTCCACGAGTCGATGCTCAAGCTTCACATCTGGATACTCCGCACCGACCTCGGTGACGACCTTTCGCCAGAGTCGACTCGTTGCCAACACGTTCGCCTTGTCGACTGATGCGAGCCGCCTGCTCCGCGTGCGTGCGATCTCAAAGGCGACTACGGCGATGCGGCGAATCTCATCCTCGTGATACGGAAGCGTATCCACCGCGCGGCGCCCGCTCGGCGTCACCTCCTCTCCGGACGGCTTCCCAAAGTAGATTCCGCCGGTCAGCTCGCGCACCATCATCAAGTTCACGCCGATCAGGCGTTCGGATTTTAATGGCGACGACTCCACAAGTTCCGGAAGGATGGTCACAGGACGCAGGTTGGCGAAGAGTTCATAGCGGGTACGTAGGGCGAAGAGCGCCTGCTCTGGCCGAACGCTCGCATCCGGGTTATCCCACTTCGGTCCCCCTACGGCACCAAGAAGTAGGGCGTCGGCCGTGTCGGCAACCTGTAGGTCCTGCTCGCGAATCGCCACGCCGTATGCATCAATGGCACAGCCGCCTGCTTCGATCTCGCGCCACTCGATCGTGAAGCCGAAGCGCCCACCGGCGGCGTCAAGGACGCGGCGTGCGGCGGCGACCACATCAGGGCCTACACCGTCACCAGGGATCGCGACGACAAGGTGGTCAAACTCGCCACTCCTTGCTTGAAGCGGGAGGGGTGTGGGCTCCGAGACTACGCTCACTGCATCGCCTCACGCGATCTCTTTGTGGGTGCGCTCGCAGCGCCGATTGCGATCGCAGCAAGCTTGTTCGCCGCCCCGATGTAGGCAACGAGCGACGCGTCGATGATATTGGTGCTGAGTCCCTGGCCGCTGACGATGCGCGCATCAGGGAGCGGCTTTCCCGCCACGTCCATGTCCGACGAGCGACGGCACTTCACCGAAACCTGCCCCTGTGCGTCCTCGCCTTCGGAGACGGCGCGGATCTCATACCCGGCGAGGCTCGGTCGCCAGCCGAGCGTCGGCTCAATGGCGAGGTCGATCGCCTCATACAGCGCGTCAACCGGACCGTTCCCCGTTGCCTCGGCGCGCTGCTGCACGCCGTTCACTCGCAGCTCCACCCGTCCAGAAGAGGCGCCGCCGTGCGAGCTCTCCACGCTCCAGTCAAGCAGCTCGATCGTTGCAGCGCTCCCCGTTGCGGCGCGCTTATCAACGAGCGCGATCAGGTCGGCATCGGTGAGCTCCTTCTTAATGTCGGCGAGGGCGATCGCCTCGCGGTAGATCGCATCGAGCGCCTCGCCACTCAGGTCGTGGCCGAGCTCGGTCAACTTTGCCTGGAGCCCACGCCGACCGGAGAGCTTCCCGATCGTCAGCGATGAGCCGAGGAGTCCGACCGACTGCGGCGTCATGATTTCGTAGGTGAGTGGATTCTTCAACACGCCGTCTTGGTGGATCCCCGATTCGTGTGCGAATGCATTCGCGCCAACGATCGCCTTGTTCGGCTGGACCGCGAAGCCAGTGAGATAGCTGACGAGTCGGCTCGCGGCGGTGAGCTGCTCCGTTTGGATGCGGATCTCGTGCGATTCAAACTGACCAGGTCGCGTACGCAGCGCCATCACCACCTCTTCCAGCGAGGCATTACCGGCGCGCTCGCCGAGGCCGTTGATCGTCACCTCTACCTGGCGCGCCCCCGCCTGGACGGCGGCGAGTGTGTTCGCCGTTGCCAGACCAAGGTCGTTGTGACAGTGAACGCTCACCGTTGCGTCGCGGCCGACGCGGTCCACCACCAGCTTCGTGAGCGCCGCGTACTCGGAGGGGATCGCGTAGCCCACGGTATCCGGAATGTTGACCGTGGAGGCGCCGGCCTCAACCACCGCCTCATACACCTTGAGCAGGTACTCGTGGTCGGTGCGACTCGCGTCCTCAGCGGAGAACTCCACCTCCGCGTCCCGACCGAGGCGCTCGCGCGCGTACTTCACCCACTTCACCGCCTCCGCAAGCGCCGCTTCGCGCGTGATGCGCAACTTGTGTGTGAGGTGAATGTCTGACGTTGCAATGAAGAGATGCAGATGCGGACGATCAGAGACCTTGATCGCCTCAATGGCGCGTTGCGGGTCGCCGTCCTTACAGCGCGCGAGCGCCGCAATGCCGATCCCCCTCGTTGACTCGGCGATCTGCCGCACCGCCTCAAAGTCACCCTCGGAGGCGGCCGGGAAGCCCGCCTCAATCACGTCCACCTTCAACTTGGCGAGCTGCCGCGCAACCTCCAACTTCTCCGCAACGGTGAGGCCGGCACCAGGCGCCTGCTCACCGTCACGCAGCGTGGTGTCAAAGATGCGGACGGTGCCAGTTGCTACGCCGGGGCCGGGTGCGCCGTTCACCTGCCGGCACCCTTCTCCGCCGCACCTTGGGCGCCGTCAATATCAATCTCAACCGGGTTGAGGAAGGTCATTTGCCGACGCAGCTCACGGCCAACCTTCTCAATGGGGTGATCGGAGTTGGCGCTGCGCAACCTCTTGTAGTTTGGTCGCCCCGCCTCATCTTCGGCAATCCACTGCTTTGCGAAGGTGCCGTCCTGAATCTCGGTGAGGACCTCTTTCATGCGCGCCTTCACCGACGCATCAATGATGCGTGGCCCTGAGACGTAGTCACCGTACTCCGCAGTGTCAGAGATCGAGAATCGCATGAAGTCGAGCCCGCCGCGGTACATCAGGTCCACGATCAGCTTCAACTCGTGCATCGTCTCAAAGTAGGCGAGCTGCGGATCGTAGCCAGCCTCCACGAGCGTCTCCCACGCACTCTTCACCAGCTGCGCCGTCCCGCCACAGAGGACCGCCTGCTCTCCAAAAAGGTCGCTCTCAGTCTCGTCCTTGAATGTGGTCTCCATGATCCCTGCACGTGCGCAGCCGAGTCCGTTCGCGTACGCCATGGTGCGCGCACGAGCGCTCCCCGTTGCATCCTGATGCACGGCAAAGAGTGCCGGTACGCCGCCGCCTGAGGCGTAGACCGAGCGCACAAGGTGCCCCGGTCCCTTCGGCGCCACCATCCCTACATCAATGCCGGTTGCCGGCGTGATGCGCTTGAAGTGGATGTTAAAGCCGTGTGCAAAGAGCAGGAGCGCCCCCTGCTTGATGTTCGGCGCAATCTCCGCCTCGTACATCGCCTTCTGCGCCGTATCCTGGATGACGATCATCAGCACGTCGGCGCGCTTCGCCGCCTCGGCCGCGGTCACCACCTCAAAGCCATCAGCCTGCGCCACGGCGCGACTCTTTGACCCTTCGGCGAGTGCCACAATCACGTTCAGCCCCGACTCCTTCAGGTTCTTTGCGTGCGCATGACCCTGGCTCCCGTAGCCAATCACCGCGATCAGCTGGCCCTGAATGCTCGTGAGTGGCGCCTCCGCGCTGTAATACATCTTGAAACTCATCGCTTCACCTGCTCCTCGATTGACCCGCTGCCACGGGACATCACTACTGAGCCGGTTCGCACCAGCTCCTTGATTCCGAACTCCCGAAGGAGCTCGACCACTCGGTTCACCTCGCTGGGCTCTCCCACGATCTCTACGATTACGGCGTCGTTCCCAAGGTCCACCACGCGGCCGTGATGCGCCTCAACGATACGCTCCACGGCGGGACGGCTCGTAGAGGTCACGCGTACCTTGATCAGCGCGAGCTCATGCTCAACGATCGCATCGTCAGTCACGTCCTGCACCTTGAGCACATCGATCAGCTTGTAGAGCTGTTTCGTGGCCTGCTCAACGTGCACCTCGTCGCCCACGATCATGAGCGTCATGCGGGAGGTGTCGCTCCGCTCGGTGACGGAGACAGCGAGCGACTCAATGTTGAAGTTGCGCGCGCGCATCAGGCTCGCCACACGATTCAGCACGCCTGGCCGATTATTGACGATCGCCACGATCAGATGGCGTCGCGCCTCACCAGAGCCTGGGAGGGCGCGCGCCAGTGCGCTGTCCAGTGCGCCCTTCGGTGCGCCACTCATTCAGCAGCCCCCTTCGGTGCGTTCGGGCCGCTCGGTGCATTCGGGTCGGTCGGGTCGACTCGCGGTCCGCTCGACCCTTCGGTCACGTCCTCGCCGTCATCACCCCACTTGTCGATCAGATCCGAGAGGCCCTTGCCAGCGGGCATCATCGGATAGACGTTCTGCCGCTCCGCGATCTCGAACCAGATCAGTGCAGGGCCATCCACCGCGAGCGCGGCGGCAACGGCGGCATCCACCTCACTCGGCGCTGAGACCTTCCATGCGGGGAGCCCGTACGCGTCGCAGAGCTTCAGGTAGTCCGGGCCAGCGAGCTGCTCGGAGTGGTAGTTGCCGGCGTAGACGATCTCCTGCCACTGGCGAATCATGCCGAGCTTCTTGTTGTCCATCAGCGCGATCTTCACGGGGATGCGCTCCTGCACGATCGTCGCCAACTCCTGCAGTGTCATCTGGAAGCCGCCGTCCCCAGCGATCGCCCATGAGACCTTCTCTGGCACGCCGACCGCCGCCCCCATCGCCGCCGGCAACGCAAAGCCCATCGTGCCGAGGCCACCCGAAGAGAGGTGCGAGTTGGGGCGCTTGAATCCGCCATATCTGGCCACCCACATCTGGTTCTGCCCTACATCGGCGGTCATGTTTGCATCGTGCCCTGAGCCTTCGGCGATGCGCTCCACCACGAAATCGGCAGAGAGGAGGCCGTCGCGCCAGCCCCCCGAGCCGTGCCAGGCTGAGCTCTCACTCGCCGTGCGCCACGTTGCGAGTTCCGCAAAGTACTCAGCGCGCGTAGCGGCAGGGACCTTCGGTGCAATCAGGAGCAGCGCCTCAAGGACGCGCTTCGCATCGCCAACGATCGGGATGTCTGCTACGACATTCTTGCCGATCTCGGCCGGATCAATATCAATGTGCACGATCTTTGCGTGCGGCGCAAAGGTGCGCACGTTCCCCGTCACGCGGTCGTCGTAGCGCATCCCAATCCCAATGATGAGATCAGATGACTGGATCGCACGATTCACGTGCTT
>JBCLDV010000017.1:0-19633 GCA_038914275.1 Candidatus Limnocylindrus sp.
TTCACTCTTTTAGGCTTGCTGGTCTTCTTTCGTTTGCCGCAATTTTGGCTGGTTGCAGCGGACTTACTGCAGTTACTGGTCCTGCTAACGCAGGCTCGCTTGCAACAGAATGGAAATCAGCGGTGCAAGTTGTGTGGTACTACTACGCCGACGACGGGGAGGAGTCCTTCTGCAGCGGGGGATCAGGCACTCTTGTTGGCTCCACCAACAAGGTCCTGACTGCCGCCCACGTAGTTGCACGGACGTGGGAAGAAGAACAAGAGTGTCCAGGCGCGATTATCTGGGTCGGATATCCGGTTGACGCGCGTGGCCAGAGTTTCATTTGGTGGACGGCGGAGGTTATCGCTCAAGATGATCTGCTTGATGTTGCACTGCTTCTGGTTGATCTCACCGACTACCCAGATGATGCTGATTATGTGGTTGATGATGCGGTTGATGCAATTCAGTCAATCCGCGACGGCAGTTGGGGCGTTCGCCCAATCGCACTTGAAGAGTCTGGCCCGAACCTTGGCGATGAGCTGCACGTGCTCGCATACCCTGGAATCGGCGGGTGGGGAATCACTTATACCGCTGGTCACGCCGCAGGGTGGTCACTGATCACCGATGAGGCGACCGGCAAGGAGTTTGAATACCTAAAGTTAGACCTCACAGTCGCGCGGGGCTCTTCTGGGGCTGGCGTACTCAATGCGCGCGGCGAGCTCGTGGGAGTAGTGATTCAAAGCGGGGCAGACGCAGAATCCGATACTGTGGACTGCCGTCTGCTGGCTGACACTAACGAGGATGGTGAAATTGACGAAGCGGACACGTGTGTCTCGACTGGGGGCTTTATCAATGCAGCACTCTCGCTACATGACGTGCGACTCTTCCTTGACCGGTTCGGAGCGCTTGTGGAACCCACTGAGTAGCTAGAGCCTCCCGATCAGCACCACGAGCGTGAGGCAGCCCTGCACGCTCGCAACGAGTTCATGCACCTCGTCGTCAGTGGGGCGCGTGCGGGTGCGCCGTACGCTGGTGCCAAGAGAGTCAGTGGCGGTGTAGGAGAGGCCGGTGCCGGGGATCCCAATGGTGCAGCGTACGCTGCGTGGACCGAGCGTGACGCGTGCGCCCCGCACGCCACCCGAGGCAGAGACGCCGCTCTTGCTCAGGTTGATCGTGATGCTGGGCACAATCTTGAGGGGCTGAAGGAGTCGAAAGCCCATACGTGGAGCGTAGTACAGCGTGCCTTGCGGTGAGAGGCTTATTAGGTGTAGGTTGCGGGTAGGCGCAACGCGGCGCCCTTAGTGAGGGAGGTATGCGATGGATTTCATGGGGTCGGTACGGCGCAACATGACCACGGGGGCGTATATGCAATTCACGGGTCGGGCCAGCCGGTCCGAGTTCTGGTGGTTCGTCCTCTTCGTGCTGCTTCTTGGTGTCGTGGCGAACATGATCCCGATCGGCGTGCTTGCGATGCTGACGAGCATCGCCACGTTCCTGCCGGGCATCGCAACCGGCGTGCGACGCATGCATGACATTGGTAAGAGCGGATGGTGGCTGCTCATTGGACTGATCCCCATCGTGGGATTGATCGTGCTGATCATCTGGTGCGCCAAGAAGAGTGACGCTGGCAAGAACAGTTGGGGAGTGACCGAGGGCGCCTAAGCCTTTACGCGCGCCTAGCGCGCTACTTCTTCTTCTCTTCGCGCGGACAGGTGCAGCGCTGTGAGGCGGGAACGTCTTTCAGCGCGGTCTCAATGTGTTCGCCGCAACCCTCCCAGGTTGGCTTGTTGCACTTCTCGCAGGTGATCTTCTCGCACATGTCGCTCACTCCTCACTGATGCGGCGTGCCGCCGCGGGGCTACTTGCGGTTGTGTGACTAACGGTTGTCTGCTTAACGGTTGTCTAATGCTACCGCCTCTTCGATGGTGCGGATGGAGCGGAAGCTGCCAAGGCCGAACATCACGAGTGGCACGCTCGTCTGCAGTATGGCGGAGACAAAGAGCGCGATCGGGCGGGAGGTTGCCTCTGCAATGATGCCGCCCGCCAAGAAGCCGAGCGTTGCGCCAAATCCCCAGGTTGCCACGCGGTTCACCGCCATCACGCGACCGAGCAGGCGATCGGGCACCACCTGCTGGCGGAAGGCGTTGGCGGGGACGACGTAGAGCAAGAGCAGGAAGCCACCGAAGAAGTAGTTGACGGCGAGGATCGGGAAGGCGAACGCGCGCGGCGCAACGCCTGCGAGCGGCAGCAGGAACTCCACGACGCCAAAGAGCACCGCGACCCAGAAGATGAGGCGACCGAAGCCGATGCGCTTCAATGCGCGTGGCGCAAGGATGCTGCCGAGCGCGCCGCCCAGGAATCCAATGGAGGCAACAACGCCAATGAGTGCCGGCTCAAAGCCAAGGTCGAGTCGCTGGTAGATCACCGACTGCCCGAGCATGATGCTGAACGCAACGTTCCCGTTGATCGCCTCCAGCGTCATCAGGCGGAGCGTTGGGCGGCGCCAGACGGCGCGCACGCCATCGCGCAGCTCTTGCATCACGGTCAGGCCCGAGCGTGTTGCGCGCGGTGGTTCGGGGGTGCGGATCGCGGCGAGCGAGAGGTAGCTCACGGCAAAACTCGCCGCGTCCACCACCAGCGCGAACGGCGCCTTGACGATGCTAATGAGCGCGCCCGCAATGCCTGGCCCAAGGAAACCAGAGACTTCACCGAGCAGCGCGAGACGCGCGTTGAGCTTCAACAGGATCTCTCCCGTTGCCAGGCGCGGCAGGTAGGCCGGCCACGCCAGGTTGAAGAAGATGCTCGCGGTGCCAATGCCAATCTGCAGCGCAATGAGTAGCGGCAGCGTCAGCAGGTTTACGGCATAGAGCGCGGGGATCGCGAGCAGCAGCGCGCGCACCACGTCCGCCGCCAGCAGGAACTGCCGCCGCGGCAGTCGGTCAATCCATACACCCGCCTGCAACCCAATCAGAAGGTATCCAACGGTGGTGGCGCCGAGGATGCCCGTGGTAAGCGAGTTCGCACCGAGCAGGTCCACCGCCATGATCGGGATCGCAAGGTCGCTGATCGCCGTCCCCACCATGGAGATCCCCTGCCCCGCCGTCACCAGGCGCAGGTCGCGCGCGTCGTTCTTCTTCACGCTGAAGGACGTCTTCTCATCACGAATCTGCGCACTCATTGCTGCTGCGTGCCGTGCTGCGTACCCCGCTGCAACGTGCCTCTTGGCACCCCTTCCAACAGCGCGCGCCACTCTTCCTCGCGTGGATCGTTGGCGCTGAGGTTGGGGAGTTGCCAGAGGGTGCCGAGCCACGCATCGATCTCACCACTAATCGGGCCAAGTCCTGCGAGAGCATACGTGGTCAGCTCACCGAACCAGTATTCGCCGTCTACTGCGTAGCCGTCCACGCGAATCTGATCGAACGGGGCGGCAACGGCACGAGTGAGTTCAATTGCTGCCGCGCGGGCCGCAGTGTCCAACTCCTCAAGGGGAATTGGCTCGCTCGCTCGCGCTTCGCGCGGATCTCCCCAGAGCAGCCGCGTGTCATCCGCCTTCAGGATGGAATAGCGCACTGCGCCTTGACTTCGGCCGGTTACCCAGAAGAGGAACACCGGCTGACCGCCAAATGCCATAATCTTCAAGTCATCCGGCGCATGCGCGCCGTCACCGATTCGCTCTTCGGCAATCAAGAGGCGCCGCGCCTGCCCATACGCCCAGTATCCGCGCACCGTGAACTCAGCATCAAGATCCATCCAGCCACGCGTCTCGCGCATCAGTTGCTCCCAGTCGCACGCCTGGCTTGTAGTGTCTATGAGACGCACGCGGCCGCAACTATGGTTCGGTTTCAGGACCCAACGCTTCGGAAGTTGCGCTGCGAGTGCGCGCAACTCACGAAGATCCGTTCCGACCCAGAACGTCTCAGGGATGCGAATGGGGACGTTGTGTGTTTGGGCGATCACGCGCACATACTCCTTTACGGCGAGCTTGTCACTGGTGAACGCCATGAGCGCACGGTGATCGTTGATGGCGCGCCAGCTCAACGTCTCGCTGTATCCCTGCGGGCTGCGAAAGTTGCCCAAGCGCCCAAACGCGCGAAAGAAGAGCAGGTGCCTACGCAGTGCAAGCGGGAGCCAAGAGAATGCTCTCTTGGCGATCTGCCGCAGTCTGCTCATTGCTGCTGCGTGCCCTGCTGCAACGTGCCCTTTGGCACTCCTTCTAACAGTGCGCGCCACTCTGCTTCGCGCGGATCATTGGCGGTGAGGTCGGGGAGTTTCCACATGGCACCGATTGCATTCTCCGACGCCAGTACGCGCCTGGCTAGCCCAGAGGTTGGGTAGGGGGTGAGTTCAACGAACCAGAAGGTATCACCGACCAGGAGCCCGTCGACCCGGATTTCATCAAACGGTGCTGCGGCACTGGTGGCGAGCTCAGTGAGCGCGCTTCGCAGTTCGGTGCTGATTTGATCAAGCGGAGATACTTGGTTGAGTGGCGTTTCATAGGGTGTCCCTACACGCACGCGGGTGCGCAGATCACTCGCATAGATTGCGATCTGGAATCGCTCAGTTCCGTAGTCGCGAGTGCAGAACGCAATGTTGATACATCCCGCGTTCCCAAGGATTCGTAGGTCTGCAGGATCGCTCTGGCCGTCACCGATGTGCTCCTGCACTAGCAGCAGGTGCCGTGCCTGGGTGTAGGCCCAGTGGCCAAAGACGAACGACTCCTCATCCGCTCGCATCCACTGATCACCAATCGTGATCAGCGCATCCCAGTCGATCGGTTCTTGATCGCTATTGATGTACGCGATGCGGCCCGAACTATGGTTTGGCTTCAAGATCCAGCGCGCTGGAAGCGTGTGGGATATCTGGCGAAGTTCGCGAAGATCGGTCCCGACCCAGTACGTTGCGGGGAACTTGATGTGCGGGCTATTCGGCTCTACGAAACGCTTTACGTATTCACCACTTGCGAGCTTGTCGCAGGTGAAGGCAATGATCGGTCGCCGATCGTTGATGATGCGCCATTGGATCTTCTCGCTCCAGAGTGTTGGTCGCGTGAAGTTGCCCCATCGACTATGCGCGCGCAAAAAGAGCAGGTGCCTTCGCAACGCGAGCGGAAGGTGCCGGAAGAGTGGGCCGAGCGGATGGATCAGCCGCAGCTGGTAGCGCGGCACTCGTGGGCCGTTGAGCAGCCTCATTGCTGCAACGTACCCTGCTGTAGCGTCTCCTGCTGCAACGTACCTTTCGGCACCCCTTCTAACAGCGCGCCCCACTCTTCCTCGCGCGGGTCTAGCGCGGTGAGGTTGGGGAGTTGCCAGCACGCGCCGATCGCAACGTCCCATGCCGTTTCGCCCTTGGCTAGCCCAGAGGCTGGGTAGGAGGTGAGCTCAAGGAACCAGAAGGTCTCACCAACCAGGAGCCCATCAACCCGGAGTGCGTCGAACGGCTTGGTTGCTTGCATGCCGAGCTCCAGGAGTGCGCTTCGCAGCTCGGGAATTATCTCGTCAAGCGGCGATGCTTCACTGAATGACGTTTCATACGGACGCCCGAAGAGCATGCGGGTGCGGAGATCGCCCTCGTAGAAGGCGATCTTGAATCGCTCAGTCCCGTAGTCACGAGTACAGAACGCAACGCTGATGCGCCCCTGGTTTCCCACGATGCGCAGATCGCCCGGGGCGCTCTGGTCGGCTCCGATGCGCTCCTGCACCAACAGTAGGCGCCGTGCCTTGGTGTACGCCCAGTGGCCAAAGACGAGCGACTCCTCATCCGGTCGCATCCACTGATCACCAAGCCTGATCAGCGCCTCCCAGTCGATCGGTTCGCGGTCACTATCAATCAGCGCTACGCGGCCCGAACTATGGTTTGGCTTCAGGATCCAGCGCGGTGGAAGCGTATGCGCTATCTCGCGAAGTTCGCGAAGATCGGTGCCGACCCAATACGTTGCGGGGAACTTGATCTGCGAGCTATCTGGCCCTACGAGGCGCTTCACATATTCGCCACTTGCGAGCTTGTCGCAGGTGAAGGCAATGATTGGTCGCCGATCGCGCAAGATGCGCCACTGCACCTTCTCGCTCCAGAGTGTCGGTCATGTGAAGTTGCCCCATCGTTTGTATGCACGCAAGTAGAGCAGGTGCCTTCGTAGCGCGAGCGGCAGGTGCTTAAAGAGTGGGCCGAGCGGATGGATCAGCCGCAACGGGTAGCCCGGCACTCGTGGGCCGTTGAGCAGCCTCATTGCTGCAACGTACCGCTCTGCGTCGTGCCGTGCTGCTGCGTGTCATTTTGCAGCGTGCCCTTTGGCACCCCTTCTAACAGCGCGCCCCACTCTTCCTCGCGCGGGTCTAGCGCGGTGAGGTCGGGGAGTTGCCAGAGGGCCCCCAGTCGCTCGTTATTGGCGCTGTCAATCTCATAGAGGCCGCCTGCGTCGTAGAGGGCCAGCTCGCCGAACCAGAGCTCGCCCCCCTCCACGTAGAAGTCAACGCGCAATCCATCGAACGGTGTGGATGCCGCGGAGGCAATTCGCATCGCCCGCTCACGCAAATGCGGTGGGAGTTGATGGTAGGTGGCACGCAATATGAGGTCGTCCTCACGAGGCTCTCCCCAGGAGACCGGCGTGCCGTCCGGATGGAAGGAGGCGAACCTAGCGCGATCACCCGAGCGGTCCGCCCAGAAATAGTAGCTGGGCACGCCATTAAACGATGCCACCTTGAAATCTGTAGGTGCGGCAGCGCCCGCGCCAACGCGCTCTTCCGCAATCAGCAGGTGCCGCGCCTCTCCGTACGCCCAGTGTCCCAATATGAGCTCCTCTTCGTCACGCTTTATCCATTGTGAGCCGAGCGTGCGCAGCAGCCCCCAGTCCACCGGCTGTTCGGCTGCATCGATCAAGGCGAAGCGCCCAGCAGAGTGGTTCGGCTTCAGCACCCAGCGCGTGGGCAGCTTGCTCGCAAGGGCTTCGAGCTCTCGAAGATTACTCCCCACCCAGAGCGTCTCGGGGATGCGCAGGGGTTCGCCAACCTGCTCTGCAACCTGCCGCAGGTACGCCTTGGTGGCGAGCTTGTCTTGCGCAAATGCAAGGCGCGAACGACGATCGTTGATGGTGCGCCACTGCGCCTTCTCGTGGAACGTACGCGGCCTCCTGAAGTTGCCCCACGTTCCAAACGCGCGCAGGAAGAACAGGTGCCTTCGTAGCGCGAGCGGCAGGTGTCTAAAGAGTGGGCCGAGCGGATGGATCAGCCGCAGCGGGTAACGCGGAACTCGCGGGCCATTCTGGAAGATCATGCCGCGAGCGTATCAGTTGCGTTGAGGCAAACGCGGTGCCAGAATAATATTTATGCACCGTTTCTTGATGGCACGCGTCGCCTTCGCCCTCCTGCTCGCGGGCTGCGCGGGCGCGCCTGCGCCGTCATCGGAGATCGCCTTCACGCCGCGAAGCTGGCCGGAGGCTGGAGCGGCAGAGTGCAAGCTTGATGCGACCGGTGCGACACGCCTTGGCATTGCGCGAATGGAAGCCAAGGATGAGCTTACGATCCGATTCGAACTCTGCGCACCTGATCCCGCGTTCGTGCAGAAGCTCGCCATCACGAACTTCTCCGTGAGCGACTCTGGCTGGCTCACGGCGGCGGTTGGTGACGGTACGGTGAGCAGCACCATGAACGGCACGGGGCCGTTTGCGCTTCAGGCGTGGGTTCGCGGCGAGCAGCTGGTCTTGCAGCGCAACGAGACATATTGGGGCGAGCGCGCAAAATCGACGACGGTCGTCATCCAATGGGAGCCTGAGTCCGCTGCGCGCGTCATCCAACTACAGGCTGGCACCGTTGATGGCGCTGACAATATTGCACCGACCGATGCGGCGCGGGTTGGCGAGGATGCTTCGCTTGCGCTGCTCACGCGCGAAGGGTTCAATACCTTCTACGTGAACTTCAATAATAAATTTCCACCACTAAATGACGTCCGCGTTCGCCAGGCGCTTGCCATGGGGCTCGATCGCCAACGAATCGTTGATCTCTTCTACCCGGCGGGCTCAACGCTCGCCACGCATGTGCCACCGTGCGTCATTCAAGACGCATGTGAGGGAGCACCGTGGTACGCAGTGGATCTGGTCGCGGCGCGCGCACTCCTTGCAGAGGCGGGCTATGCAGACGGCTTAGATCTCACCCTCTCACTTCGTGAGACGCCGCGCGCCTACCTTCCAGATCCACTCGCCGTTGCCACCGACATCCAGGCGCAGCTCGCGGCGATCGGCGTGCGCGTGACGCTTGATGTGCAGGAGGCGGGTTCGTATATTGACAGGCTCCTCTCAGGTGAACTTCACGGCGCCTCGTTCTCCGCCGCACTCCCGGATTATCCAGAAGCGTGGAATTCACTCGGCATTGACTTTGGTGCTACGTCTGGGCCGGTGCACGGCGATCAGTACCCTCTCCTCGTGCAGCTGCTTGACGAGGCGCAACGCACGGTAGAGCCCGCTGCGCGCGCGAGTATCTTTGCGGCGATCAACGCAGAGATCAAGTCGAGCGTTCCAGTCATCCCGATTGCAAACGGTGCGTCACTCCTTGCCACGCGCAGCGTCGTTGCTGGCCTGGTCACCTCGCCGCTCGCCATGGAGCAGTTCCGCTGGGTGTCAGTGAGTGGGAGCGAAACGTTCACCTGGCTGCAGGGTGGTGAGCCTGCCGGTCTCTACTGCATGGATGAAGAGGACCGCGAGGCGGTGCGAATCTGCGCTCAGGTCAACGAAGGACTCTTCGGTTACGCGGTTGGGAGCACGGTTGCAGAGCCTCGCCTCGCCACGGGCTGCATCACGAGTGAGAACGGCCTCACCGTTGAGTGCACACTGCGCAGCGGCGTTCGCTTCCATAACGGCGCGCGGCTCGATGCCGGTGACGTACTTGACAGCTTCGCCGCCGCATGGGATTGCGCGCATCCACTCCACGTTGGGCGCACGGGCGACTTCCGCGGCTGGAGTTGGATCATGGGGAGCATCAACCCTGCCGCCTGCGGCCGGTAGAGTAGTTTAATTTTCTTTCCTGTGCGACCATAGGGCTGAGATGTTGGAGGAGAAGGTGCGCAAGTTCATAGCCTCACTGCTGTTGGTCAGCCTGATCGTCTCCGCGTGCAGTGGTGCAAGCGCCCCCGTCGCCGAGCAGCTCGACTTCACCGCGCGGAACTGGCCGGAGGCTGCGCCTGCCACGTGTGCCGATGGTGGCGTAGGTTTCTCACAGATTCGCGCCATCGACGAAACCACCGTTGAGTTCTCGCTCTGTGCACCAGATGTTGCCTTCTTGCAGAAGATTGCCCTCATCAACTTTACGATCCAAGATTCTGGCTATTTGAAGGCGCACGCCGCCGACGGAAGCATCGTTACTTCCCCAAACGGCACGGGCCCGCTCGCATTCAACGCGTGGGAGAAGGGTTCGCAAATCCTGCTTGACCGATTCGATGGCTACTGGGGAGAGAAGGCGGCCGCCAAGTCGGTAGTCATTCAGTGGCAACCAGAGTCAGCCGCGCGACTCCTTGCGCTGAAGGCGGGAACTGCAGACGGAATCGACAATGTGGGGACGGACGATTTGGCGAGCGTTACGGGTGATTCTACGCTCGCGCTCTATCCGCGCGGCGCTCTCAACACAATGTATCTCGCCATGAATCATGACTATGCACCATTCAGCGATGTACGTGTTCGCCGGGCGATCGCACTCGCGCTAGATCGGGCGCGCATCGTTGAAAACTTCTACCCCGCCGGCTCAACCGTGGCGAGCCACTTCACGCCATGTGTACTCCCTGGCGGATGTTCGGGTGACGCTTGGTATGAGCAGAACGTTGCCGAAGCAAAATCCTTACTAGCGGAGGCTGGCTTCCCGAATGGTTTCACCACCACGATTGAGTATCGTGACGCTGCGCGTGGGCACCTCCCTTCGCCCACCGCAACTGCAACCGATATCCAAGACCAGCTACGCGCGATAGGCGTGCAGGCCGAACTACAACTTACGGAGTCCACCACCTTTATTGGTCGCGGCCTCGGCGGCAAGATTGAAGGGCTCTTCTTGTGGGCCTGGATTGCCGACTTCCCAGACGCTTCAAACTTCATCGTCGGCGGTTTCGGTGACGGGGCAAACGCTGCGCTCGGCTCCTCGTATCCAACCCTCGTTCCACTCGTTCGCGAACTGACTGCGGCATCGGCTGGCGAACTTGAGGGCATCTATAGCCGCATCAACAACGAGATCAAGGCCCAGGTACCAATGGTGCCGATTGCTAATGGCGGTTCATCTGTTGCGTTCCGTTCAGACGTCACTGGCGCCCACGCGAGCCCACTCTTCCGAGAGCAACTTGCAGAGATGAAACCAGGATCGCGTGATCAGCTCGTGTGGATTCAGTCCGTAGAACCCGCTGGCCTTTACTGCGCAGACGAGTTTGATCCCGAATCTATGCGTGTCTGTATTCAAATTGGAGAGGCGCTTTACGATTTCAAGAGTGGCGCCGCGGACGTCATGCCGCAGTTGGCTACGAGTTGCACCGCGTCAGCCGATCAACTCACATGGACCTGCACGCTCAGGGAGGGGGTACGGTTTCATAATGGCGCCGTGCTCGATGCGAGCGATGTGGTCGACACCTACGCGGCAATCTGGGACTGTGCGCATCCGTACCACGCAGGACGCACCAGCACGTTCGCTCCGTGGGTCGCGATATGGTATCAACATTTGAATCCGGAGGCGTGTACGGCCCCGTAGTTCACCCTTGCTTCTGGAGCACCCCGCGCGCGCTAGTACGAAGCAAGTTTCGCCACTCATCGTCTCGGGGATCTTCTGTGCTGAGATTCGGCAGTCTCCATAGTTCACCACGTGCACGATCAACTGCATCATCGACTTTGATTAAACCTCCGGTTGAGTAGGTTGTGAGCTCACCAAACCAGATCGAGCCGTCAGCAACATAGAGGTCGACTCGCATTTCATCAAACGGGGCGGCGATCGCCTCGGCAATCGGCACAATCTGCGCCTGAAGTGAAGGTGTAACTGCGTCAAAAGCGGTTGGCTCATCTCTCGGAATCTCGCTGAAAAATCCTGCGGAGGTACGCTCGAGTTCAGGAGTGTAATAGGCTCCACGCAATTCTGGTGTGTTGACCCCGTAGGTATTGAATAGAACATGCGCGCGCCCGCCGTAGCAGTACACCCTGATATCAATCGGCGGGGTAGATGCCGTTCCAATGCGCTCTTCGGCGATAAGAAGGTGGCGCGCGTGGCGATACGCCCAATTCCCGTAGACCAACTCTTCCTCATCTCGCGCTGACCATCGGTGCGTCAGGCTGCGCAGCTCGTCTCTGTCTACTCCATCAAGTCCGCGCTCGTAGAGGCGGTATCGACTCGAGCTGTGGTTCGGTTTGAACACCCATCCTTCGCGATATGAATGCAATGTATTAATGAGTTCTTCTGCTTCTTGGCCAGCCCAAAGCGTTGCGGGGATGCGGATTGGTAGATTATTTCGTTGCGCAATCTCTTTTACGTATTCTTTCTGCGCCAGCTTGTCAGCCGTCCACTGAAGCAACGGGCGATGATCATTAATGATGCGCCATTGCATCTTCTCACTTGCGAGTGTTGGGTTCTTGAAGTTTCCCCAACGTCGATAGACGTTCCAATACAGCAGGTGGCGACGCAGCGAGAGCGGAAGGTGACGGAAGAGTGGGCCAAGTGGATGAATGATTGCGCGAGGAAAACTCGGCTGCGTCGGTCCATTGCCTACTGACATCGGTGGGGCGCGATACCTACGCGCTACTCGCCGATGCTGGCCCAGATGAAGCCCATCATCAGGAAGAAGCCGGAGAAGAGGGCGACAATGCCAACGGAGCCGTAGGCGGAGGCGGCGCTCTTATCTTCGAAGGTGCCAAGAAGGAGGCCGAAGATTACCGCCCAGGCGACCCACGCGGCGCCCCACAGTACCTTGGAGTTTGGGCCGGTCACGAACCTGCGCACCCAAGCGGTCTCGCGCTGCTCGCCGCTCATGGCCGACTTCAGGAAGATGAAGACGAAGCCGCCGCCGATTGCGAGCGAGATGAAAAACTGAATGGGGTGCGTGAACGGGAGCGTGAAGAGCGTCATGGCGGAATCATAGCGGGTTGGCTCTCTTGTTCGTGGGGTGGCGGTCGGCTGCTCTTTAGGGTGGTGGCCCGCTCGCTGGGGGGCGATCTCTGGCACGCTAGAGGCATGCTGGCTTGGCTCGACCAGATCCTGATCCCGCTGATCACCTCGCTCTATGAGGCGGTCGGCTACCTCGGCCTCGCCGTAGCGATGGCGATCGACGCCTCGAGCTTCCCCGTACCGTCAGAGTTCATCCTCCCGTTCGCCGGTTTCCTGGTGGCTGACCCAACGGCGATCGAGCCACTCACCGGCGGTCGGTGGGAGCTGATCCCCGCCATCTTCTTTGCCACACTCGGCTCGGTCGTTGGCACCTGGGGCGCCTACGCGATTGGTGCGTACGGCGGGCGCCGGCTGCTCGACCGCTACGGCCGCTTCGTGCGCATCTCTTCCGCAGATCTCGATCGCGCCGATCGCTTCTTTGCAAAGCACGGCGGCAAGGTCGTCTTCTGGAGCCGCTTCGTCCCACTGCTGCGCACCGCGATCTCGTTCCCCGCTGGAGTTGCCAAGATGCCGCTCCTTCCGTTCCTCTCCTACAGCACGCTCGGCGCGCTGATCTGGAACGCTGCCTTGATCTCTGGCGGTGCTGCACTCGGCGAACGTTGGGACGAGGTGCAGAACTACCTGGCACCACTCGACACGCTGCTGCTCGCCGTTGGACTCCCTGCACTCGTGCTGCTTGGCGCATGGCGCCTTGGGCTGCTAAAGCGCCTGCGCGGGCGCTTCTAGGGACGTTGCGATGAAGATCGTGAAACGATGAAGATCGCGATCCTCTCGGACATTCACGCCAACCTTCCGGCGCTACGCGCGGTGTTGCACGATGTTTCAGCTGTTGCACCGAACGCACCGATCTGGCACTGCGGTGACGTGGTTGGATACGGTGCTACGCCGAACGAAGTGATCGACGAGCTGCAACGCGTGGGCGCAACGGGCGTGATGGGGAATCACGACCTTGCGGCGCTTGGCGACGAGATCGTTGAGACGTTCAACGATGCGGCGCACGAGGCGGCACTCTGGACGCGCGGCGTTCTGACGCAGGAGCATCTTGACTGGTTGCGTGCGCTCCCGCGCGTGCTAGAGATGGGTTCAGCAACGATCGTCCACGCTTCGTTGCGCGATCCGCTACTGGAGTATGTGATGGACGCAGTTGTGGCGGAAGAGAATCTGCGTGCGCTCAGCACGCCTCTCCTCTTCCATGGACACACGCACATCCCCGCACTCTGGGAGCTTCGCAACGAAGTCGCACATCTCACGCCAGTGGACGCGCATCCAATCTCGCTGCGCGGTGCATCGCTCGTCAACGCCGGTTCTGTTGGTCAGCCGCGCGATCGCGATCCGCGCGCAGCATGGCTGCTCTGGGAGCGCGATGAACTTGGCGCTGGCCTTGGCAGCGTGACGTGGCACCGCGTGGAGTACGACATTGCGAGTGCGCAAGAGGCGATCGATGCGGCCGGACTGCCAGACTCACTCGCCTCGCGCCTTGCATTAGGGCGCTAGTGGCGCGTCGCCTGATTACGAGAAGGTCAAACGCGCAGCGCGCGCTTCCGCCTTTTGAGCGACTCGGGGCATGGGTTCACAAACGACGGGCCTGGGTGATTGGCGCGTGGGTGCTGCTTATTGCATGCGCGATCCCGTTCGCACCGCAGGCACCCGGCGCACTGCAGGCGGGCGGCTTTGACCTTCCCACGCTCGAGAGTGCGCGCGCTCGCGCGATGCTTGAGAGCGAACTCGGCGCACCACCGTCGGCGGTGATCTTGGCGATCAGCTCAGAGACGCTGATCCCGGGGACACCAGCGTTCGAAGAGGCGGCGCAGCGGGCGGTGGGTGACGTAGTGAACGCGCCACATGTGATGGGTTCGCGCTCGCACCTGATCGCGCCTACGCAGGTGAACGCTGAGAAGCGCATCGTCTACGACGTGATCCTGTTGGACTTGAAGCCGGACGATTCACCGGCGGCACTCGCGGGGATCCAGGCCGCGATCAAGCAAGTTGAAGGGATCAGCGTGGCGATCTCTGGCGGCCCTTCATTCTATGCGGATATCCAGAGCGTCTCCGAGACGGATCTGCAGCGCAGCGAACTGATCAGCCTGCCGCTGGCGGGGCTCGTGCTGTTGCTCGTCTTCGGTTCGGCGGTGGCGGCGGGGCTGCCGCTCGCGGTTGGCGGCGCAACGGTGATCATTGCGCTCGCCGCAATCTTCGGCGTTGCACAGGCCACTCGGATGAGCATCTTCGTGCTGAACCTCACCACACTGCTCGGACTCGGCCTTGGGGTGGACTATTCACTGCTGCTCGTCTCACGATTCCGCGAAGAGCTTGGGCGCGGGGCTGCGATTGGCGAGGCGGTGCAGCACACGGTGGCAACAGCCGGGCGCGCCGTCTTCTTCTCTGGGGTCACGGTGATGCTCGGACTTTTGGGGCTTGCCCTCTTTGACTTTGCGATCCTGCGCAGCATCGGCATTGCCGGCGCAATCACCGTCTCTATCGCGGTTGCGGCGAGCGTCACGTTGATGCCCGCCATCCTGAGCCTGCTCGGCGCTCGCGTGAATCGACTTGCGATCCGAAAGCTTGGCAGTGGCCGCGTCAACGAGCGTGGACCGTGGGCGCGACTCGCGCGCGCCGTGATGCGACGGCCGGTTGCCGTGGCCCTTCCCACGCTCGCGCTCTTGATCGCGCTCGGCACGCCGTGGCTCGGCGTCCGCTTCAATGCGCCGGACGCGAGCGTCCTACCCGAGCGCCTGCCGAGTCGCCAGGCGCTCGACGCGCTGACCGAGGCGTTCGGTGAGGGGACGTTCGGCCCAATGAGCATTGCGGTGCGCACCGAAGGCCCCGCCACGACCCCTGCGAACCTCGCACTGCTGTACGGCTGGGTGCAGAAGATGCAGGCGGACCCGCGCATTGCGCGCGTTGACTCGATCGTCTCGATTGATCCGCGCCTCACCCTTGCACAATACGAGCTCCTCTATGCCTCGCCCGCCGGCGCGCCGCCAGATCGCTTCGCGGTGCAGGTGCTGCAACTCACCACGGCGAACGACCTGACGGCGATCTACGTCACGCCAACCTACGGACCGAATCGACCTCAATCGCGCGCGCTCGTTGCAGAGCTGCGCGCGGCACGTCCAAACGCACTCGGTGCGGGCGAACGCAGTGCGATTACTCCACCGGATGGAATCGTGGCGCTGGTGGGTGGTGGCGCCGCTGAGATCGTTGACGTGGTGGACACCATCTCCGCAGAGTTCCCGCGCACCGCGGCGGTGGTGATCCTTAGCACGCTGCTGATCCTCGCCGTGCTGTTGCGCTCGGTTCTGCTGCCAATCAAGGCGGTCTTCATGAATATGCTCTCGATCCTTGCGAGCTTCGGTGCGCTGGTCTGGATCTTCCAAGACGGGAACCTCTCCGCGCTGATGGGCTTCGCGCCGCTCGGCTTCGTGGAGACCACAATCCCCGTGATCTTATTCTGCGTCCTCTTTGGACTCTCCATGGATTACGAAGTCTTCCTCTTGACGCGCATGCGCGAGATCTACGACCGCACCGGTGACAACGTTGCCGCCGTGGCGGGCGGCCTTGAACGAAGCGGGCGCATCATCACCTCCGCCGCGCTGGTCGTCTTCGTGGTCGCAACATCATTTGTCTTCGCCGAGATCGTGCTGATCAAGGCGCTCGGCGTTGGCGTAGCGATCGCCGTTGCGCTCGACGCTACGATCGTCCGCGCCCTACTTGTCCCCGCAACGATGCGCCTCTTTGGCGACTGGAACTGGTGGTCACCACGCTGGATGCAGCGACTGCTCGCCGGACGCATTGCGAGTGAAGCGGAAGCCGAGGCGCGAAGCAGATGATGCGAGTGGTGCAGGTAACGCGAGCGCGCACGGTGCTTCTACTTATGATTGCCGCGCTATCCACAGCTGCGTGCAGCGGGCCGATCCTCTCGAATCCGGCCGCGCCGATTGGCGCGCCAATCGTTAAGCCAACGCCACGTCCAGCGCCGAACGATCCGCAGCCGATCGTCTTTCCGCGCGACGATGCGGCACATGATCGACTCACCGAGTGGTGGTACGTAACTGGGCACCTCACCACACTGGATGGGTTGCGCGCGTTCGGCTATGAGGCGGTGGTATTCCGCGCAACACGCGGTGACTTCCCGGTGACCTGGGCGTCGCATGTTGCGCTCACAGAGAAGCCGCGTGGCGGACGAGAGGGTTCGTTCAACTATCTTCAGCGGAGCGAGATCGGCCCGCAGGTTGACATCACGTCACTCTTTGAAGGGTCGATCACCGCCGCGTTCGCGATCACGGGTGCAGATCCGTTGAGCCCTCCCACACTGGATGGTGATCCGTGGAGCATGGTGATCAACCAAGATGGGTCAATGCAAATCGGTGCGGAGTGGCTCAACTTGCAACTCGCCGCGCCAGGTACTCCGGTGCTCCATGACAACGACGGCTGGATTGACTTAGACGTTGCTGGGGGCTCGTACTACTACTCACGGACGCGCATGCCAACGCAGGGTTCGCTCACCGTAGATGGTGAGGAGTTTGCGGTCACGGGGAGTTCGTGGTTCGACCACCAGTGGGGCGACTTCATTGCGGTGGGTGGTGGCGGCTGGGACTGGTTCGCGCTGACGCTCGATGACGGGAGCGCACGTGGCGTGGAGCTGATGCTCTCGTTTGTTCGCGCCGCAGATGGAACCTATCCGTTGATCTACGGGACCTGGGTGGCGTCGGATGGCAGCGTGGAGCGGATCGACGAGAGTGACATCAGGCTCACCCCCACGGGCACATGGCTTAGCCCGCACACGGGCACAGCGTGGCCCTCCGGCTGGGAGCTCCGCGTCCCGTCGAAGGGGCTCCGCGTCACGATCACACCTGAGCTGCTCGACCAGGAGCTGGACACGCGTGGCACGACGGGGGTGATCTACTGGGAGGGGGCGAACAGGGTCAGCGGCAGCCTTGGCGGGCGCGCCGTGCGGGGTGCGGCGTACGTGGAACTGACCGGCTACGCCTCTCTCCGTTGACCCCGCTAGAATCACCGCCATGAGTGCAGAGAACGACCTCACGCCAGCCAGCGCCTCTGAGAAGAGTGCCGCAGCGAGGGGGCGCGGCCCGCGCCGCTTCGTCCTGATCTGCACCATTGCCATTGCCGCGGTGATCGCCTACCCGATGCTCTTTGGTCGTGATGGCTTCCTGAAGACCTTCCCAAAGATGCTCTCCGCGACGCCTACTCCGAGCGCCTCTGAGTCGCCGAACACTTCGCCGAGCCCGTAGCGCGGCGGCGCGCAACGGCATGACGTTCGCCGCGACCTTCGCCATAACCTTCGTTATGACCTTCTCTCAATGAGCCACATCTTCATCTCGCCACACCCAGACGACGCGGCGCTCTCGTGCGGCGGACTTATTGCGCACCTGCGCGAGCTTGGCCAGAACGTGATCGTCATCAGCGTCTTCTCCGGACACGGTGACCCGGGGGGCACCACGCCGTACCAGCGCCAGGCGCTCGGATTCGGCGGGAAGGCAATCTGGCCATCGTCTGAGGCGTTTGATCGCGGATCGATCGCCGCAGATTTTGACGTTCCTGATGAGACAGAGCACGAGCTCGCACCCTGGCAGGCGGAGCCCGGACGCCTCGCCGCAACGCAACTAGAGGCGGACGCGAGTGCGAAGGCGTTCTGGCAGCGCGCATCATGGTACCGCAGGGCGGATATCAGTGGTGGCGGCGGACTCCCGCACGCAAAAGATGTTGACGCGGTTGGTGGCCAGGGAACCACAACGCCTGGCGTGATCGCCGTTGCGGCTGCCCAGGGAAATGCGATGGCGCAACGCAAGCTTGAGGATGAGCGTTACGCGCTCTTTAGTGAATCAGCGGTGATCTTCCTTAACCTACCAGACGCGGTCTTCCGCGGATATGAAGGTGACGAGCAACTGCTCGGACGCGTACGTGCAGATGACGCGGCGCCGATCGCGCTCCTTACGCGGGAGATTGCTCGACTCGAACCACAACAGGTCTACTTTCCGTTGGGGATTGGCTCACACGTTGATCACCAACTGACGCGCAAGGTTGGCGCAGCACTCCTTGCAGAGCCGCCAAAGTGGGAGATGCCAGGACCAGACTGGGCGAGTAGGATCTCCTTCTACGAAGACTTCCCGTACGCATGGTGGAACGAGTTCAACCCGCAGGACGGCCTCCCGGCGGAGTATTGCGCCGAACTTCCCGCGGACATTGTGCTGGCACCAGAGATCGTAGATACCAGCGCGATCATTGAGACGAAGATCAAGGGGATCTCGATGTACGAGTCACAGACGGCGCATCTCTTCGGTTCGGTTGAGAAGATGGCAGACGCGGTGCGCGGACACGGCGCGCGCGTGGCGCTTGACGCCGGCCGAAGGGGATCTGCAGAACGCTACTGGACCGCCGTCCGCCGCGCATAACGCGGGAGGGTGCGCGGAGGAGCGCAGAAAACGCGGAGTGTGCGTAGCGCGGGCCGGTAGAGAAGCTGGAGTTTCGCTCAGTTCGCTGAGCTGTTCGCGCGGTGGCCGTTCCGATCGGGGATAGAGTCAGGATCTCCACCAGCAACGAGCGCGTAGATCGCCTCTAGGTCGCGCAGCATGTAGTCAATGCAGAATTCGGCATGCACCATCTCATGGCCCGCTGCGGCGAGTTTCGCTGCGATTGCAGGTTCGCCGAAGAGTGTGCAGATCGCCGCGGCGAGTGCTGAGGGATCGTGTGAGGGGACGAGGATTCCATTCTCGCCATCGCTGATCATCTCTGGTATGCCACCCACGTTGCTCGCAACCACTGGCCGCTCTGCGGCGAGCGCCTCAAGGATCGCGATCCCCTGCGCCTCGCGGTAGCTCGGCATCACCACCACATCTGCGGCGGCGAGTACGGCGGGGATGTCGTCGCGACGCCCAAGGAAGGCGACACTCTCGCAGCAGAACTCGCTGCGCAGGTGTGCTGCGGCGAGCCCCTCCAAGCGGTCGCGCTCGGAACCCTCTCCCGCGATCAGGAGGTGTGCTGTAGGGAAGTGGTGATGAACGAGTGGCCAAGCCTCAATGAGGGTGGGGTGCCCCTTCTCCGGTTCTAGGCGACCAACCGCCACCGCAACGGGGGCGCCCTCAGGGATGCCAAACTCTCGCCGTATCGCCTCGCGCCCAGACGCCTCATCGAATCGCTCAAGGTCCACGCCGTTGTAAATGCGACTGATCGCCGTGAGATCACGGCTCTCTGCAACGATCTTGTGCACGATCGAATCGCTGACCGCAACCAGCCGGTCAATGCGCGGCGTCAGCTTCTCCAGCAGTTCGCGATCCTCTGCCGATCGAAATCGACTCGAGTGCACGGTGGCGACCACTAGTGGACGCGTGCCAGTGCGCTCCTTGACGAGATCGGCGGCGTACACCGCAACCACCTCAGCGCGGAACATGTGCGCGTGGATCACCTGCGTCTTGAGTGCAACCATGCGATCGGCGAGCGTCTCGGCGGCGCGCTGGTCATGATCGTCTTCGATCACCTCAACTTGGACTTTGAGTCGCTCGAGCCGCTTCACGGTGCTCCCGTGCGAG
>JBCLDV010000018.1:0-19481 GCA_038914275.1 Candidatus Limnocylindrus sp.
TTGCGCTCAAGGCGATTCAGCACAAGGGAGATCGTAGGGCGGAGGCCGGCCTGATCAAGGCGCAACTCAGCGAAGCGGTCTCACGCTTCTTGAGTCGCGAGACGAGGCGACGACCACTCGTGGTGCCGGTCGTCGTCGAGATCTAGTCATGGCGCGCCGCACTCGCGAATCACATAGCCGGCACATCATCAGCGGTGCCGTAGTGCGCACCCTCATCTTTCTCGCCTTTGCCGTGACCGGCGTCGTACTCGCTGTTGGACTCGTCCTCCCTGGGCGAGGTCTCCTCGCCGATGCGCTCCGTGACGTTCTCGCCCCCTGGTTCGGGGCAGGACGCTGGCTCCTACCACCGGCACTGATCGCCTTCGGCATCTGGCTTGAGCGAGGTGGTGAGAAGTCAACTCGTGACCTCATTCGTGCGCTCCTTGCCGTCGCCGCCCTTCCTGCACTCCTTGCCGTCGTGGAGATCCTGCTCCCTGGCCGCGGCGGGGTGATCGGATCGATCGCAGGCGGGGGAGCCGCAAGCCTACTGACGCCCGTCGGCGCACTCGCCGCCTGGGTCGCGATCTTGATCGGCATCGGTCTTGCCCTCGCCGAGTCAACGGTTCGCAGGCTCTTCTCGGCACTCTTCGGTGGCGCACGGGCCAGCGCGCGCGCGGGTGCAGATGTGATTGCACGCGGCGTTGAAGAGCTCGCAGCGCGCCGCGAACAGGCGCAGCGCGAGCAGCAGGCGCAGCGCGCGGGCGATGACCAAACAGGAGGAGGGGCGCTGACACGCTCATCTGAAGCGACTGAGGGTGATCCAGATCCGAAAGCTCCACCCCCTGCCACTGCGCCGCTCTCATCAACCTTCGCGCCAACGAAGGTGGGTGGCAGCTCCGTTCGAGATGGCGAACCGCTCCGCAGCACGGCACGAAGCAAGAGCGGCGGCGAGAGTGGCCGTAGCTACGCGCTACCAAGCCTTGATCTCCTTCAAGACTGGGCCCCAGCGCGTTCTGGTGCGGGGATGGATCACGATGCGAACAGCCAGATCATCGTTTCGAAACTTGCGAGTTTCGGCATCTCCACCCAGGTTGTTGGAGTCCGTGTTGGTCCAGTCGTCACGCAGTATGAGCTTGAGCCAGATGCCTCAGTACGAGTGAGCAAGATTGAAGCGCTCGCTGATGATCTCGCAATGGCGCTCTCCGCTCGAACCATTCGGATTGAGGCGCCGATCCCCGGCCGCTCTGTGGTAGGAATTGAGATCCCGAACCGCGACAGCCACATCGTTGGCCTCAAGAGCATCTTCGAAGAGGTCGAGTTTGATGACTCAGGCGAGAGTCTCACCTTTGCGCTCGGTCGCGATGTTGCCGGTGTTGCACGTGCAGCTGATCTGACCAAGATGCCACACATACTCGTAGCAGGATCCACTGGGTCTGGCAAGAGCGTCATGATTAATACGCTGATCGCCTCACTCCTCTTCCGCTTGCGGCCGCAAGAGTTGCGCCTCATCCTTATTGATCCGAAGCGCGTTGAACTCTCTGGATACAACGGACTACCTCACCTCCTCGTGCCCGTGATCAGTGAGTCCGAGCAGGCCTCTGCAGCGCTGCGCTGGACTGTTCTTGAGATGGAGAACCGCTATCGAACCTTTGCCGAAGCGGGAGCGCGCAACATTGGCGCATATAACGAGGGCCGCGCCGATGAGAACGATCGCCTTCCGTTCATCGTCCTGATCATTGATGAGCTGGCGGACCTGATGATGCAAGATGGACGCGCCACCGAAGAGCCGATCGTTCGCATCGCGCAGATGGCGAGGGCAACGGGGATCCACCTGGTCCTCGCCACACAACGCCCATCTGTCAATGTCGTGACGGGACTCATCAAGGCGAACATCCCAAGCCGCATTGCGTTCTCCATGGCCAGCCAGATTGATTCGCGCACTGTCCTTGATGCGCCAGGCGCAGAGGATCTGATCGGCCGCGGTGACATGCTCTTCCAGCCGTCGGATGCACCGAAGCCGATCCGCCTCCAAGGAGTCTTTGTCTCCGATAATGAGATTGAGGCGGTGGTTGCGCACTGGCGCGCACAAGGGCTACCTGACTACCAACCGGAGATCACTGAACCCGCTGCACGAAGGGGCGCTTTTGGCGTAGGACCGACTAATAGCGGAGATCATGATCGACTCTTTGACGAGGCGGTTGCCGTGATCAAAGAGCACGATCGGGCTTCAGCATCGCTGCTGCAACGACGCCTGCGTATTGGATATGCACGCGCTGCGCGGATTATTGATCAACTTGAGGCGGCCAGATACATTGGCGCATTCGACGGATCCAACGCGCGTGTCGTGCACCGCAGCGGCGGACCTTCAGCCGCACCAGAGAGTGAGCCAAGTGACGCAGAGGAGTAGCCCTCCGCCGAGCAAGCCACCAAGAATCGGAGAGCGACTCCGCGCAGCGCGTGAGGCGCGGGGATTGAGCTACGAGGCGGTTGCCGCCGAGCTGCGCATTCGCCCAGTGATCCTTGCAGCGATCGAGCGTGAGGATTCCGCCGCCCTCCCGGAGCGCGTCTATCTACTCGGACTGCTGCGCACCTACGCGCGACATCTCGGTATTGATCCGACCACAGTGGCTGCCGCGTGGGGCGGAGAGGTCACGGAGACTACACAGGCCACGGGGTCCACACTCCGCACAGCGGTCGGAACCTGGACCGCTATGCGCGCTCCAGTTGCCACTGAGAGTGCCCTACGCGCCATTCTCCGCTGGATATTCAGTCGAGGCGTGGTCGGTCTCGCTATCCTTGCCGTTGTAGGGCTCCTCCTGGTCCAGGCGATCCGCTTCGCAAGCCCTCCTCTCCTCAGCGTCGTCAGCCCCTCTGAGGAGGTGCTGACCGTCTCCGCGGAGACACGAGTCGCCGCCATTCGAGGAACGTCGAGCGCGGGGACGGTGATCCTAGTTTCCAACGCGATCGGGGACAGAGTCACGACTGAGGCGGACGTTTCAGGCGTCTGGAGCATTGAGATCCCGCTCGGCGGAGGTCGCAACGAGGTGGAGATCAGCGCCTTGGATCCGGCAACTGGCTCATCAAGCGGGAACGTGATCCGCCGAGTCTTCATCGTCAACCTCCCCGTCAGTGATGCTCCACGCCTCGTTCTCCTGAATCCGATCGCCGGCCTACGCGTAAGCGGGGGTGCCGTCCCAGTTGCTCTCACGACCGAGCCGAACGGTGAGGTGGTGGCAACTGCAACGAGCGCGAGTGGTGAGGTGCTGCGCTTCACCTTTTCGGCAGATTCTCTTGGCACGGTGCAGGGCGACCTCGTCCTTCCCGCTGGCTCCTGGACGACGCAGTTCCAGGCCACAGGTCCAAACGGAACGACCAGCGAGGTGCTCCGCGAGGTTGAGGTTGTCTTTGTAGGCGTCAACGTGACCATAAAAGGGAGTGGTCCGGGAACCTGGATACGCGTCTGGGTGGACGGCGCGATCGACTCTACGATCGGTCCGACTGGACTGACGCTGCGCGATGGAGTGTTCCGCACCATTCGTGGGACGAGTGCGATCGATATCCGTTTTGGCAACCCACGCGGTGCCTCAGTGACGTTGAACGGTCGTATGCTTGAGGAACGCGGGGTTGACGGTGTCCCCGAAGGTTGGAGCTTCCGCGCGGACGGCCGAGTGCTCAGCTCAAGCCGAAAGTAGGAGGAGAGTAGGAGGAGAGATGGCCGCAGACAACTCATTTGACGTGGTTTCGGACTTTGATCGTCAGGAGATGAAGAACGCCATCGATCAGACCCGACGCGAGGTGGCGACGCGCTATGACTTCCGGGGTGCCACAGCAGAGATTGAGGAGGAGAAGGACACCCTCGTCATCCGTGTGGACGGCGAGCTACGCCTAAAGTCGCTCCGCGACATCCTGGAGTCGAAGGCGATCAAGCGGGGGATAGACCTGCGCACCTTCGGCTGGGGGAAGCCTGAGGCGGCGGGGAGTGAGACGCTTCGGATTCACGTGAAACTTCGAAGTGGCCTTGACGATTTGACCGCGAAGAAGATCACGAAGGCGATTCGCGACACCTTCCCAAAGGTGAAGACACAGATCCAGGGGGAGGCGGTTCGCGTGACAGGGAAGTCACGCGATGAGTTGCAGGCGGTGATGGATTTCCTCCGCGCCATGGAGGTTGATCGGCCCCTGCAGTTCGAGAACTACCGCTGAGGCTCCGCACATGACGCGCCGCATTGAGGAGATCGGCGCTGGGATCGCCCCAGCACGACCGGGCGCCCCACTGAAGCTCCCTCTTCGCCTTCATATCGTTGGGGTGGGTGGAACCGCGGCAACCGCTGCGGCGCTCCACGCCGCAGCGCTCGGCGTAAACGTCAGCGGATACGATCGCAACCTTGCCCCTGCCACGGCGCAACTGCTGCAGGGGGCGGGGGTGACGATCAGTGCCGAGGGAGACCTTCGGCCAGTAGGCACGGCACACCTCGTTGCCGTCTCTAAGGCGATCACCAGCACGCTGCCCAACCACCCGCAACTCGAAGCGGCGCGTGCGGCAGGGGTGCCTATCATCTCGCTGCAACAGGTGATTGCTGATGTGGCGGCAACTCGTGGCGGAGCCCTGATCGGCGTTGCGGGGACACACGGAAAGACAACCTCTACCGGCTGGCTCCTCGCCGCGCTTCAAGCCTCAGGGCGCGACCCCTCAGCCTTCGTTGGTGGCCCGCTCCCAGCGGGGCAGGGGAGTCCGGCAGGGGCTCCAGTCCACCTTGGCGTTGAGCCTGGATTCATCGTAGAAGCTGATGAGTACGGCGGGAACTTTGACCCGTACGCCGCGAGCGCAGCGCTGATCCTTAACGTTGACTGGGATCACCCCGACATCTTCCCTGATCGTGAAGCGGCCGTGGCGACCTTTGTTGCCTGGGCGACCCCCGTGCTTGATCGCGGCGTTGTAGTGGTGAATATTGCTGACCGGGGCGGTGAAGAGACAACAGCCCTACTCAAACAGCGCGACCGCGGCAACCTCATCACCTACGCCGTCCGTTCACACGGACACGCAGAGACGATCGCAGATGTCACCGCAGAGCTCCTTGAAGACGGGAAGGGGGGCGTTGCGCTGCAGGGGCTCAGGCTCAGCCCGCGAGCCCTGACGCTCGCGCCAGGGCTCAGCGAGTTGCGCGACGAAACCCTGAGGATCGGCCTCTTAGGGGCCCATAACGCCGCTAATGCACTCGGCGTTGCCACCATCGGGGCGGCCGTAGGGGGGAGCGCAGATGGGATCAGGCGCGCGCTCGCCGAATTCCCTGGGGTCGGACGCCGAATGGAGATTCGCTATGACCGCGGCGGTCTCACGATCTTGGACGATTATGGGCACCACCCAACTGCGATCGATGCAACGATTGCCACCGTTCGACTCCGATACCCCGGCCGGCCACTGCTGCTTGCGATTGAGCCACTGACTTACCACCGCACGGCGGCGATGCTTGACGAACTCGCCCGGTCGTGCGCAGCCGCCGATCGAGTCGTAGTGGCTGACATCTTCGCGGTGCGCGATACCGACCTGACGACCACGAGTGCGGCGGCCCTCGCTACGGCAATTGCAGCGCTTGGGGTGCCAGCCGTTGCCCCAGGCTCAGTTGAGGCGTCTGCGGACCTCCTCGCGGGCTCCCTTCCGCCTCACGCCGTCGTCCTCGTCATGGGAGGCGGTCGTTCAACGGAGCTCGCCACGCGTCTCGCCGCAACACTCGCGGCGCGCTAGCTCCCCTCAGGACCCCCTGCGTATTGATCAGGCTGCGGCGGCTCGCTCTCTGCAGCGCGTACCGCCCTCTCCTGCGCCGCCGTACTGAGCGGCCGAGCGTAGAGCGGATGCCCGTCAGAGGTGAGGCAGCGACCGGTTGCAAGGTCCCACTGCCAGCCGTGGATGCTGCAGGTCAGTGTCTCGCCATCCTCGCTGCCGAAGCGCGTTAGGTCTGCCTTCATATGCGGGCAGCGGCGCTGCACCTGCCAGCCGCCAACCTCAAACGTCCCTTCCGCCGGACCGTTCTCGGCGTAGAAACCCTCGGCGTATTGGATACGCGCCACGGAGAGGCACTTAAACCAGGTGTAGAGGTAGTCGTTGTAGGCGCCGCGACGCCAGGCGCTAAAGCGGAGGGAGAGGAAGAGTGAGTTGACCCAGTCGTCCGTCTTCGTCCGCACCAGGTGATCAAGCAGGAGGCGGGGGATCGTGAAGCGGAAGTCAACATCGCGCCCGTCATCCTCGATCACCGCTCGTTCAGGGAAGTCGAGCAGCACACTCGTGTCGTCGGTTTGAATCCGCACCGGAGCACCGATGCCGTCACAGACGCGCGGGCCAAGCCCCATCAGCGGCTCAAACCATGCCTTCAGCTCCTTCAGGAGATCGGTGCGAGGTCCGGCCCATGACGCCTTCTCCTGCGTGAGGCGTGGCGCCATATCGGCTGCGTACGTGCGCAAATACGCCTCCTTATCAGCAAAGACATCCTGCACAGACAGTGCGCCCTTAGGATGGTGCACGATAAACTGCCCGTCATCGCCGAACTCACCGATGCTGCCCGGGAGCATCAGGACGGCCGCCTGGCCCACCTTCTTCAAATAGTCTACCATCAGCCGTTGATCTGGAAAGATCGAATCTGGAGCGTTGCTGATGTCATTCCAGCGGAAGAGTTCATCGTCAAGGAAGCAGGGGGGTCCCGCCGAGGGGATCACGACACGAGGACTGATGATCTCGACGTAGCGAGCCGCCCGGGCGAATTGAGCGGCCCGCTTCTTCTTGGCGAGCGCCTCCTTGGCGCGCTCTGGGAACTCGTAGACCATCGGATACCAGATCGCCCCGCTGAATTGGAGAAGACAGATGTCGATCGCCCCTTGAACCAGGAGGTGGTCAGGATCGATCGGTCGACTGTCGTTCAGATTCAGGAGGCGCTCTTCGCCATCATCCACAAGAAGAGCTGAGTCTCCAATCGGACCATCTGTTGGGGCGGTGAGCGCCTCTACGACGATCGTGAGCCCACCGCGCTGCACCGGTACCCCCGAGGCGGTCTCAATGAAGCGGTGGAAGCCGAGCTCGGTCAGGGCCTCACGGAGTTCGGGGAGTGGGTAGGCGGGGAGGATTACCGTCGCGTCTTTGCTGCACCAGCGGGCGAGCCACTCAGGGTCAAAGTGATCCCGATGCAGGTGGCTGATGTAGAGGTAATCGGTGCGCCCAAGGGCGGCGTGGTCGAGGCCGTCATTGCGCGGGTATGGGAACCAGGCCCCGTAGTAGGCCGGATTGAACCACGGGTCGCAGAGGATTGAGCCGTGGGCTGTATGGATCTTCACGCCAGCCTGAGCGATGAATTCGATCCGCATGGGGAGAGGATACGCCCTGGCTGGCTCTTCGTGCTCCGTCACCCTACATATTCGTCACATAACTATCATTATCGGAAGTAAGAGAGGGGGCGCGAGGGGCACGCACTGACCTCGCTAAAGCACCCGGCCGATCGCCCGCCGCTTTAGACGCTGCAACTCCGCGGCCGTCTCTGCTGGTGCGAACCCCGTGACCCGCAACGATGTGTCCTCGTACGCAACCTGGATCCCTGTCGTAGCCCGTAGCGCCTCAACCTCGCCAACCACGGTGTACGGCAGTTCAATGTCCACCGGTACCCCCTGGCGCTGCAGCGCTTGATCAAGGTGCAGCAGCAGCCCCTCTAGGCCCTCCCCTGTCTCTGCGGCAACCCGTAGGGCCCCCTCAATCAGCGCAGCTGCGTTCGGGAGATCGCACTTGTTCGCCACCAGAATCCGAGGTGTCTCATCAACGCCGAGCCCCTCAAGGACCTCCTGGACGGTGGCGCGATGCTCTACCCAGTGCCGATCTGAGGCGTCAACCACCTCAAGGAGGAGATCTGCACGAGCAACCTCCTCGAGTGTGGCGCGGAAGGCATCAATAAGTTGATGTGGAAGCTTATGGATAAAGCCCACCGTGTCGGTGAGCACGATGTGCGCGCCACTCGGGAGGCGTAGTCGTCGGCTCGTTGGGTCGAGCGTCGCGAAGAGTCGATCTTCGGCGAGGACTGCGTTGCTCCCCACGAGACTGTTGAGGAGTGTCGACTTCCCGGCGTTTGTGTAGCCAACGATCGCAACGGTCGGTGCACCCCCCGTTGCGCGCGCTCGCGCGCCTGTTTCACGAGTGCGTCGCACCTGATCAACGCGCGCTTTCATCAGCGAGATTCGATCCCTAATGAGTCGGCGGTCAGTCTCAAGCTGAGACTCACCAGGGCCGCGCGTGCCAATCCCACCGCCGGTACGTGAGAGGTGCGTCCAGAGCCTCGTCAGGCGCGGGAGCTGATACTCAAGTTGGGCAAGTTCCACCTGAAGTCGCCCTTCATGGGTTCGCGCGTGCAGGGCAAAGATGTCGAGGATCAGTCGGCTTCGATCAATGACCTTGACTTCAAGAACCTCCTCAAGTCCGCGCTGCTGCGTTGGTGAGAGTTCATCATCGGAAATCAGCAGCGTGAACCCCGTCTCAGCTTTCGCAGCGAGCAGTTCGCGCGCCTTCCCGGCACCAATGTATGTATCGGGGTCGGCATGGCGTCGCTGCTGCCACTCGGCGCCTACGATCTCAGCTCCCGCAGTTCGCGCAAGGTTCGCTAGCTCTTCAAGGCTGTCCTCAGCCGGCCATCCTGGATCACTCCCCGTCTCAACCGCAATCAGGAAGGCACGCTCAGTCGGCGGTGCAAGGAGGATGGGGGCCTGACGTTGTCGCCTCCCTCGCTCCCCCACGCTAGCGACCGGCCTGCGCGATCAGCCCGCGCGCGAGTTCGTGGAGCGCCGCGGCAACCTCCGCGCTCCCCTGGCTTGCACCTGCAGGAATCGTCTGGCTGATCGGCTCCCCGCGATACCAGGTGCGTTGTCGACGTGCGTAGGCCCAACTCCTCCCTGACGAGTGCGTAATCGCCTTCTCTTCGCTGATCTCACCAGCAAGGAGTTGCAGCGCCTCACGGTAGCCGATCCCGGAGAGTGCTGGCGTTGCTGCGGGGAGACGCGCCGCGAGCGCCTTGGCCTCTGCGACGAGCCCTTGGTGAAACTGTGCCGCCGCACGTTCGGCAATCGCTGCACGGTGCGCAGCAAGATCTGGCTGATCAAGCAGGACATACGCGTGCGGTCCGCTCCACGGCTCCTCTTCCGTTGCGGTCGGGTCCCCCCCTAGCTGCGCGATCTCGAGTGCGCGGAGCAGGCGTCGAGGGCTCGCTGTTGCCACCGCATCGGCTGCTGCTGGATGCAGTCCTCGCAGTTGGATCTCAATGTACTCGCGCCCCTCCTCCGCAAGCTCACGCTCAAGGCGTGCGCGCAGCTCTGGATCATGCGGGCGCGCGCCACCAGTGAGGAAGCCTCGGAGGAGCCCGCGATGATAGAGGCCTGTCCCACCCACCACAATCGCAATCTGCGCGCCGCGCTGCTCGCCGACACTGATCGCGCCACGCGCAACGGCGAGCCAGTCGTAGAGCGTGAACGGCTGATCCGCCTCAGTAGCGTCAATTCCAGCATGCGGGCGCCGAGCGAGGGTTTCGCTGGAGAGCTTGTCCGTACCAATATTGAAGCCACGGAACACCTGGCGTGAGTCGGCAGAGACGAGCGTGTAGCCGATGCCATCGCGCTCCAGGAGGTCGGCAAGGGCGAGTACCGCCGCACTCTTCCCGACCGCCGTTGGACCAGCAACCGCCAGGAGGGGCGTCGCCCGCTCAGCGAGCGTAATCCACCGCCCGCGTCTCGCGAATCACCGTCACGCGAATCTGACCAGGATATGAGAGTTGCTCTTCAATACGCTTCACCACCTCGCGCGCAATCTCTCGTGCGCGATCATCGTCAACGTTCTCTGGACGAACCAGGATGCGAACCTCACGTCCAGCCTGCACTGCGTAGACCTTCTCGACGCCTTCGAAACTCATCGCGATGTTCTGTAGATCCTCAAGGCGTCGCAGGTGCGCCTCAGCCTGGTTCCCTCGCGCGCCAGGTCGAGCTGCGCTGATCGCGTCGGCGACCTGAACGATCGGTGCCTCACGTGCAGTGCACTCCACCTCCTGGTGGTGTGCGGCGATCGCGTTGACGATCCCCTCCGGCATGCCGTGTCGACGTGCGAGATCAGCGCCAATTGCAGCGTGTGTCCCTTCAATCTCGTGATCAAGCGCCTTCCCAATGTCATGCAGCAGACCACCGACCTTCGCCGCGCGGATATCCATGCCGAGCTCGCCCGCAATAGCCCCGGCAACCTGTGCCGTCTCAATCGAGTGCAGCAGCACGTTCTGGCCGTATGAGGTGCGCCACTGCAGTCGACCGAGGATGCGCAGCAGCTCGGAGGGGACCCCAGTCACCCCCACCTCGAGTGCCGCCTCTTCGCCGTTCTTCAGCGCGGTTGCGTCCACCTCGCTCTGCGCCTTTGCAACCACCTCTTCAATTCGGACAGGATGGATACGGCCGTCTTGCATCAGCCGTTCAATGGTGACGCGAGCAACCTGCCGGCGAACCGGATCAAATGAAGAGAGCGTCACCTGCATCGGCGTCTCGTCAATGAGCAGCTCCACGCCGGTTGCCGCCTCAAGGGCTCGGATGTTTCGCCCCTCGCGCCCAATCAGTCGCCCCTTCATCTCTTCGCTCACAAGCTTGATGTGGGTGACGGAGTGCTCCGTACTGTGGTCGGCGGCAACGCGTTGCATCGCGGTGAGGATCATGTCGCGCGCACGGTCTGCCGCCTCCTCGGTGGCGCGCCGCTCCAGGGTGATACGAAGTCGCTTCGCCTCCGTCTCAGCCTCTTCGGAAAGACGTGCGAGTAGTTCGCTTCGTGCCGCCTCTGCATCAAGGCCGGCCACTTCGGCAAGTCGTGCGTTCACCGACGCGCGCGCTGCATCAAGGCGAGCCCCCTCTTCAAGAAGGGCGCGCTCACGCTCTGCGGCGGAGACCTCACGGCCTGCGAAGAAGGTTTCACGCTCACCGAGTGCAATCTCGCGGAGCCGTGAACGCTCCGCCTCGGCGGTAATCTGCTCACGCTCCTGGCGCAGTCCATCTTCAGCGGCAAGGCGCATACGGGAGATCTCCCCCTTGGCGGCGATGATCAGCGCACTCTGCTGCTGGCGCGCCTCCTCCACGATGCTACGAGCGCGAATGGTTGCGGCACGGATCCCCGCCACTGCAATGAACTGACGCACAAGGATGCCGAAAACGGCGCCGACGACGACGGCGAGTACGGGGAGAGCCCCGCCAAAGTTTTCCATAGGTTCCCTCTTGTCAGCCGTGCTCCGCGGGCTGACGCGCGGTAATAGGTCAATTGACCAGCCAGGCGGCTGGGGCAGCAAAGGCTACGACCTCTGCCCGCTGCGGTCAAACGCCCCTCCTAGCCACCCATGGAACGCCTCCTGGGCTGCCCGTAGAGCGCGCCCAGTCGCTCGGGGGCACACTCGCGCCCCTAGTTCGGAGTGCTGGTTTGCCCTACGGCTCCTCGGGCAGATCGGAAGGGGTGACCCCCTCCCCCGCCGCCGCAACCCGCTCTCGGGCAAGCCTCCAGGAGAGCGCGGAGGGGAAGCCGCGCCGGGCGAGCGCCTGGGCAACGCGTTGGACCTCCACGCGCACATCACCACCTCGCAAACGCACTTTGGCCGCCGCCGCCCGTGCGGCGCGCTCCTCTGCGCTAAATCCCGGCGCTTCACCGTCCGGTAGCAGCGCATCACCCGCACGCTCGGCAAGGATTCGCGCCGCAATCTCATCTGGAACACCGCGGCGTCGCAACTCTTGGGCGAGGGCCCGGTCTCCGCGCTGTCGAGACCGATCGCGTGATTCAATCAACGATCGTGCGAGTCGCTCATCATCAATGATGCCGATCGCCTCCAGCCGATCGGTCGCAGTGACGACATGCTCTTCGGGATAGCCCGCTGTGATCAATCGCTCAACGAGCGAGCGCTTGCTGCGAGGAGCGCCAGAGAGCGAGCGCGCAGCCGCCTCTAAGACCGCTGCGGCGTCCGCGCCTGCATGGCGCTCTTTGATGAGCGCCGGATCCTTGCGGCGTCGCACCGCGAGCTACGGCTACTCGGCGTCGCCTGGAGGAGCCGTCGGAACGTCCAGCGTGGCGGTCGCGGCACGAATCTTTGCGTCGATCTCCGCTGCGACCGCTGGATTCGCCTTCAGGAACTCCTTCGACTGCTCGCGACCCTGACCGAGCCGCACATCACCGAAGTTGAACCAGGCACCCGTCTTCGAGACGATGTCGCCCGCAACGCCTACATCGAGGAGGCCGCCTTCTAGGCTGATCCCTTCGCCGTACATGATGTCAAACTCCGCAATGCGGAATGGTGCCGCCACCTTGTTCTTGACGACCTTGACGCGCACGCGCGATCCAACCGCTTCAGTCCCAACCTTGATCGTCTCGATGCGGCGAATGTCGAGTCGAACCGATGCATAGAACTTCAGTGCTCGGCCACCCGGGGTGACCTCTGGACTGCCATACATCACGCCGATCTTCTCTCGCAACTGGTTGGTGAACAGGAGCGTGGTGTTTGAACGCGCAACCGCTCCCGTCAGCTTGCGGAGCGCCTGGCTCATCAGGCGCGCCTGGATCCCTACAAATGAGTCGCCCATCTCGCCCTCAATCTCTGCGCGTGGCACGAGCGCCGCAACAGAGTCAATGACAACAATGTCAACGCCCCCGGAGCGGATCAGCGTCTCCGCGATCTCCAGCGCCTGCTCACCAGTATCTGGCTGTGAGACGAGAAGCTCATCAATGTTCACGCCTGTCTGCGCAGCGTAGGCTGAGTCGAGCGCATGCTCAACATCAATAAACGCCGCAATGCCGCCGCGGCGCTGTGCCTCGGCGATGACGTGTTGGCAGACGGTGGTCTTACCGGACGATTCCGGTCCAAAGATCTCGCTGATACGCCCACGCGGAATCCCACCGACCCCGAGTGCGAGGTCAAGCGAGATTGCTCCTGTTGGAATGACGTCAACCTCAAGTCGCTCGCGCGACCCAAGCTTCATGATCGCTCCGCGACCGAACTGCTTCTCAATGGTGAGGATTGCGGCATCTACGGCTCGACTACGCTCTGTTAACACCTTCGCATCAACCTTCGCATCTGGCTTGTCAGCAGCCGCCGACTTTGGGCTCTTGCTTTCGCTCTTTTCGACCATCTCTATTCCCTGCCTTCTCTTGCTGTTGCCCTCTGTCGATCGACTCCGCGAAGCCTGCCATCCTCAGCGTACCGAGGGCGCATCGCGCCGCGAGCGGGCTCCTCCACTGGCTCATCGCCGGCTCCAAGGCGAGGGGTCCCCGGCCCCCCAGCCGCGGCGCGAAGCCGCGGCAGCTCGGTTGCGAGTGTACCTGAGGCGAGTGCCGCCCGAATGGCACCCATGAAGGCACTCATATGGCGCAGGTTGTGGATCGTAAGGAGGCGGTAGCCGAGCAGCTCCTCCGCGCGGAAGAGGTGGGCGAGGTAGGCGCGGCTGAACCTGCGACAGGTGCTGCAGTCGCAGGCGGCGTCGATCGGCTGATTCTCGTCCAGGTGGCGAGCATTGCGAAGGTTCAGACGGCCGCCCGTCACCCAGGCCTGCCCGTTACGTGCCACGCGTGCTGGCAGCACAGAATCAAAGAGGTCAACGCCGCGCAGTACCGCCTCCAAGAGGTCGACCGGCGATCCGAGTCCCATCAAGTAGCGCACGCGCTGATCGCCCTCAAGCGCTGCGATGGTCGCCTCGACCGCCGTGTTTCGTTCGTCTGGCGTTTCGTCGCCGGCGAGCCCACCGAGATTAATCCCTTCAAATGGGAGTGAGCGGATGAAGGTTGCCGACTCGGCGCGCAGCGCTGGGTCAATGCCACCCTGCGCAATCCCAAAGAGCGCCTGATCTTCGCGGTGATGCGCGCGGAGTGAACGCACCGCCCAGCGGTGTGTCCGCTGCATGGCGCGAAGCACCTCACGACGCTCACTCGACCCTGGCATCACCGGCTGATCGAACGCGACGGCAATATCTGGCCCAAGCGCCTCCTGGATCTCGACCGATCGCTCCGGCGTGAAGAGGTGCTCGCTACCATCTAGGTGACTGCGGAAGCGTGCCCCCTCTTCACGAATGCGCATCAACGGACCGAGCGAAACAACCTGAAAGCCGCCTGAGTCCGTGAGCATTGGCTTGCTCCAGCCGCAGAAAGTGTTCAGGCCACCCAGCCGTTGAATGCGCTCATGGCCAGGGCGAAGGTAGAGGTGATAGGTGTTGGCCAAGATAATCTGCGCCCCAATGGCGTAAAGATCATCTGGATCGAGCGATTTCACCGTAGCGTTGGTGCCAACGGGCATGAAGTCAGGCGTTAGCACCACGCCGTGTGGGAGTTTCAACTCACCTGCGCGAGCGCGCGAGCCTGGATCTTCTGCCGTTACCTTGAAGCGCAGCGAGCGTTCCGAGCGTGCAGGGAGCGTTGCGGGGTCGGAGAGTGCGGCGAGCCGCGCGCTCTCGTTCAGCTCCCGCTCCAGAGCGAGGCGCTCCCCCGACCAAGGTGCGCGCGGCCGCGCTCCGTCACGACGCGACCCTGGGGCGTGCGGTCAAGGAATCCGATTCGGAGCAGGTACGGCTCAAAGACATCCTCAAGCGTGTCGACCGACTCCCCGAGGAGCGCCGCCATTGCCGCAATGCCGACTGGGCCACCATCAAACTTCTCCAGCATCACCTGCAACAACTTCCGATCGGTTGCATCAAGGCCAGCGTCATCAATCTGAAGACCGGCGAGTGCGGCTGCGGCACGCGCAAGTGTGATCTCCGTAGATCCTGCAACCTGCACCTCGTCGCGGACGCGGCGCAGCAGTCGATTTGCGCTTCGCGGCGTGCCACGACTTCGCTGCGCGATCAGGTCCGACGCATCGTCAGTGATGCTCACGCCGAGGATCGCCGCAGAGCGGCGAATGATCGCGCTGAGATGTTCATCGCTGTAGAAGTCGAGCCGCTGGATCGCGCCGAAGCGGTCGCGCAGTGGCGCAGAGAGCATCCCGATGCGCGTCGTGGCACCGATCAGGGTGAAGGGCGGAACCTCGAGTCGAAGCGGCTGCGCCGATGGCCCCTTCCCGATCACAATGTCGATTGAGCGATCCTCCATTGCTGGATAGAGCACCTCCTCAACGGCGCGACCGAGGCGATGGATCTCATCGATGAAGAGCACCTGCCGTGGGGCAAGGTTGGTCAAAATCGCCGCAAGGTCCCCGCCGTGATCAATCGCCGTGCCAGAGGTGAAGCGAATCTGGACACCGAGCTCGTGTGCAACGATCGCGGCGAGTGTGGTCTTCCCGAGGCCGGGTGGGCCGTGTAGCAGGAGGTGGTCGGCCGCCTCGCCACGTTCGCGCGCCGCCTGGAGCAGCGTGGTGAGTGAGCGCTTCGCCTCGAGTTGGCCGATGTACTCCCCGAGCGAGGCGGGACGCAGCGTCGCCTCAAGGCTTCGCTCCTCCAGCTCGTTCACGTGCGGTTCGCTCATCTGGCCCCCTCCCCCGCCACCTTACGCGCGCTCCCGCAGCGCCGCCCGGAGTCGCTCGTCGAGCGGCGCCTTGCGCAACGCAGGATCACCCTCAACTATTGCAGCGAGCTCACGAGCATCACGCGGCGGGAAGCCGAGGCTGCGCAGAGCGGCGGCGAGATCGGCCCCGCCAGCGCTGCGCGGTGTACCAGCAGCGCCATCAACCCCTGCTGCGTCGCGCGAGATGCGATCCCCAAGCTCCACGATGATGCGCGCCGCAAGGCGACGCCCAACGCCGGGCGCGGTTGCGAGTAGCTTCTCGTCACCATCAACGAGTGCGCGGCGAAGTGCCTCCGCCCCGTGGGTTCCAAGAAGCGCAAGCGCCACCTTCGGCCCCACGCCGCTTACGTCGAGCAGCGTTGCGAAGAGTCGCTCCTGATCCCGACTCGTGAACCCAACGAGCCCCTCCTGATCCTCACGCACCAGGTGGTGCAGATAGAGCTCAACGTTGTCACCCTCGTGCAGCGTACTGAGAAGGCTTTCGAGGATTCGAACGCGCAGCCCCAAACCTCCACTCACGATGACGACCGCATCGTCCTCGATCCAGCGAATGCTCCCGGAGATAAACGCGTACATCACGACCTTCGCTCCCCGCGGAGCGCCTTGCGGACGGCGCGATCAAAGCCACTCTCTGCGGATGCCCCAGAGGCGGCGGATCGATCAAGGCGCGCCGAACCGGCGAGCTGCTGTAGTCGCGCCGCACCACCGCCCCACATCGCAAGTGCCAGCGCGTCTGCGGCATCATCCGCGATCGGCGTCCCAGTGATGGCAAGGAGCCGAGTGACGGCGCGAATCACGTCACTCTTCGTTGCCCGACCATCGCCAGCGATGGCGAGCTTCATCTCCGATGGAGTGGCCTCAACGACTTCAATGAGGAGTTCGGCGGCGATCATCAGTGCAAGGCCGCGCGCCGCAGCAACCGCAACCGCCGACTGCAGATTCCCCTGGCTAAAGATGCGCTCAATCGCGATGCGATCCGGCCGCTCACTTCGGGCGATCTGTGTTAGCTCGGTTCGAATCTGCAAGAGGCGATCGCCAAGCCCAAGGGTCGGTGAGGTGGTGATAAGGCCGTGAGCAAGGTAACGCGGGCGATCACCGCCGCTCTCTACCATCCCCCAACCGAAAGTTGCGGTGCCAGGGTCCAGGCCGAGGACCCGTACGCTCATCGCGTCAGCTCAGCGTAGAGTTCTGCTGGGACTTCAAAGTTCGCGGTGACTCGCTGCACATCATCAAGCTCTTCAAGGGCATCAATGAGCTTGATGTTCTTCCGCGCGTCGTCGGCGCTTACGTCAATCGTGGACTTCGCCACGATGCTCGCCTCTGCCGAATGCACACTCACTCCGGCCTTCTCCAGGTTTGCGCGGACCGTCTCTAGGGATGCAGGCTCCGCATAGACGAAGACGCTTCCGCCCGCCTCGTCAACATCGTCGGCACCAGCCTCAATCGCCGCCTCCCCTACCGTGGAGAGTGCACCACCACACTCAATAATGCCACGTGCCTCAAACTGCCAGGCCACCGCGCCACTGCTGGCGAGTGACCCGCCCGCCTTCGTGAAGAGGCTGCGCACCTCGGAAGCGGTACGGTTTCGGTTATCTGTTGCCGCCTCAACGAGCACTGCAACGCCACCGGGGCCGTACCCCTCATACGTGATCTCCTCATAGGCATCGCTCTGACCGAGTCCCGAGGCGCGCTCAATCGCGCGCTTAATGTTGTCGTTCGGCATGTTGAGCGAGCGCCCTTTATCCACTGCGAGTCGGAGGCGAGGGTTTGACGCGGGGTCAGGGCCGCCGATCCGTGCAGCGATCGTGATCTCGCGCGAGACCTTGGTGAACTGTGCGGCACGCTTCGCATCGGTCGCACCCTTTGCGCGCTTGATCGTGGACCATTTTGAGTGACCAGACATGCGCTAAGTATAGGCGAGCGGCTCAGCCCGCTCGCAGCATCCGATAGTCGCGTCGCCCCTTGCGCAGGAGCAACGAGCCGTCGCTGAGGCGCACATACGAGCTCGCTGGCAGATTTGGGACGTCCGCCACTTCGCCATTGACGGAGATCCCCCCCTGTTCCACGAGTCGCCGCGCCTCACCCTTTGAGGTTGCGTAGCCGACGGCGATGACCAGATCGGTCAGCGTCGCTCCGGCCTCAGTCGGCAGCGGCGCCGTCGGTAGTTCAGCCGCAAGCGTGGCGAGTCCAGCGGCATCGAGCGCGCGCGGATCCGTGCCGCGACCCTCTGGTCCGCCGAAGAGCGTCTCCGCTACCTGTCGCGCGCGCAGCTCCTCCGACTCGCCGTGCACCAAGACGGTGACCGCCGTTGCGAGGCGCCGCTGGCCGGCACGAGCCCCTGGGTTTTCTGCATGCTCAGCGAGGAGTGATCGAATCGACTCGCTGCTGTCGAGCGTCAGTCGCTGCATTAACTCTGCAAGCGACTCGTCTGGCTGATCCATGAAGAACTGGCGGAAGGCGAACGGGCTCGTGCGCTGCGCGCTGAGCCAGACGGTCCCTTCGGCAGTCTTGCCAAACTTCTCGCCGCTCTTGGCGAGCAGGAGCGGATAACAGAGGCCGAAGGCGAGCGGCGCGCCCTCACGCCCCTCACCCTCCACACGTCGAATCAGCTCCGTCCCTGCGGTGATATTCCCCCACTGATCGCTGCCCCCCATCTGTAACTCCACGCCATGCAGCCTGCGCAGCATCAGGAAGTCATAGCTCTGTAGGAGCATGTAGCTGAACTCGGTGTATGAGAGGCCGCCCTCAAGCCGACTCTTCACCGATTCCTTCGCCAGCATGTAGTTCACGGTGAGGTGCTTCCCTGTCTCTCGGAGAAAGTCGATCACCCCCAGCGGACCGAGCCACTCAAGGTTATCTACGAGCAGCGCCCCTGAAGCGCCCGAGAAGTCGAGCAGGCGCGCGAGCTGTTCGCCGATCGCTGCGCGATTCGCATCGAGCGTGGCGCGATCGAGCAGGTTTCGCTCGGCAGATCGACCAGATGGGTCGCCGATCATCCCCGTGCCGCCACCAACGAGTGCGATCGGCCGACCGCCGCACAACTGCAGTCGCCGGAGGGCAAGGACGCCCATCAGATGACCAACATGGAGGGAGTCGGCGCTCGGATCAAAACCGATATACGCGCTGATCGCGGGGTTGGCGCTGAGGCGATCGTCAAGACCGCCGCTCACCTCATGTATGAGGCCGCGATCGGCGAAGTCAGCGAGGAGCTGGGAGCGATACGAAGCGACCACGACCCTATGCTACCGTCAGAGGGATGAGCATGGCAGGATCAAACCGCTCCGACGGATCCCCGCGGGCACGTCGCCGCAGCGGCGGCCTCGCCATCCTCCTGCCGTTGGCGCTCCTTGCGCTCAGCCTCTTCATTGCAACGATCGCCTATGCGGGGATCACGCGAGTCTATGCACGCGTGGCTACAGATCTCCCCGACCCGCGTAACCTTGCGTCAATCGTCCTTGGAGAGAACTCTGGCGTCTTTGACCGCACGGGGACCGTGAAGCTCGCCGACTTCGGCACCGACCTCCGAGAGACGATCCCGTTCGAAGACTTCTCTACGCAGGTGATCGACACCACCACGGTGATTGAGGACAAGACCTTCTGGGAGAACTCTGGCTTCGACCCGCTCGGCTTCCTCTCCGCGGCGCTCGACACGCTTGGCGGATCCGAGCGTGGCGGCTCCACCATCACCCAGCAGCTCGTGCGCAGCATCCTCCTCCCTGACACCGCCTTCCAGGGGAGTGTCTACGAGAGAAAGGTGAAGGAGATCATTCAGGCGATCCGACTGACCAAGGAGTTCCCGGGGCGCGAAGGGAAGGAGCAGATCCTCACCGCGTATATGAACAACAACTATTACGGCTCGCGTGCCTACGGAATTCGAGCTGCTGCGGTCGAGTACTTCGGGATCTCCGACACCTCCCTGCTGACACTCGGCCAGGCGGCACTCTTGGCCGCCATCCCTAAGGCTCCGAGCGAGTACGACCTGCGCAACGTGGCA
>JBCLDV010000019.1:0-19250 GCA_038914275.1 Candidatus Limnocylindrus sp.
GGACTAGGTTGATCATCAGGTGCCCTTTCGCTTGCTTGTTGCGCGCCTCTTTGGAGCGCGTGGTGTTGGCGCGCGCTTGGCAGTGCTGCGCTTCGTGGCGCTGCGCTTGGCGCCGCTCTTTGGTGCAGCAACCTCTGGTGCCACTTGGATCGAGGTTCGGCTGCTGTTCCCGTAGTAGGACATGAAGACCTCCTCAAGGCTCGCCGCCTCAACAAGGAGGTCGCGGAGCCCTGCACTTTGCAGTCGCTTGACGAAGTTCGGGATTGCGGCGGCCTCTGCGTCGCAGGTGATGCGGACGCCAGCCTTCCCCTCCGGGGTGATCTTCAGGTTGCTGATCCCAGCCGATGCGACGAGGCGAAGCGGCTTGCGCGCAACGAGCGCCTCAATGCGTCGGCGGCGGAAGCGGACGAGCGACTCCACGCTCTCAAGCGCCACGAGCTTTCCGCCGCGCACGATTGCAACGCGACTGCAGATGCGCTCCACCTCACTGATGAGATGGCTGCTGAAGAAGACGGTACGACCGAGCGAGACGCGCTCAATGAGCAGCTCCTGGAGTGATCGCTGCATCAGCGGGTCGAGCCCCTCAGATGGTTCGTCAAGGATGAGCAGTTCGGGATCGGTCTCCATTGCCTGGATCACAGCAATCTTCTGGCGCATGCCGTGACTGTAGTCGCGCACCGGTCGCTTCAGGATCGCGTCGGAGAGCTCAAGCGCCTCCATGATGCGGTGGCGTAGGAGTGACGGCCTGCCACTGAGCGCGCGCATGTGGTCAAGATACTCGCGGCCGCTCATGTAGTCGTAGACGGCGAATCCTGACGGCAGGTAACCGACGCGGCGGCGAATCTCCACGGAGTCCTTCACCACATCAAGGCCGAGCACTGAGGCGGAGCCGCTCGTAGGGTGCAGGAGGCCAAGGAGCGTGCGAATCGCGGTGCTCTTCCCGGCACCATTTGGGCCGAGGAAGCCGAAGAGCTCCCCCTCGCGGATCTCAAGGTTGAGCGACTGCAGCGCCTTGATCTCCCCGTTGCGGCCGTAGTGCTTGGTGAGGGCGCGCGTTTGAATGGCGAGGTTTGCGTTTGAGGACATCCTTGGATCGTACGACATCCTTGGATCGTACGACTTTGACCCTGGGAGGCGGTGGGCGTAGACTTCACTTGGCACTCAGAGGGTTTGGATTGCTAGCATGAGTGGGCGGCTGAAGAGGTCAGCGCGAAGGGGGTCGTATGGTGCGTAGGCAGCGAAGGACGGGGCTCCTTGACGAACGTGCTCAACTGATCCTCCGCGCCCTGGTGGAAGAACACATCCGAACCGCCCTCCCCGTGGGTTCCGCCTCGATCGCCGCCGCCTATCGTCTTGGCGTCTCGCCTGCGACCGTGCGAGGTGTGCTCGCCGAGCTGGAGGAGCTCGGACTCGTCGTGCAACCGCACACGTCTGCTGGTCGCATCCCGACCGACCGGGGCTATCGCACCTACGCCGTGGAGATCACCGTCCCTGATGAGGTGTCGGAGGTTGATCGGCTGATGATCCGTCATCAGTTCGGCCAGGTGGAGGGGAGTACCGACCAGTGGTTCCGCATCGCAGCAAGCACCCTTGCGCACTCCACTCGCGCCGCCGGACTCGCCACGCCGATGCGACCAACCGCTGCGAGCCTCCGCCACGTGGACCTGGTGAGCAGCGCCGATCGCCTCGCAACCCTCGTGGCGGTGGTGAGTGATGGGAGTGTGCGACCGACCCTCGTTCCGCTTCCGGAGGGGTTTGACCAGGAGCAGCTCACCAGCATCGCGAACCGCCTGAATGGGATGCTTTTTGGTTGTACCGCCGATCAGATTGAGGCACGCGCGAGCGCGCTCGCAGAGGCAACCCCACACCGCGCGCTCACGCGGAGCGTGATGGAGCGGCTCCACCGCCTCCTGCGCGAGGCAGACGCCGCAACCACGGAGCAGGTCTTCAGTGACGGCCTCCTCAACGTGATGGAGGCGCCAGAGTTCGCCGAAAGTGCGAGGCTCCGCAGCGTCTTCACCGCCCTGGAGGAGCACGGCTACCTCGGTCAGCTCGTGAGCGAGGTCTCCCAGGGGAGCGACGTCCGCCTCTTCATTGGGAGCGAGAACACCCCGAGCGAGATGCACGGTGTCTCGCTCGTCCTTGCCCCGTACGGGATCCCCGGCCGCGCCCTCGGCGTAGTTGGGGTCCTCGGCCCAACGCGGATGCCGTACCCACGTGCGGTGGGGACGGTCCGCTACGTGGCCACCCTCCTCTCGGAGATGGTCGGTCGCTTCCACGCCGCCTAGTCAGTCCACTCTAGGAACCCCTCTCGCCCGCACGATTTAGGCACCCCTTGACGCCCGTTGTAACCCGTCGTATTCTCGCGGCAGGGAGTTAGCACTCTCATCAAGAGACTGCTAACTTGTGCGAGAGGTGGGGCTGAGCCCCGCACGAACAGATAAGGAGCGGCGCATGGCGGGACGACCCTGGAGCACCAAGGAGCGCGAGGAGCCGGTCTCGGACGAGGCGGCGGCTGAGGCGGCCGTCCCGAAGGGGGAGCAGCTCTCGGGGCTTGAGGCCGCCCTCCTAGAGCGCGACGAGCAGATTGCTGCGCACCAGCGGATCGCCGCCGACTTCGCGAACTTCCGCCGTCGCGCCGCCGAAGAGCGAGAGCGTGAGGAGGGGCTCGCAAGCGAAGCGCTGCTACTGAAGACGATCGCCGTGGTGGACGACCTTGATCGCGCCCTCGCCTCCCCCCCAGCGGCCTTGGCGAATAAGGCATGGGTTGAGGGGATCGCCGCAATTCAGCGCAAGCTCGCTTCCGTGATGGAGAGTGAAGAGGTGCGCTCATACGAATCGGCGGGGAAGCCATTTGATCCGCGCGAACACGAGGCGGTGGCGCAGGTTCCCGGAAGCGGGAGGCCAGCCGGTGAAGTGCTGCAAGAGCACCGCAAGGGGTGGAAGATTCGCGATCGCGTGCTGCGCCCAGCGATCGTCAGCGTTGCCGCGGATGACGCAGCAGCGGACGACGCGGCGGCTCTTTAACTTGGAAGGTTTTGGAAGCAGATAGGTAGAGAGGAGTAACGAACATGGGAAAGATTATTGGGATCGATCTTGGAACCACGAACAGCGTCGTGGCGGCAATGGTTGGCGGAGAGCCGACCGTCATCAGTTCATCTGAAGGTGGTCGAACCGTTCCGTCGGTTGTTGGCTTTGTCAAGGGCGGTGCACGCGTGGTGGGACAGCTCGCCAAGCGTCAGGCGATCACGAACCCGAAGAACACCGTCTTTAGCATCAAGCGCTTCATGGGTCGTCGATTTGATGACATTGAGGTGACGAAGACGAAGGGGCTCGTACCGTATCTGATTGAGAAGGACACGAAGAGCGACGGCGTCAAGGTGAAGTTCGACTCTGGCGAGTCGTACTCGCCGCAAGAGATCTCCGCGATGATCTTGCAGAAGCTCAAGGCGGATGCGGAGGCGTTCCTTGGCGAGAAGATCACTGAGGCGGTGATCACCGTGCCCGCATATTTTGATGACACGCAGCGACAGGCAACGAAGGATGCCGGTCGCATTGCGGGCCTGGACGTGAAGCGCATCATCAACGAGCCAACGGCGGCGGCGCTTGCCTACGGTCTGGACAAGAAGAAGGAAGAGAAGATCGCCGTCTACGACCTTGGCGGCGGAACGTTCGACATCTCCATCCTGGAGTTGGGTGACGGCGTCTTTGAGGTGAAGGCGTCCAACGGCGACACGCACTTGGGTGGCGACGACTTTGACCAGCGCATCATCGACTGGCTCCTCGCGGAGTTCAAGAAGGAGCAGGGGATCGACCTCTCCAAGGACCAGCAGGCGCTCCAGCGCCTGAAGGAGGCTGCAGAGAAGGCGAAGATTGAGCTCTCTGGCACTGGCCAGACGGAGATCAACCTGCCGTACATCACGGCGGACGCCACGGGGCCGAAGCACATTGTGGTGACGCTGACCAAGGCGAAGCTCGATTCGCTGGTGGCCGACCTGATTGAGAAGACGAAGGCACCAGTCCTCGCAGCGCTCAAGGATGCGGGGCTGAAGCCGTCGGACATTGACGAGGTGCTTCTTGTTGGCGGCATGACGCGCATGCCCGCCGTTGCCGAAGCGGTGAAGGCGCTCTTCGGCGGCAAGGAGCCGTCAAAGGGTGTGAATCCGGATGAGGTGGTAGCGATCGGTGCAGCGATTCAGGGCGGTGTCCTTGCGGGCGACGTCAAGGATGTGCTGCTACTTGACGTGACGCCGCTCTCGCTCGGCATTGAGACGCTCGGTGGCGTGATGACGAAGCTCATTGAGCGCAACACCACGATCCCAACGTCAAAGAGCCAGACCTTCTCAACGGCATCAGATAACCAGCCGCAGGTGGAGATCCACGTGCTGCAGGGGGAGCGTGAGTTCGCAACGGATAACAATACGCTCGGGAAGTTCATCCTTGATGGGATCCCGTCGGCGCCGCGAGGTGTACCTCAGGTTGAGGTGACGTTCGATATTGATGCGAACGGGATCATTGATGTGAAGGCGAAGGATCGCGCAACCGGGAAGGAGCAGCAGGTACGCATCACCGGCAGCTCCATGCTCGGCAAGGATGATGTGGACCGCATGGTCCGAGAGGCGAAGGAGCACGAGGCTGAGGACAAGACGCGCCGAGAGGCGGTGGACTTCCGCAACCGGACGGAGGCCCTCGCCTTCCAGGCGGAGAAGACGCTCACCGACCTTGGCGATAAGGTGGACGGTGAGAAGAAGGCGCAAGCTGAAACCCTCATTGGAGAGGTCCGCGAGGCGCTGAAGGGCGAATCGCTCGACGCGGTGAAGGAGAAGGCCGAGGCGCTGGCGAAGGTGATGAGTGAGATCGGCACCGCCGCCTACGCAGGGAGCCAGGAGGCGAACGCTGCAGGGGAGGACGATGGGGCAGCCTCAGGGGAAGCCGCTGGCGAAGCCTCAGGCGAGGAGACGATCGAAGGCGAAGCGAAGGAGGTTTAATCTCTCCCAGATGAACCTCTCAACTTCAAACGCCACAGCGCTGATCCGCGCCCGAGGTCTGACGAAGACCTTCGGGTCGCGGACGGCTGTGGACGCGATCAGCTTTGATGTCCGTGACGGCGAGTTCTTCGGATTCCTCGGCCCGAACGGGGCGGGGAAGACGACGACGATGCGCATGATGGCCGGCGTCTCGCCACGCACGGCGGGGACGCTGGAGATCCTTGGCAGCGACCCGGATCACGACGGCCCACGCATCCGCGGGCAGATCGGTGTGGTGCACCAGCAGGAGACACTCGACCAAGAGTTGACCGTGCGCGAAAACCTCCTCGTCTTTGGCCGCTTTTTTGGCCTCGCACACAAAGAGATTGCGGAGCGCGCCGATCAACTCCTTGAACTCTTCCAACTTTCTGATCGCGCCAAGGATCAGGTGGAGCCACTCTCCGGTGGCATGAAGCGTCGCCTCTCCATTGCCCGATCGCTGATCAATGCACCACGCATCCTGATGTTGGATGAACCGACCACGGGACTCGATCCGCAGGCGCGCCACCTGCTCTGGGATGCACTCCAGCGACTGAAGCGCGCGGGGACCACGATTGTCTTAACGACGCACTACATGGACGAAGCGGAGCAGCTCTGCGACCGACTTGTTGTGATGGACCAGGCGAAGATTGTTGCCGAAGGCTCACCCAGACAGTTGATAGAGCAGTACGCATCACGTGAGGTGCTTGAGTTGCGCTTCCCTGATGGGACGAGCGGCATCAGTAAGGCGGCGCTTGACGGGATTGGTGATCGATACGAGCGGCTCGCCGAGCGCGTGATCGTTGGGTGCGAGAGCGGCGAGGCGGCACACGCCCGTGCGTTGGAGCGGGGGCTGACGCCCGAGAGTTGGCTCGTGCGACGCTCAAGCCTTGAGGACGTCTTCCTGCGGCTCACCGGCCGGAGCCTCGACGAGTGAGCGCGGCGCAGGTCGCGCCGCGACGTTCGCGCGGGTTCGCCGCAACGGTCGGTGGCCTCCTTCCTCACCCAACGCGCTGGCGTCACGTCACCGCCTACATGGTCGCCGTCTATCGGCGCGAATGGGTGGGATCGGTCTTCTCGGGATTTATTGAACCGATCGTTGTCCTCGTGGGACTCGGCATTGGACTCGGTGTGCTTGTGGGCGACCGGGCGGCGGAGATCACGGGCGGCGTCAGCTACGTGGCCTACATTGCACCGGCGCTGATGATGAGCCAGGCGATGCAGTTCGGTGCGGGTGAGGCGGCCTGGCCGATCTTGGCCCGCATCATGTGGGTGCGCATCTATCACGCCATGGTCGCAACGCCGCTCAAGCCCACGGACATCATCATTGGCGCGATCGTCTTCATTGGCGGGAAGGTCGCCTTTGCCGCCGTCTTCTTTGCTGCGGTGCTGCTCATCAGCGGCATCGCTACGAGTCCGATTGGCGCGCTCGCAATGATCGGCGTCTCCACGCTGACCGGCCTCGCATTCGCCGCCCCCATCACCGCCTTCTCCGTGACGCAGAAGACGGACCAAGGTTTTTCGATCATCTTCCGTCTCGTCATCACACCGCTCACCTTCTTCTCTGGCACCTACTTCCCTATTGAGAACCTCCCCGATTGGGCGCAGTTCCTCTCTTGGTGCACGCCACTTGCCCACGGTGTTGCACTCTCGCGCGGCCTCGCCCTTGGCACGGAGACGCCGAACGCGCTGGCGCATGCGCTGATCCTCGTCGCTTGGGCGATCGGCGGAACGGTGGTTGCCTCCGTTCTCTTCCGCCGGAGGATGCTGAAGTGATCGTATCGATCGCACCACGCGCCTTCGCGGTCTTTGAGCGCAACGTCCGCGTCTACCGTCGCCAGTGGCTAATGATTTTCACCGGCTTCTTTGAGCCGCTCTTCTTCCTCCTCGGCATCGGCTTCGGCGTTGGCGGCGTCATTGGAACCCTCTCGTATAACGGCGTAGAGATTCCGTATGCTGCCTTCGTGGCCCCCGCCCTGTTGGCGAGCTCTGCAATGAACGGTGCGATCTTTGACTCCACCTTCAACGTCTTCTACAAGTTGAAGTACGCGAAGGTGTACGATGCAATCCTCGCCACGCCCGTCTCTATTGGTGACCTTGCGGTCGGCGAGCTGCTCTGGTCGAACCTACGCGGTGTGATCTACTCGGTCGCCTTCCTCTGCGTGATGTTCGCCTTCGGCCTTGTGGCCTCACCGCTCGCACTCCTGACGCCAGTTGCGGTCGTCTTCATTGGCTTCGCATTCGGCGCCGCTGGCTTTGCCATCACCACGCACCTGCGCTCGTGGAAGGACTTCGACTTCATCTTCATCATCCTCACGCCACTCTTCCTCTTCTCGGCAACCTTCTATCCGGTGGATATCTATCCGGGGATCCTCCGCTATGTGGTGGAGCTCTCGCCACTCACGCGTGGCACGCACCTGGTCCGCTCGCTTGTCTTTGGCGATCTCAACCTGCTGATGCTCGTTGACATCGGATTTCTGGCGCTGATCGGCGTGCTTGGCTACCGACACGCAGTGAGCCGACTCGGCAAGCTGCTCCTGAAGTAGGGGGTCCCATGGCTCGCGATTTTTATGCGACCCTCGGTCTATCAAAGTCGGCGAGCGCCGATGAGATCAAGAAGGCCTTCCGGAAGACGGCGCGGAAGTACCACCCAGACGTTTCCAAGGTGCCTGACGCAGCGGCGAAGTTCAAGGAGCTGAACGACGCCTACCAAGTGCTCTCTGATCCTGAACAGCGCACGCGGTACGACCGGTTCGGTGAGGCGGGGGTCGGCGGTGGTGCGGGTCGCCCTGGTGCCGGTAGCCCTTCCGCTGGTGGATTCCCGGGCGGCGGTTTCTCCGGTGGATTTAGTGGCGGTGGCGACTTCGGCTCCGTTGAAGATCTCTTTGAAGGATTCTTTAGTGGCGCGGCACGCGGCGCACGACGCACCGGTCCGCCACCGGGCAGCGACCTGCGCTTTGACATGAAGGTGAGCTTCGCTGAATCAATTCGCGGCGGAACGCGCGAAGTGAACCTAGACATGCGTGTTGCCTGCGAGGCCTGTAGCGGGAGCGGTGCGGCGAAGGGCTCTGGGACGAAGGTTTGCGACGGCTGCGGTGGTCGCGGAGAGGTGCGCACCGTCCGCCAGACGCTGCTCGGCCAGATGGCGGTCTCCGCACCGTGTGCGCAGTGCGCCGGCGAGGGGAAGATCATTGAGAAGCCGTGCGGCAAGTGTCGCGGCGAGGGGCGGCTCAACGGCAGCAAGCGACTGCGCGTGGACATCCCGCCAGGGGTGAATGACGGCACGCAGATTCGACTCTCCGGGCAGGGCGAAGCGGGGCGTCGCGGTGGCCCGGCGGGGAGCCTCTATGTGGTGGTCAGCGTGGCTGAGCATCCGCAACTGGTTCGTGAAGGGATCAACCTTGTTACGGAGATCCCAATCTCAATCTCGCAGGCGGCGCTTGGCGCACGCGTCATCATCCCCACCGCTGAGGGCGAAGAGGAGTTGGAGATCAAGCCAGGGACGCAGCCTGGCGCAGAGATTCGACTCAAAGGTCGCGGTGCGCCGAATGTACGCCGACCATCTCAGCGCGGTGACCTTCGCATTATTGTTGCGGTGGAGGTGCCGAAGAAGTTGAGCCGCGAACAGCGCGAGGCGCTCGAGCGCTATGCGAAGTTAAGTGGCGAGGATCGCAGCTGAGCGACCGCGGCTGGCTTGAGCTCTCTATTACCTGCGACCCGGAGTCTGCAGAGGCGATCAGCGAACGCCTTGCGCGGCTCGCCCCCGCCGGCACCAGTGCCGAACCAACAACCGCGCCACCAGCGCACGGTGACGCGATCCCAGCAATTTACGACCCAACCGCACCGGTGCGCATCCGCGCCTGGCTGGTAGACGAACCTGCGCAGCGTGAGGCGGCGGAGGCGCTGCGGGGCGAACTTGAGCGATTCGCGGCCATCGCGGGGAGTGGGCTCGGCCTTCGCGGGATCGGCGCACTCAGCATCCGAGCAATCCCGCAAGAGGAGTGGGAGACGACGTGGCGAGCTGAGTTTCCGGTGACGCGCATTGGGAGGATCGTGATTCGGCCGCCGTGGAGCGAGCAGCCGAGCGAGCCAGGCGACGCCGTGGTGGTGATTGATCCTGGCCAGGCGTTCGGCACGGGGCTACACCCAACCACGCGCCTTGCGCTCGCCGGCCTGCAACGTTGGTCGGATGCGGGACACCTTGCGGCGCTGCCGAGCGGTGGGCCAGGGATCGTTGACGTTGGAACGGGGAGCGGCATCCTGCTCGCCGCCGCGCTGCAGCTCGGCGCTTCGCACGGGAGCGGCGTGGATGCGGACCCGCTCGCGGTGGATGCGGCGCAGCGCAACCTTGCGCGCAACGGCCTCTCCTCTCGCGCCAGCATTTCGCTCGGGTCACTCCCGCTCACTGCGCCCGCACCTCTCGTCCTTGCCAACCTTGTGGCGGCACTTCATGTTGAACTCGCGCCACTCCTCGCCGCCGCGGTTGCGCCAGGCGGCCGGCTCCTTACGAGCGGCATCTTTGAGGGACGCGTTGACGAAGTGATCAGCGCATTGACCAGTGCGGGCCTGACGCTCCTTAACCGCTGGCAGGAGGGGGAGTGGGTTGCGCTAGAGTGGACGCATGGCTGACTGCCTCTTCTGCCGGATCGCTGCGGGTGAACTGCCGAGTAAGCAGCGCCACGCATCCGACCTTGTGATTGCGTTTGAAGATATTGCACCGCAAGCACCGCTGCACCTACTGATCATTCCACGCGAACACATTGGCTCCGCCGCGGATCTGCGCGACACACCGGCACACGCCGCACTCCTCGCGCGGATGCATGCCGTTGCGGCCGAACTCGCAGCGGAGGCCGGATATGCAGATCGTGGGTGGCGCCTGGTGAGCAATGTTGGAGCGGAGGGTGGTCAGGCGATCCAGCATCTGCACCTTCACCTGCTCGCCGGCCGCCAACTCACCTGGCCGCCCGGATGAGCTTGCCGCGCTGATGAGTTGGCTGCGCTGATGATCTTGCCGCGCTGATGAGCGAGCAGAGCGAGCGACCACGATCACGCGCCGCGCGCCTCGCACCCTTCCTAGTGCTGATCGGCGGCTTCGCACTCTTCACTTGGCTCTCCGGCGGTCCGCCGCCACCCGAGCCACAGGGTCAACCGGCGTCAGCGGCACCCACGCCACGCAGCTCAGCAGAGTTGGCACAGGCAACGGAGTACCTGAGCGCAGCGATCCGCGCGGCGGGACTCGGTGTGATCACCGGCGGTGCGGACGTGCGCCCGCCACTCCCACCAGATCTCAACAGCCTCCCGCGCGTGGTGGTGCGCGGCGCATCTGCGAACGATCCGGTCGGCCTCCCGTTGGTGGCGATCGTCTTCCCGGACGCGGCAGCCGCAGCGGCCGCCGCGGAGCGGGTCGCCGAGTATCTGGTCGCCCCCACAACCCTGGTACTCGTCCCCCCAGACGCTCGATTCATCCTGCGCCGCAGCGGCAGCCTGCTGATCCTCTTTCAGCGCACCCCCTCGGCTGATCTCGACCCCGCCGCAGCGGAGGCCCTCCTTGCTGTGCTCGCTACGCTCGGGGAGGAGATCCCTCTCCCTCGCTGAATCGGGTATCCTCCTCATCCCATAAGGAGGTATCTAGGTGGCAGAAGTTCGTATTGGTGACAACGAGTCCTTTGAGGCCGCGCTGCGCCGATTTAATAAGAAGGTCCAGCAGGCTGGCATCCTTGCCGAATCGCGCCGCCGAGACGCGTTTGAGAACGACGCGGAGAAGAAGAAGCGCAAGGACGCAAAGAAGAAGAAGCCGTCAGGTCCTCGCGGGATCTGATCCCTCGCGCGCCCCGTGGCGGCGCGAGCCGTTGGAGAGGAGCAGCGCATGTCGCTTCGTGAACAGCTAAGAGCCGATGTAACCGCAGCGATGCGGTCTGGCGAGACGCTGCGCCGCGACACCCTGCGCATGGCGCTCTCAGCGCTCGCTCTGGTTGAGAAGGAGCAGAAGCGCGACGCCACTGACGACGAGACGCTCGCCGTGATCATCAAGGCGGTGAAGACTCGCCGCGAATCGGTTGATGCCTACAGCGCGGCGAACCGTGCCGACCTTGCCGCCGCTGAAGAGGCGGAGATTGCGATCCTCTCCGTCTACCTCCCTGAGCAACTCTCCGACGCCGATGTGGACGCGCTGGTGAAGCAGGCGATCGCCGAGACGGGTGCCAGCTCCGCGAAGGAGATGGGGAAGGTGATGGGCTGGCTAGCGCCAAAGAGCAAGGGGCGCGTTGACGGCAAGGTCCTCTCCGGTAAGGTCACCGCGGCACTCGCAGCACGCGGATGAGTCGAGGCGCAGGCCCGCGCGCCCGCGTCACTCGCCAGCGCCGCGGATCGATCAGGATCAGCGACCGTGAAATCTCCGCACTCGTCCTCCGCGCACTGCGCGCCGCCGGTGCGCCAACACGCGGCGAGGTTGCACTCACGCTCGTGGATGACGCAACAATTGCGCGTCTCAATGCAACGCACATGGGAAAGCGCGCTCCAACCGATGTGCTCAGCTTCCCGCTGCTCGACGCTGCGGAGTTTCCTGTGCAACCCGGCGCTCGTCGCCGTGCGGCGCGTGGGTCGCGCGCACCGCGTGAAACTCGTGTGGCGTACGCGCCACAGGTCGGCCCGAGGATACCTCTCGGTGACATCGTGATCAGCGTGGATCGCGCCGTAGAGCAGGCGCGCGAGGGTCGTGGAGGGGTAGACGGGGCAACGGCACACTCCAGCGCAGACGAGATCCGACTCCTCGCCGTGCACGGCGCGCTGCACCTCTGTGGCTGGGACCATGACACCGCGGCCTCGAAGGACTCAATGTGGCGTGAGCAGGAACGCATCCTTCGCGCGCATACTGCAGCCATGAAGCGCGGGGCCATGAAGCGTGCGGCGGCGAAAGGGGCGCAGCGAACAGCGCAGACGAAGTGAGCAAAGTAGTGAAGGGGGAAGCGTGAGCGTTGATCGACGACTCGTGGTTGGGCTCGGTAATCCGGGCGAGAAGTATCGCTACACGCGACACAACATTGCCTGGCTGATCCTTGACGCCTTTGCGGATCGCGTGAACTGGCGCGGTGGCGGGAAGATGCGCGATGCTGCAGCGGTCCACGCCGGTCGCGTGCTCGGCCTTGATCTGGTGATGGCAAAGCCCACCACGTTCATGAACGAGTCAGGGATCGCGGTACGAAAGCTCCTCGCCGCTGAGCGTGTTACGGCGGAGCAACTGCTTGTGGTGGTGGATGATTTTAGTCTCCCGTTCGGCGCACTCCGCTTTCGTGAGCGTGGGAGCGATGGGGGACATAACGGACTCGCCTCCATTGAGGCGGAGTTGGGGAGCGACCAGTACCCACGACTTCGCGTGGGGATTGGCGATCCCACAGGGAGTGGCGGTGCCCATGAGCACGTGCTGAGCGAGTTCAGCGTCGCAGAGCGGTTGCGACTCGCAGAGATCAACGCTGCGGCTGGCGAGGCGATCGAGACGTGGGCACGCTCTGGTCTGAATAAGGCGGCGACCGCCTTCAACAACTGGAAGCTCGCCGAGCCTGAGATCGGGAGCGCCGCGGATCCAGCAAACCTTCCATCCGCGGGCGAAGTGGATGGCCCGCCAGGGAGTGACGGGATCCGCAAGACGGCGCACGGCTGGCGGAAGCCGCTCGGCAAGGGCGACCGAACCGACTCCGAACGGTGAGCGGATCGCGCGTGGCGCTCGCCGCGCTACTGGCGCGCCTACGCGCAAGCGAGCAGCTCCGCGAACTGAACACGGCGCTCCAGCGCGATCATGCAGCAGCACTGATCCATCTTCCGCATCCGGCCAAGGCGGCGCTCGCCACCGCACTCGCGAGTGAACAGCGCGTGGTCTGGCTGGCGCGGAGCCCAGAGGTTGCCGAGCGCGTTGCTGACACGCTCCGCGCGTGGACGGATGACCCGAACAGCGTCACGCTCCTCGAGCCGCGCAGCTCACTCCCGTATGAGCGCGGCGAGCTGGTCGTTGATGAGTCGGCCGGTCGGGTGGCGGCGCTCGCCGCCTGGAGTTCTGGTGAGACGCGCATCCTGGTGACGTCGCTCCTCGCCGCGCTGCAGAACAGCATTGATCCGGCAACGCTCAGCGAGGGGAGCCTGTTGCTGGAGCCTGGCGCGCGAATGTCGCTCGACGAAGCGACGCGACGCGTTGGCGCACTCGGCTATGAGCGCGTCCAACTGGTGGGTGGGCGTGGCGAGTATGCGCGACGCGGTGGCATCCTTGACCTCTTCCCGGCGGGTGCGGCCGAGCCGATGCGCGTGGAGTGGTTCGGCGATGAGATTGAGAGCGTGCGTGCGATCGATCCGGCAACACAGCGGAGCAGCACGCCACTGCCACGTGCGCACCTACTCCCAGCGAGCGAGTTTCCTCTGGATGCGGCGCGCATCGCTGTGGCACGTGCGGCGGCGGAGGGGATCGCCGCACGAGATCGCGTGGAACTTGCGCCGGCACTGCTCGCCGATCTTGCGCGCTGGGAGGCATCAGCGAGTCCAGAGCGCGGCGACGGACTAGAGATCTGGGCACCGATCATTGCGCCCACGCGACCGATCGACCACTTCAGCGAAGCGTTGCTGATCCTTGATGAGCCGAGTGAGTTGGTCAGCGGTGCCGAGTCACTGGTGCGCCAGAGTGCGGAGCGGTTTGACGTGCTCAAGACAACGCGCATCCTCCCGCCGTCGTGGCCTGCGTCCGTGCCGCCCGTCGCCGCAATCGTGAAGCTGCTCGGTACGATCGGCACCGCGCGTCTGGAGCTGACCTGGAGCTCCGAGGCGGGGCGTCTTACGAAGAGCGTGCCGAGCGATCCGTTCGGTTGGCACGATGTAGTGATGCCGAGCGGTCGCACGCGCGCGCTTGCGGAGGGGATCGAGACCTGGCAACGTGATGCTGCGCGGGTCGTGATCGTCTCGGAGCAGGCGGGGCGCCTCTCCGAGCTGCTCGCCGCCGCCTCCGCCGCGACGCCAGTGAGTGATGCGATCGTGAGCGATCCGAAGCCGAAGAGCATCACGCTTCTTCATGGCGGACTTGACGGGGGCTTCCAGGGTGGGGTGGATGGGCTCACGATCATTACGGATCGCGAACTCTTCGGCGCAACGCGCGTCCGCCGCGCCGCGGTGCATCGCCGCGGGATCACGCGCGAGGCGGCGGAGCGACTCACACCGGGCGATCTCCTTGTGCATATCGATCACGGCCTGGGACGCTTTCTCCGCATGGTGCGTCGCGGCGGTGAGGGGGATGAGCGCGACTATTTAGAGATCGAGTACGGCGGCGGCGATCGCGTCTTCGTTCCAACCGAACAGCTCGCACGCATTGCGCGGTACACGGGTGCCGAAGATCCGGCGTTGAGTCGCCTCGGCGGCGGTGAGTGGCGTCGCGCGAAGGATCGGGCGAAGCGCGCCGCCGATGATCTTGCCGATGAGCTGCTGCGCATCTATGCGGCGCGCGAGTTGGCGCATCGCCCACCGATCCAGATCGACTCACCGTGGCTGATCGAGTTTGAGGCGGCCTTCCCATTCCGCGAGACGCCGGATCAACTCACCGCGATCGAGGCGACAAAGGGCGACCTTGCGCGCGGGCGTCCAATGGACCGCGTGATCGTTGGCGATGTTGGCTACGGCAAGACGGAGGTTGCCCTACGCGCCGCCTTCGCCACGCTGGAGGCGGGGCGCCAGGTGGCACTCCTCGTCCCCACCACGATCCTTGCGCTGCAACACGTTGAGACCTTCCGTCGCCGCCTCGCCGCCTACCCCTTCCGCCTCGAACTCCTTTCGCGCAGCATCTCCACGGCGAGACAGGGGGAGGTGGTGGCGGGACTGAACGACGGCAGCATTGACCTTGTGGTCGCCACCCACCGCCTCCTCTCAAAGGATGTCTCGTTCAACCGGCTTGGGCTCCTGATCGTGGATGAAGAGCACCGCTTCGGCGTGGCCGCCAAGGAGCGGCTGAAGGCGATCCGCGCGGAACTCGACGTGATGACACTCACTGCTACACCGATTCCGCGCACGCTGAACCTTGCCCTCTCCGGGATTCGTGACCTTTCCACGATTGAGACGCCACCAGAAGATCGTCATCCGGTGGCGACACGCGTTGCGGAGGCGAGCACTGAGTTAGTGCGCGACGCACTGGCGCGCGAGTTGGAGCGCGGCGGTCAGTCGTACTATGTCCACAATCGCGTGGAGTCGATCGAAGCGGCGGCTGAACAGTTGCGTGGCCTCCTGCCGGATGCGCGCATTGACGTAGGACACGGGCAGATGGAGAGTCGCACCCTTGAGCGCGTGATGGGAGAGTTTGTTCGCGGCGAGGTGGACATCCTCGTCTGCACCACCATCATTGAGTCGGGTCTAGATATCCCGAACGCAAACACGATCATCGTGGATCGCGCCGACAGGCTCGGCCTTGCACAGCTCTATCAGTTGCGCGGTCGCGTGGGACGAAGCAGTCGCCGCGCCTGGTGCTACCTCCTCTATCGACAAGAGGATGCGCTGAGTGACGTGGCGCGCAAGCGGCTCAAGGCGATCTTTGACGCGGCGCACCTCGGTGCGGGCTTCCAGTTGGCGCTCGCCGACCTTGAGATCCGTGGCGCTGGCGACCTGCTCGGTGGTGAACAATCGGGACACATTGCGGCGGTCGGGTTTGACCTCTACTCGCAACTTCTCGCCGAATCCGTTGAGGTGAAACGCGCGGAGCGTGAGGGTCGTGCACCGACGCGCTCACGCAGCACCGCGATCCTCGACCTCCCCGTCACGGCACACCTGCCGGAAAGCTATGTGGAGGATGAGGGGCAGCGACTCGACCTCTATCGTCGACTCGGTGCAGCGCAGCGTGCGGAGACGATTCGCTCGATCGCCGAAGAGATGCGCGACCGATTCGGTGAGGCGCCTCCGCCCGCCACGCGACTCCTTGAGGTGGCACAACTTCGTGCCGATGCGAGCGATGCGGGGATCGCGTCGATCGTTCGCGATGGCGGTCGCCTGGTCATCCGCTTCGGCGATCTGCCACGTGGCGTCGCGGAGCGGGCGCTCGCAGGGCGACCGCACGGGGAGCTCACCTTCCAGCAGGGTGGCCTCCGCTCCGCCGCCGCTGCGAGCCCAGAGCGGATCTGGCGCCTGGCGGTGGAGATCGTGGGGGCCGTCGCCGTGGAGGCTCGGCGCCTGGAGGCGGTCGCCACCTCAGCCACCTCCGCCGCAACGTCCGCCGCCCCACTCGCGTAAACTTCCGTCGTGAATCCAGAGCAGCTCGCCTCGAAGGTCCGCACGATCCCTGACTTCCCAAAGCCGGGGATCGTCTTCCGTGACATCACCACCCTGCTGCAGGATGCGGAGGCGTTCAACGCTGCGATCGAGGCGATGCTCGTGCCGATCCGTGCGCAGAAGCCGGACGTGATCGTGGGGATCGAGTCGCGTGGCTTCATCTTCGGCGCCCCCATCGCACATGCGCTCGGGATCGGATTTGTTCCCGTGCGAAAACTCGGCAAGCTCCCTGGCGAAACGATCACCGTGGAGTACGAACTTGAGTACGGCAAGAACGTGCTGGAGATCCACCGTGACGCACTCGCACCAGGGCAGCGTGTGGTGATCGTTGACGACGTCCTCGCCACTGGCGGCACGGTCGCGGGCACCGTGCAACTCGTGGAGCAGCTTGGCGCAACGGTGGTAGGCATTAGCTTTCTCGCCGAACTTCCCGCCCTTGGCGGTCGCGCCCGTCTCCCGGACGGGATCGTCTCCGCGATCATCCCCTTCTAGTCGGCCATGGGCAACACGCCCGAGGGCCAGCAACCCGCCGCTCGACGAGACTTCCTGCGCCAGATCGCCAAGGACGGCGTACGCTCCGCCACTTCGCTACTCGGTGTGGTCGGTGCGATTCGACACGAGGCGGGGGCGCTCGCCGATGAGCTGCGCGCCGCCGATCCACTGAGTGAGCGGATCGCGGATGCACCGCAACCGGAGCGACGCGCGGCAGAGGTGGCGCTCGATCTGCCGGCTGACGCAGGGCTGACGCCGATCGGTGCTCCGCCGCCCGCCGCCGCTTTCGCATCACCAGTCCGCGATGACGCGAGCGGCCTGATCCTTCTAGACGTTCGCGCGCTGCCGGCGAAGATCCTTGAGCGACGCGCTGACACCCCCGGCGCACTCGCCGCCGCGATCAGCGCCTCCGTGATGGCGCCGGGTCCGATTCGCGCGCTCGCTGCGGCACTCTCGCTCGCCGCCGAAGATGCGAAGGAGGCGCCAGCGCGACCGGCGCGCATGCACGCGGCGGCGGCGGCGCTCCGCAACGCTGCGCCACTCTCTGATGCGCTGCGTGACGAAGTCGCGGCGCTCCTTGCGGCGGATGCGGGCAGCGTTGGCCGACTCGTTGCAATGCGCGCCACTGCGCGTGCCGCAACGTACGCCGCGCAGGCGGAGCGCCTCGCCGATCTGCTGCGCGCCTGCGGAGCGCGTGGGAGCAGCGTGGCAACGGGGCCTGGGCTCGGCGCAACGCACTGGGGCGACCTTGCACCTGGACATGAAGGCCTGCGCCGCGCCGCCGCCGCGCAACTCCTGATCGCCACAGGGCCGAGCGTAGATCCGCGCGGCATCACTGCGCTCGGTGGACTCGATGGCGCGGATGCGGTGCGCATCGGCATTCCTGCGGCGCTGATGAGTGAGGCGCAGCTCAGCCTTATTATTGCGCGCGGTGAGGCCTGCGCACTCCTCCTTGCGAGTGATGCCGTTGCGGCGGATGGGAGCGCTGTGATCCTTGCCGGTGGCCTGGCACTCGCCGCCGCCGCCGCCGCGCGCGAGATCCCGATCTACCTGATCACAACCGAAACGGCGCACCCTTCGGAGGATCGTGAGGCGCTACTGCGACGCATCCACGATGCAACGGCAAGTGAGCGCAGCGGCGCCGAAGGCGGAAGCGTTGCGGAGCGCGCTGTTGCCGCGGGCGTGACCGCCCATGCGCCGCGATACGAGATCCTCACCGCAGGCGTTGCGAAGCGTGTCTGAACTTCCGATTGAAGTCGCGGCGACGCGCGATCGTGAGCTCGTCCGTTCGCTGATCAACGGCGATCGCTGGAACACCGCGCATGCGCTCTGCGATCTTGATGACGGCGAGTTTCTGCGCACGCGCTGCTATGTGGCGCGACGGGGGAGTGAGCACATTGCGCTCGGGATGGAGTACTCGGGCTGGGCTCCGCAACCGCTTCATCTCTATGGCGAGCCGGCGGGCATTGCTGCAATCCTGGCGCACGGCATCAGTCCACGTGCCGCCTGGGTCCCCACCCCGATAGGCGGCGATCCGGTGCTTGACCTGCGGTACGAGACGGAGAAGGTGCACCCGACGTTGCGCATGGGCCTTGATCGCGAGAGTTTCGTCCCGTATGTGGGGGAGTCGGCGGCGCTCGTTGTGCTGCTCGTTCCTGCCGACGCGCCTGCACTGAATCGCCTCTATCAGCTCGGCTTCGCCGCCTGGCTCCCGCCACTCGCCGTTGCGGAGGGGCTTTATCGCGGCATCCATCGCAATGGAAGGCTGGTGGCGGCGGCGGGGACGCACGTGATCGGTCGGCGCGAACGGATCGCGGTGGTGGGCAACGTCCTCACCGCATCCGGTTTCCGCGGCGCTGGCTACGCGCGCGCCACCACCTCCGCGGTGACGGCCGCCCTCCTTGAGTTCTGCGATGAGGTCGTCCTTAATGTGCGGAGTGACAATGTGCAGGCGATCCACGCCTATGCAGCGCTCGGCTTCAGCGTGAAGGCGGAGTTCGAAGAGCGGCTCGTCATCCGCCGCAGCAACATCTCGCTGCCACGCTTCCTGCGCCGCATCTTCGGCGGCGTCTAGCAGAGTTGAAGAGTGACCTCTACGATGCGCAGATGAGCGCTCGACCGTATGCGGTGATCCTGGCGGGTGGTGGTGGCACGCGCCTCTGGCCGCTCAGCAGCCCTGAGCGACCGAAGCCGTTCATCCCGCTCGTTGGCGGTAAGACCCTCCTCGCCGCCACCGTTGACCGGCTACTCCCCCTCATCCCGCTTGAAGACATCTACGTGCTCGTTGCCACATCACAGGCGGGGCTGGTGCGCGAGTCACTCCCCTCACTCGACCCGAGCCAGATCATCAGCGAGCCGATCGGGCGCAACACGGGACCAGCCGTTGCACTTGCCGCCGAGCGGATTGATCGTCCCGCGGACGCCACGATGCTGATCCTCCCCGCCGATCACGCCGTCCTGCAGCCAGCGGCG
>JBCLDV010000020.1:0-15549 GCA_038914275.1 Candidatus Limnocylindrus sp.
GACCGAATGGAAGCAAATTGGATGGCGACGTTCGGCAGCCTTGTAACCCCAGACATCATCGCGAAGGTTGAGGCCCTCAAGGCCAAGATCATCAGCGGTGAGGTCAAGGTTTCGGACTACTACACGAGCGAGTAGTACCGCTGCGGCTGAGAGGTCGCTTCAATGTGCGGAACCGGCCCCAGCGGGAGACTGCTGGGGCCGGTTGCGGCAGCAGCAAACTGAGCTGCAGCAGAAACTCGACGTAAGATTGGAGACCGTGTTGTCGTTGCGCTTAGAGCTTCGGGAGATCACCAAGCAGTTCCCTGGTGTGCTCGCGAACGACCGCGTCTCAATCCAGGTTGAGCGCGGGAAGGTGCTCGGCCTTCTTGGAGAGAATGGTGCAGGAAAGTCCACCCTGATGAACATCCTCTCCGGTATCTATAAGCCAGACAGCGGCAGCATCATTGTGGACGGTGAGCAGCGCGTCTTTCGCGATCCAGCAGAGGCCATTGAGGCTGGGATCGGCATGGTTCATCAGAACTTCATGCTCGTTCCCGTCTTTGACGTGGTGGAGTCAGTCGCGCTCGGCGCTGAGACGGCTCGAGGTCCGCTTGGAGCGTTTGATCGCGCTGCAGCTCGTGAAAAGGTCGTGGAGCTCTCCAAGCGCTACGGACTGAGTGTTGATCCAGATGCGCGAATTGAGACGCTTCCCGTTGGGGTCCGCCAGCGGGTGGAGATCTTGAAAGCGCTTTATCGCAAGAGCGACGTCCTCGTGCTGGATGAACCGTCCGCGGTGCTCACTCCGCAAGAGACGGAGGAGTTATTTGACATCATTCGCGGCCTCGCCAGCGCGGGCACCTCCGTGATCTTCATTACGCATAAGCTCCAGGAGGTCCTTGAGGTTGCAGACACAATTACGGTGTTGCGCCGAGGCAAGGTCGTGGGGACAGTCAAGCCGAAAGAGACGGATCCCGAGAAGCTCGCCGAGATGATGGTTGGGCGCGAGGTACAGCTCACCGTCAATCGCGCTGAGGCGAAGCCTGGCGCCGTAGCGCTGAAGATGCAGGGTGTAACCGTGCTCAATCAGGCGGGCGAAGTTGCCGTTTCAAAGATCGACCTTGAGGTCCGTGCCGGAGAGATCGTCGCGGTCGCGGGTGTCCAAGGGAATGGCCAGACGGAACTGGTGGAGGCGATCACTGGACTGCGATCCGTTGATAGCGGCGCAATGGAGCTCAATGGAAAGGACATTGTTGGCTTCTCGCCGCGGCAGATCGCAGATGCGGGCGTTGCGCATATCCCGGAGGACCGAAATCGTGACGGGATGGTGATAGGGATGACCGTCTCGGAGAATCTTATGCTCAACTCATATCATCGATCGCCGTTCAGTTCGGGAGTTACGCTGAACCGCTCAGCAATTCAGGAGTCAGCTGAGAAGATTGTAAAGGACTTCGATGTGCGAACTCCATCTATCCATACGGACATAGCGAGCCTCTCGGGCGGCAACCAGCAGAAGGTGATTGTGGGTCGAGAGTTTTCGCGCGTCGTCAAACTTGTTGTGGCGGCCCAGCCTACACGCGGGCTTGATGTTGGATCAATTGAATATATCCACAAACGAATCGTTGAACAGCGTGATGCGGGCGCTGCGGTACTCATCGTGAGCACCGAGCTCGACGAGGTGCTGGCGCTTGGCGATCGCATTGCAGTCATGTTTGAAGGGCGGATTGTTGGGATCCTTGAGGCCAAAGATGCGACCCGGGAGCGCGTCGGTCTCCTCATGGGCGGGGCCGACATATGAGGAGCCTACGAGAACTCCTCTCGGCGATTCGACTTCCTGCGCTCTCGATCCTTGTTGCGCTGTTCGTTGGCGGTGTGGTCATCATCTTGAGTGACCTTGAAGTCCTGGCAATGATCCCAAGCAATCCGATCGGAGCACTCGGGGAGGGGATTGGTCGTGTTGGTGCCGCCTACTCGGCGCTCCTTCGTGGCGCCTTTGGAAATCCTGAGCGGATTGCTGATGCGATCGCATCGGGTGATCCAGCAGATCTTGCACGCGCTGCCCGCCCGATCACGGAGAGCCTGCTGAAGTCGATTCCACTGATGTTCGTCGGGCTCGGCGTCGCCGTAGCCTTCCGTTCTGGGGTCTTCAACATCGGAGGTGAAGGGCAGTTCTTGATGGGCGGCCTTGGCGCAACGACCGCGGCGATCGTCCTCGGTGGGGCGGGACTTCCGGCGCCGCTCGTCATCTTCGGTACAATCCTCGCGGGCGCACTCCTTGGTGGAGCGTGGGGTTTCATTCCAGGCTTTTTGAAGGTGCGTGCAGGCTCGAGCGAGGTAATCACCACGATCATGCTCAACTATATCGCCGGGCTCTTCGTCTTCTTTCTCCTCTCAAACTGGTCGCTAATCCAGCGCGAAGATGGGACACAGCCGATATCGAAAGCGCTTGCCGACTACGTCTTGATCCCTGGGATCCTGCCCGTCCCGGAGCTCCGCCTGCATCTCGGTTTCCTTGTTGCGCTCGCTGCGGCGGGTGTAGTCAGCTGGTTCCTCTTCCGCACCACGCGCGGCTTTGAATTGCGCGCCGCTGGGCTAAATCTTAACGCTGCGCGATATGCAGGGATGAAAGCCTCGTCATCAATCATGATGGCGATGGCAATCTCCGGCGCGCTTGCCGGCATAGGCGGCGCCTTTGAGGTGACAGGGACTATCAAGCAGTTCTCAACGGTGGTCTCAGGAGGTGTTGGCTTCACCGCCATCGCCATTGCCCTCGTTGGTGGGACACGCCCGAGCGGTGTCGTGGCCACGGCCCTTGTGTTCGGCGCGCTGCGAAACGGTGGTGGGTTGATGGGCCTTGAGACGTCGATTCCAATTGACCTTCTCTTCTTCATCCAGGCCCTCGTCATCATGTTCATCGCCGCACCGAAGCTCACGGCACGCATCATTCGGCTTCCGTTCCGATGGATGCGCAAGGAGGCCGCAGCATGAGTCGTGCAGTAGTCAAGAGCACGGAGCCAGCTGGCCACCTAATGGGCGCCAAAGAGGCAAAGGCGCTCCGTTCTTCAAAAATACGTGCCGCCCTCTTTGCCATCTTTGCATTGGTTGCACTCGCTTCAGCGACAGCCAACGCAACGACGATGGCGAACCTCTCACTCTGGGTTGATACGATTGGTGGCACGGACGCACTGGTAAGTTTCCCGGTCTCAATCGCATGGATCGCGACTGGGCTTGTGCTTGGCGCCGTTGCCGTGCTGCAGTATCGGCGCGGCGGGAGCTACCGTTGGCGCCTTGGCATCGCTGTCGCCTCGCCGCTGCTCATCATCGCTCTCTTTACTACGCTCCTCTCTGGGACGCCTGCGAACCTCACCGTCCTGTTCACGGGGACGTTCAACTACGCGGGGCCTGTTGCGATCGGCGCGTTGGCGGGCATCATTTCGGAACGCAGTGGCGTCCTGAACATCGCGATTGAAGGGAAATTCCTTCTTGGGGCACTCGCAGGAGCGGTAGTATCGAGCATTTTTGGGGTAGCGATCGCTGGGCCAGTAGCTGGCGCTGTCATGGGCGCCCTGGTCGGACTTCTGATTGCGGTGCTCGGACTGCGCTACAAGGTTGATCAGATCGTTACTGGCATGGTCATCAACATCGGTGCCGCAGGGATCACCACGTTTATCTACCTTCGTGTCCTGCAGATACACAGCGAATTGAATAACCCAGTGAGCATCTTGCCCGTAAAGATCCCGCTTCTCGGTGACATCCCGATCATCGGGAATATCTTCTTCACGTTGAGTCCGTATGCGTATTCTGCCGTCATCCTCATCGCGTTCTTTTCCTATATGCTCTTTCGTACCCGATGGGGTCTCAGGCTTCGGGCGAGCGGTGAGATGCCAGCCGCCGCTGGGACCGTTGGAGTTGATGTGATGAAGCTCCGTTATCGCGCGATGATCCTTGCTGGCGCACTCGCTGGATTCGCTGGCTCTTATCTCGCCCTCGGAGGGACGGGTGGATTCGGCATGGGGATCTCTGCTGGTCGTGGCTTCATCGCCTTGGCGGCACTCATCTTCGGCGCGTGGAAGCCCTGGAACGCACTCGGCGCCGCACTCATCTTTGGATTCGCGGAAGCCGCCTCGACGCTCCTCTCCATCCTCGGCGTTGGTCTCCCGCCGCAGGTGCTGCTCGCCGTTCCGTATGTGATGACGATCGTCGTGGTCGCTGGCTTGATCGGTCGAGTTCGTGGTCCAGCGGCGGCGGGACGACCGTACGAACAGGGTTAGTGTTGCGTGGCTGATCCAAAGATCGGTTGGCCAACCTTCCACCACGCCACACTGAGCGCGCGCACGGCACCGTGCGGAAGCGCTTTGAAGCCGCTCCCAATCATCATTGATAGCGACCCAGGACTTGACGATGCCCTGGCGATCGCGCTTGCGGTCGCGCGACCGGAGCTGAAGCTCCTAGCGGTGACGAGTGTTGGCGGGAACGCTGATGTGCATCACTGCACAGAGAACGCGCTACGTCTATTACACCTATATGGCGCGGATGAGATTCCGGTAGCCGAGGGCGCCGTCGGCCCGCTTGCTGGACCACTTGAGCGGGCGACCGAAGTGCACGGTGAGAGTGGGCTCGGCAATACGAAGCTCCCCCCCGCACCGCGTACATCAGAGGCCGAAGGCGCCGTTTCGCTAATGGCGCGGATGATCGCCGCCTCGCCAGAGCCGGTCGCCCTTGTGCCGATTGGACCGTTGACGAACATTGCGTTGCTGATTCGAAGCTTTCCGCACCTCGCGCCGAAGATTGCGCACATCTGCTTGATGGGTGGCTCAGTGGGTGAGGGGAACTCTTCGGCATCGGCAGAGTTCAACATCTATGCCGACCCTATATCGGCGGATGTGGTGTTCAACAGCGGTCTCCCTATCACCATGATCGGCTTAGACGTGACGCACCATGCGGTGCTCGATCGCAGCATCCTAGATCGACTCGTAGCGCTACCAGGCTCCTCCGCGAAGGTGGCAACCGAACTGCTGCGGTTTTCGTTCGAGCGGTCAGCGGCGTGGGGGCAGGGTGAGAGGGTGGCAATCCACGATGCAGTTGCGGTTCTACACCTTGCGATCCCGGATCTCATTGGCGTCGCGCGCTACCACGTCACGGTTGATACAACTTCGGGACCTGCGCGTGGCCGCACCATTGGCGACGCGAATCCATATCGGCTGAAGCGGGATCGGCGCGAGAGCAACTGCGACGTTGGGCTCACGATTGATCAGCCACGCTTTGCAGATCTTGTGGTGGAAGCGTACGCGGATCTTCCGTAACTTCGTCGTAGGACGTTAGCGCGCCCTCAGCGCCGCCAAAATGCCTGGAATCGCCGCCTCAATTTCTGCTGCGGCTCGCTCGTAGGCGCTGATCGGGTGACCCCACGGATCGTCAAGGTCTTCGCCTCTGGCGCGGGGATCGAAGTCGCGGATCAGGCGAACCTCTGCGCGGCGACTGCCACTGGCTACGATCGATTGAGCATCGCGCAGGTTCCAGCGATCTGCGGCGAGGATCAGGTCCTGTGCGTTGGCGAGCGGGAGGGTGATCTGCCGCGCGTGGTGGCCCGTGCGGAGGCCGCGCCCGGCGAGGAGTGCCGCGCTGTGCTCGTGCATCCCCTCTCCCTCATGCTCGTTGGAGGTGCTGGCGCTGCTCACCGCAACGCGGCCAGCGAGGGCAGGGTCGGCAGCGATGGCCGCCTCCAGGAGGACCTCGGCGAGCGGAGAGCGGCAGACGTTGCCGTGACAGAGGATTAAGATGTTGAGCATGCTGGCAGCCTACCTGAGCAGAAGAGGGGGGCTGCGAGAGGAGAGTGCGCCGTGGGCGTGGGTTCGGTATCCTTGACTGAGCGTGCACGGCGGGGTAGCTCAGCGGTAGAGCAGGGGATTCATAAGCCCTTGGTCGCAGGTTCGATTCCTGCCCTCGCTACCAACGTCACTCGCAGTCGAGAGAAGAGGAGGTTCTGGTGATCCCAAAGTCGCTCCGCAACGGTGCGGTGATGTTGATGCTTCTCCTTGGTACGGTGCTGCTCCTTGGTAGCGTCCTCCTCTCGCCAACCCCTGCGCCGAGCAAGGACTACTCCGCCTTCCTCAGCGACGTGAAGTCGGGCCGCGTCAACTCGGTCCTGCAGCAGGACCAGGCGCTCACGATCACCCTTGAGGGAGCGCCGCCAGAGAGCTACCAGGTGCAGGTGCCAACGCAACTCACCGATGTCTACAACGACATGCTTTCCGCCGCCGCCGCGGGTGGCCAGAGTGCAGAGAGCATCAGCTTCGGTGCGAAGGCACCAGACGAATCTAGTCAACTCCTCAGCCTGCTCCTCAGCGCACTCCTCCCAGTCTTGCTGATCGGCGGACTCTTCATCTTCATGATGCGCAGTGCACAGGGACAGAACAATCAAGCGATGAGCTTTGGAAAGAGCAAGGCGAAGATGTTCGTCCCCAACAAGACGCCTGTCACCTTCGCTGAGGTCGCAGGAGTCGAAGAGTCGAAAGCCGAACTTGCCGAGGTGGTGGAGTTCCTGAAGTTCCCAGAGCGCTTTGAGGCGCTCGGCGCGAAGATTCCGAAAGGCGTGCTGCTGATCGGTTCGCCTGGAACGGGGAAGACGCTCCTAGCGCGCGCCGTTGCTGGTGAGGCCGGCGTCCCATTCTTCAGCATCTCTGGCTCAGAGTTCGTGGAGATGTTCGTTGGCGTTGGCGCCTCGCGCGTGCGCGATCTCTTTGAGCAGGCGAAGCGCAACTCGCCGTGCATCGTCTTCATTGACGAGATTGATGCCGTCGGCCGCCAGCGCGGCGCCGGTCTTGGCGGTTCGCACGACGAGCGCGAGCAGACGCTGAACCAGATCCTTGTAGAGATGGACGGCTTTGAGACTGGGACTAATGTCATCATCATCGCGGCAACGAATCGCCCAGACGTCCTTGATCCTGCACTGCTGCGACCAGGTCGCTTCGACCGACAGGTAATCCTTGACCGCCCAGACATCAAGGGAAGGCTTGCGATCTTGCAGGTGCACGTGAAGGGGAAGCCGCTCGATAAGAGCGTCAACCTTCAAGAGATCGCGCGTCGCTCGCCTGGATTCTCTGGCGCCGATCTTGCCAACCTGATGAATGAGGCGGCCATCCTCGCCGCGCGCCGCAGCAAGCGAGTGATCGGCATGGATGAGTTTGCCGAAGCGCTTGATCGGGTCATGGCTGGTCCGCAACGGAAAAGCCGCCTGATCACCGAGCCCGAGAAGCAGATCATTGCGTACCACGAGGGTGGTCACGCCGTTGTTGGGCGCATCCTTGAGAAGTGTGACCCGGTGAGCAAGGTGACGATCATCAGTCGTGGGATGGCGCTCGGATACACAATGAACCTGCCGACCGAGGATCGCTACCTGCAGAGTAAGAGTGAGTTTGAAGACAAGATCGCCGCACTGCTCGCCGGGAACGTTGCCGAGCAGCTGGTATTTGGCGACACCACGACGGGCGCCTCTAACGACATTGAGAAGGTGACCGATCTCGCTCGCAAGATGGTGACCCGCTTCGGCATGTCAGAGAAGCTCGGCACCGTCACCCTCGGTCGACAGGACGAGATGATTTTCTTGGGACGCGAGATGTCTGAGCAGAAGAACTACTCGGATTCGGTCGCAAAACAGATTGACGAAGAGGTGCGTGCGATCATTGATCGTGGCGCCACACGGGCACGCGAGGTGTTGACCAAGCACCGTCACCGCCTTGACGCGCTCGCGGCGAAGCTGATCACGGAAGAGACCGTTGAGGGCGAGGCCTTCGAGTCACTCTTCGCCGACCTTCCGCCGAAGCCCGCCGCATACGCCGATCTCGTCGCACGACTGCGCGCCGCTGGAATCAACATTCCGACGCGGGAAGAGGTTGAGGCTGCGGCGGCAAGCGCTGCAGCGAAGCCGGCGAGTGGAGGGGCGGCCGCGGGGCAGCCCGCGTAATATGGAGTACGCGCCAACGCTCGCGTGGAAGCCGCTCAGCGGCCCAGAGGAGGCTCAGATCGTTGCCGCGCACGCCGCGCGCATGCAGCGCTATCACGACTTCCTCAGCATTCCGAGCGTCTCGGCAATCCCAGAACACGCCCCCGACTGTCGTACGGCGGCGGAGTGGCTCGCAGGCGAGCTGCGTCGCATCGGTGCGCAGCGCGTGGAGGTGAGTGAGACGGGCGGACATCCGATGGTGGTTGGCGAGCGCATTGAAGACCCAAAGCTGCCAACGATCGTGGTCTACGGCCACTACGATGTCCAGCCAGGCGACCCGCTTGAACTCTGGCAGACGAGTCCATTTGAGCCGATCGTGCGCGGCGGTCGCATGCTTGGTCGCGGTTCCGCCGATGACAAGGGGCAGATCCTGATTCACCTTGCCGCACTTGAGGCGATCCTCAGCACGCGTGGTGCGCTCCCCGTTAACGTGAAGTACCTGTTTGAGGGGGAGGAAGAGTCGAGCTCGGTGAATCTTGAGCGTTGGATGGCCGCGCACCCAGATCGCTGCAGCGGCGACGCGGTGATCATCAGCGATTCAGGCTTCTTTGAGGGGAATCGGCCGGCGCTCACCGTTGGACTACGCGGGATCACGTACCTGCAGGTTGATGTGCGCAACTCTGATGTTGATCTCCACTCTGGCAGCTACGGTGGATCGGTGATCAATCCCGCGAACGCACTCGCCGCGATGATCGCCTCGCTGCACGACGAACAGCGCCACATCACCGTGTCTGGTTTCTATGACGACGTAGTGGAACTGGACGCCGAGGATCGCGCCGCCTTTGCGGCACTCCCGTTTGATGAGGCGAGCTACCTGCGCGCGATTGGCGCGGCGGCACCACAGGGGGAGGCTGGCTTCAGCACGGTGGAGCGGCGCGGCGGGCGACCCACACTCGATGTCAATGGGATCTGGGGTGGGTTCACTGGCGATGGCAGCAAGACGATCATTCCAGCGCATGCCCACGCGAAGATCTCCTGCCGCCTCGTGATGGCACAGGATCCAGCGAAGATCGCACTACAGGTGGAGGCGGCCCTGAAGGCGGCGGCGCCCCCCGGTCTCCAGGTAGAGGTACAGCAGCTTGGCAACGGCTACCCATTCCTGACGCCGCTTGGCGATCCGTATCTTACTGCGGCTGTGGGTGCGCTCAAGGAGACCTTCGGCGCGGATCCGCTCTACCTGCGCGAAGGTGGCTCCATTCCGATCGCCGCGCTCTTCCAGCGAGAGCTCTCACTCCCGGTTGTGCTGCTCGGTTTCACGCCGCCAGATGACAACGCCCATGCGCCGAATGAGTCAATGGATCTCGGCAACTTTGAGGGTGGAATCCGCACGGTGATCCGCGCATTCGACGCGATCGCGGCGTTGCGTTGAGCAGAAGGTGCGGATTGCCCTCCTCGGCCTCGGACTAATCGGCGGTTCAATTGCCAAGGCGCTGCGAGAAGACCCTTCAGGTGCTGGTCCGTTAGATCCGAGCGGCGTGGAGCTGGTTGCATGGACACCGAGCGCACAGGGACCACGCGCGGCGCTGGAGGCGGGTGCGGTCGACGATGTTGCGCGCACGATCGCTGAGGCGGTTGACGGCGCGGCACTTGTGATCATCTGCGCGCCACCGATCGCAGCAACGGGTATCCTGGACGAACTCGTCATCTGTCGGCGTTCTGGCCGGCTTGCTGAAGGGGCGGTCATCACCGATGTCCTCTCCACCAAGCGCTGGATCATGGCGGAGGCGGCGAAGCGAACGCTTCGCTTCTGTGGCGGGCACCCGATGGCGGGGAGGCATGAGAAGGGATTCGCCGCTGCGGACGCGAACCTCTTTGTTGGTCGCCCCTGGGTGGTGGTCCCCGATCATCACGGTGCGAGCAGCGCCGCAGCACTCGTTGAGCGCCTCGCATCGAGTTGCGGCGCACGACCGATCATGATGGACGCGGAGTTACACGATGCCGCAACCGCCGCAGTGAGCCACCTCCCACTCCTCCTCGCTGCGGCGCTCGTAAGCGCCGTCTCTCAAGGGGAGCAGGGGAAGGCGGTTGACGGCTGGCGCGTCTCGCACCTACTCGCAAGCAGTGGCTGGAACTCCACCACGCGACTCGCGCGCGGCTCCGATGAGATGGGAGCCGACATCCTGGCAACGAATGCACGAGAGGTTCGCCGACGACTTCGAGCGCTTCGCGACGAACTGGAGCGCTGGGATGCGCGCCTCGCCGCCGCTGAGAACGACCCGCTCACTGGGCGTGCGGACATTCGTGCACGACTCGCGGAGGCGCGCGAGACGCTGGAGGAGTTGGGGTGAGCGAGACGGCGCCAGGCGCCGATCCGTTGGCGCGCGGCGCCGACGAGATGATCCTTGGGATCCCACGAGAGGCCGCGCTCCTGCGTGGTGCGTGGAGTGGATTCAAGCCATTCGCCACGCCACGCGAAGGGGCGGAAGAGATCGCGCGACTCGATCAGGTTGCGCAGGTGCGGCCGCGACGAGAGTTGGAGATGAGCCCAGAGTGGAAGCAGCCGATCCCGTACGCCGTTGCGATCTACCGTGATGCAGACGGCGTGCGTCACCTCTTCTGGATGCATCGCCTCGCCGACGGGAGCGATCGTCGACTGCACGGGCGCGCCTCGTTCGGGGTTGGGGGACATGTTGGCGCCGAGGATGGTGGCATCACCGCTGCGCTACGGCGCGAGTGGCTTGAGGAGGTGGCAACGCCGCAACTCCCCACCTTTATGCCGCTCGGACTGCTGAACGATGACGGCGACGAGGTGGGTCGTGTGCATTTGGGCATTGTTTTCCTGGCGCAGCTCGCCAGCCCTGAGATCGAGGTGCGGGAGCGAGAGAAGCTTGCCGGTTCGCTCGTCCCAATACACGAAGCGGTTGCACGTGCTGGCGAACTGGAGGGCTGGTCGGCGGCGCTGATCATGCACCTCGAAGCGCTCGGGGGGTAGTTCACCGCTCCGATCGAGTACGTGCCCCGTACGCGGCACCTCGCACGATGCAGCGATGCCGTTCTCTATTGCCAGTAGTGCACTTGTTGGTATTCGTGGCGTCCCCGTGGAGGTGGAGGTTGACGTTGCGACTGGAATTCCAGCGGTCCGCATTGTTGGACTTCCCGATGCGGCGGTGGGTGAGGCGCGTGAGCGGATTCGTTCGGCCATTCGCGCCTCAGGATTCACCTGGCCCGCACGCCGGATCACAGTCAATCTCGCCCCCGCCGACCTGCGCAAGAGTGGAGGCTCCTTTGATCTTGCAATTGCACTCGGCATCCTGGCGGCGAGCGGTCAGCTACACCTTGCCGGCCGCGACGTCGCGGCGCTCGGTGAGCTGGCGCTTGATGGTCGTGTTCGGAGCGTCCCTGGCGCGTTGCCACTGGCACTTCCACTCGCCGCACGTGCGGAGCGACTCCTCCTCCTTCCAGTGGAGACGGCGGCGGAACTCCCAGCTGAGACTCCTGCAACAACGTACGGCGTTGCGACGCTGAGTGAGGCGGTGGCGCTCCTGCACGGCGCCAAGATGAGTCCACGAGAGCGCACCACGCTGTTGCGTCACGCTGACGCTTCAGTTGATCAGGTGGAAAAGTTCGTCCCCGATCTTGCACAGGTACGTGGCCAACCGATCGCTGTGCGCGCGCTGCTCATCAGTGCCGTGGGTCGCCTCCCGCTGCTCCTTGAGGGCCCACCAGGGGTTGGGAAGTCGATGCTAGCGCACGCACTGCACGGCATACTTCCAGATCTATCAGACGAAGAGACATCCGAAGTCCGTGCGATCGCTTCTGCAGGGGGGCGTGCCTGCTCTGGTATACGACCACCGCTGCGCGCGCCGCATCACGACCTCACGGTCGCTGGACTGATCGGCGGCGGTCCGCGCATGACACCAGGAGAGTTGACTTGGGCGCACCGCGGCCTCCTCGTCCTTGACGAGATCGGTGAATTTCGACGCGACACCCTTGAGGCGCTCCGTGAGCCGCTGGAGCGCGGAGTGGTGGATCTTGTGCGTGCCGGTCGCGCCGAACAGTTCCCCGCAGCGGCGCTGATCGTGGCAACGGGGAATCCGTGTAGCTGCGGTGAGCTGGATGCCCTGGACGGCGCCTGCCTCTGCACGCCCGCCGCGCGCCGCCGTGGCAGCCTCTCCCTCTCCGCGCCAATACGTGATCGCTTTGCGTTGCGCGTGCGACTCGGCCGACCCACTGCGCCGATCAGCAGTTTACCGATCGGTCCACTCGGCACGAAAGAGGCGCGTGCACGTGTGGTAGCAGTCCGAGCCGCGCTCCCAGAGCGAGAAGAGCGTGCTGCGCGCGCCGATCAGAAGCTGGTGCGTCGTTACGCAGAGTCGTTTGCAGATCGAATCAGTGGTCGAGGGTGGAGGCACATCATTGATATTGCCCTGATTAGTGCGCTGCTGAGTGGGCGTGAGGGATTCGGCGAGGAGGAGTTAGCGGAGGCGCTTCATCTGATTGGGAGCAGATGAACGAGCGGATCACGCCTGGTGACCCGCGGATCCCAGAACGTCGGCAGTCACGACTCGGACTCGCACCAGATGAGGACCGGCGGCGCACGCTCTGGCTGCGTGGCGATCCCGCCGTGCTCGCCGCCCCTGCAATCGGCATCGTGGGGACGCGCCGACCGAGCGCGCATGGCCTCGCCGCTGCGCGAAGCATCGCAACGAGCTGTGTCCTGAACGGGTGGGTGGTGGTGAGCGGCGTGGCGCTCGGCATTGACGCGGCCGCCCATGACGCCACGCTGTGTGCTGGTGGGAGGACGATCGGCGTGCTACCGAGCCCAGCGCCAGAGGGCTTGCGGCAGGGGGCGCGTCAGCTCGGCGAGCGAATCGTCGCTGCGGGCGCGCTCCTCTCTGATCGCCCCCCTGGGACACCCCCCGCCGCCTGGAGCTTTGTCACGCGAAACAGCCTGCTGGCGGCGCTCTGCGACGGCCTGATCGTGGTTGAGGCTCCGGAGGGGAGTGGGGCACTCATCACCGCCGAGGCGGCAACTGAGTTCGGCCTGCCGCTCGCCTTTGTGACCGCGCCGTACGGAGCCAAGAGCGCCGCTGGGGGTGCCGCCTGGTTCGCTCGGGCGACGGAGCCTACCCTGCAACTCATCGATTCGCCCCCGCCACAGTTGATTACCGACCGCGAGGCGCTTCAATCGTGGCTAGGCGTTTGTGCCGCGTCCGTACGGGAGGAGGCTCCTGTCCGTGCACAGGGCTGCGTCGTCACTGGCCCCTCTCTGCCAGTTGGCGGACTTCGCGGGGCAATCTTGGAGCGCCTCGTCGCGGCGGGAGTTGAAGGGCTGGCCGAAGGAGACCTTCTGGACCTGAGCGAGGGGGTTGAGGCGGCCCTCCCTTCGGCGCTGACCCTCCTAGCGGCGCAGAGGCTGATTGAACAGCGAGGGGGGCGTTGGAGGGCCCTTGAGGGGGCGGTGCTACGCTCTCGCGCATGAGTAAGGTAGTAACGAAGAATCTCGTGATCGTGGAGTCTCCAGCAAAGGCGGCCACGATTGAGCGCTACCTTGGCCCCGACTTCACCGTCCTCGCCTCATACGGTCACGTTCGCGATCTGCCGCAGAAGGCACGCCGTGCGGCGAAGGGGAGCGTGGCGGCGAAGCGGCCGAAGCGAAAGAAGGGGGAGCCGGCGGCGCCGAAGGCGGCGAAGAGGTTCGGCAGCCTTGCGGTCGATGTGGAGAACGGCTTCACCCCGTACTACGAGATCATTGAGGAGAAGCAGGGGCGCGTTGCCGACATCCGCCGTGCCGCGAAGGGGGCGCAGACGGTCTGGCTCGCGACCGACCTTGACCGGGAGGGGGAGGCGATCGCCTGGCACGTCGCTGAGACCCTCGAGATCCCCGTGGCGGATCGTCGCCGCGTGACGTTCAGCGAGATCACCAAGGGGGCGATCTTGGAGGCCTTCCGCCACCCACGGGGGATCAACCTTGACCTTGTGAACGCGCAGCAGGCGCGTCGCATCCTGGACCGCCTCGTCGGCTACAAGCTCTCGCCGCTCCTCTCCCGTCTGGTGGCGCCACGCTCTTCCGCCGGTCGCGTGCAATCCGTAGCGCTCCGACTGGTCGTTGAGCGGGAGCGCTCCATTCGCGCCTTCATCCCGCGCCACTACAGCACGGTGGAGCTTGGAGTGCGCCCCGCGGTGGACCCTGATCTCGTCATTCCGGCAAGTCTGGTTGGCTCAAAGGGGGAGATCCTTGAGCTTGATCCAGATGCCGCCGCCGCCGCCGTTGCACGCATCACTAATGGTACGGCCGTCGTTACCGAGCGAAGCGAGAGCACGCGAAAGCAGCGACCCGTTCCGCCGTTCATCACCTCAACGCTACAGCAGGAGGCGGGGCGAAAGCACGGCTATCGCTCGCGCATCACGATGCAACTTGCGCAGAAACTCTACGAAGGCGTTGACATTGGCGGTGAACGCACCGGTCTCATCACCTACATGCGTACCGATTCACCCACGTTGAGCCAGCAGGCGATCAGCGAAGCGGCAGAGGTGATTCGCGAACGATTCGGCGCGGAGGCGGTCGTTGATGGCGGACGACAGTACGCCTCAAAGTCGAAGAACGCGCAAGAGGCTCACGAAGCGATTCGTCCAACAAGTTTCCATCGCACGCCTGAAGAGGTTGCGTCGTATCTTGACGAACGCGAGCTGAAGGTCTACACGCTGATCTGGCGACGCGCGATCGCGTCCCAGATGCCAGATAAGCTCTCTGCAACGACCACGCTCTTCTGGAGTGTTGGTGAGGACCGTTTGAAGACGAACGCTACGCGGACCCTTGAGCCTGGTTTCACCGCCGTGTACCTTGAAGGAAGAGACGATGAGGAGGAGGATGCGGAGGCGCAGCTCCCAGATCTTCCTGAAGGCTCGAAGGGTGAGATTGCGACCGTTGAGGCGGTGGCGCACCAGACGAAGCCTGAGCCGCGGTTTACCGAGCCGACGCTCGTTAAGGAGCTAGAGAAACACGGGATCGGCCGACCATCAACGTATGCCGCAATCATCGAGCGCATTCAGGAGCGAGAGTATGTTGATCGCGACCGCGAAAATCGGCTACGCGCCACACGCCTTGGCGAGACGGTGTGCGACCTGCTGACAACGCACTTCACCGCCTTCGTTGACCTTGGCTTCACCGCAGGTATGGAGGCAGAGTTGGACGAGGTGGCGGAGGGGCGCGCCGATTGGCGCGAGGTGCTCGGAAAGTTCTGGGCTACCTTTGAGCCGCTCGTAACAGAGAAGGCGGCGAGCATTGGTGCGGGCGACTACCGGAGTCGGCCGAGCGAAGAGAAGTGCTCTCTGGGACATCCGATGGAGGAGAGGCTCGGTCGCTTCGGTTGGTACCTCGCCTGCAGCCTCTACCCAGAGCACTCTGAGCGGAAGCCGCTCTCCAAGGTGATCGGCGATGACACGCCTGGCGGCGAAGGTCCCACCCTTGAGGGGGCGGGGCTCCCGTGTCCACAGTGTGGTGCAGAGCATGGTGGAAAGCTTGCACAGCGCCGCAGCCGATTCGGCTACTTCCTTGGCTGTGATCGCTACCCCGAGTGCAAGTTCATCCCGAAGGCTGAGGTGCCAGAAGAGTTCCGCCTCGCCTTTGA
>JBCLDV010000021.1:0-15484 GCA_038914275.1 Candidatus Limnocylindrus sp.
GCGCACCGGTTCGGCGGTGTCGATGGTATCCCCATTGCCGAGCTGACCTTCGCCGTTGTTACCCCAGCAGTAGGCGCTGCCACGGCTGGTGAGGGCGCAGGTGTGTGAGAAGCCGGCGGTGAGGCTCGTCAACCGCAGGTTGCCCGCCACGCGCACCGGTTGGTCGGTGCTGATGGTATCCCCCGTGCCGAGTTGGCCGTTGCTGTTGTTACCCCAGCAGTAGGCGCTGCCACGGCTGGTGAGGGCGCAGGTGTGCAAGAGGCCGGCGGTGAGACTCGCAAACTTCAGGTTGCCCGCCACGCGCACCGGTTCGTCGCGCCAGTCGTAACCCCCCGTGCCGAGTTGGCCGTAGCCGTTGTAGCCCCAGCAGTAGGCGCTGCCACGGCTGGTGAGGGCGCAGGTGTGATAGTCGCCGGCGCTGGTCGCCACGAACTTGTTGCTGGCCGCACTCGCGGGGGCGGCGCCTGAGAACGAGAGGGCGAAGGCTAACGCCATCGCGCCAACCCTGAACAGTTTGAGCGAGGTGCGCTGCATCGTTGATCTCCTCCATCTTCTGCTCCCGCCCAAGGCTAGTCGGAAGGGCGGTTGCGGCCGCCAGTTACCATAATGTATAGCATCGATGAGGCCCCAAACTCATGAAGTGCATCAAGCCAACGGCACGCCGCGCAGTGGGTCCAAGCGGCACGGCACGTAAAACCAGCCCGCCCAACCCGCACGAGGCGAAGCGCAGCGGACCGGCGGCGGCGAGCGGTGGCTCTCGCCTCCGCTACACTCCCCTTCCTGCGCCGATGTAGCTCAGTGGTAGAGCGGCTGTTTCGTAAACAGCAGGTCGTGAGTTCAATCCTCACCATCGGCTCCACACCCTCGCGAGGCTCCCTAAGCCCCCTCCGCTACCATTGCGGAACGACGGAGTTGTTGGCAGCATGAAGGAGAATCTATGGGCGGGAACGAGCTCTTCACACCGCTCGGGCTAGGGTTTGCCATCTTCCTCATCGGCGCCCTCGCAATCGACTTTGGCCTTCTTCGTCGCCACGGCACCCACGTTGTCCCGGTCAAGGAGGCGGCCGCCTGGACATTTGTCTGGATTGTTCTCGCGATCCTCTTCGGCATCGCGATGCAGCTCTCCTGGCAAAATGGCACCAAGACTACGGAGTACTTCGTTGGCTACCTCGTTGAGAAGTCGCTCTCCGTTGACAACATCTTCGTCTTCACGATCATCTTCGCTTCACTGAAGACGCCCAAGAAGCTGCAGCAGAAGGCGCTGATGTGGGGCATCTTGATCGCGCTCGCCTTGCGCGGGATCATGATCCTGATCGGGACCGCACTCATCCAACAGTTCGAGTGGATCATCTGGGTCTTTGGCGTATTCCTTCTCTACACAGGGGTTGCCATGCTACGTACTCGTGGGCATGCGGGAGAGGGGGAGCCGTCGGCGGTCAAGTTCGCAAAGCGCTTCATTCACGTGACGGACGATTACAGCGAAGAGCGATTCCGGGTCACCGTCAGGGGCGTGAAGAAGTTCACGCCGATCTTTCTCACGATTGTAGTCATCGGTATCATTGACCTTATCTTCGCGGTGGATAGCATCCCCGCAATCTTCGGCATCACCCTTGATCCGTTCATCGTCTTCACCTCCAATGCGTTCGCCATCCTTGGTTTGCGCAACATGTACTTCCTGCTCGCAAACGCACGCGACAGCTTCCACTACCTTGGGCCTGGCCTCGCCTTCGTGCTGATATGGATCGGCGTGAAGATGCTACTTCCAGTGGTGAACCACGACTGGAAGGTTAATCCACTTGTCAGCCTCGTCGTGGTGATCAGCATCTTGGCGGTCGCGATCTCCGCCTCGCTGCTGCACTCTCACTCCAAGAAGTAGCCGTGGGTTCGCCGCGCCTCGCGGTCGTGCTTGCGGTGCTGATCGCCGCGGCGCCGCTGCTGACCGCTTCACAGGGGAGCGTCTCGTCTGCACGCGCCCAAGAGGACGTACTCCCCACGATCCCGAGCTGCGAATCCATCCTGGCGCGGAAGGTGATCTTCACCAAGACGTCCGTTGGTGTGCGCGGTGCGGTGATCACCAAGGAGTACAAGCGCAACCAGTGGGCAACCAGCGTCCTTGATCCCATGCACCGGCTCCCCGCGAGCTATGTGCCGAACACGCTCACCTGGATCACGCCGCTGGCGCTCCCCTCTGATAAGGGCGTCTTCCAGTTGCGGCGAGATGCGACGGCCGCGCTCCGTACAATGATTACTGCAGCGCGCGGCGTAGATGTCCGCATGCGAATCATCTCTGCCTATCGCTCCTACGCAACGCAGAACAGCACGTTCGCCTACTGGGTTGCAAAGTTCGGGCTGCAACGTGCGCGTAAGTATAGTGCGCTCCCCGGGCACTCTGAGCACCAACTCGGTACCGCGGTCGACCTTGCCACGGTTGGCCAAGGCGTACCGTGGGGGAGCGCCGCATTCTCCACCTCTCCAACTTTGGCCTGGCTCACTGAAAACGCCTACAAGTTCGGCTTTGTCCGTCCATACCCGTCTGGCATGAAGCGCATCGCGCTGAGCTGCTACGGCAGCGAGCCGTGGCATTGGCGCTATGTAGGTCTCAATCTTGCGTATGAGATCGCCTGCAGTGGGCAGGTGCCGCGCATCTTCCTTTGGGAGAGGCAGTACGGCGGCACACGCAACATAGGTGCGCGGTGTGGCGAGCTGCAGATCCCCGAGGGTTATGTTGATCCGGGGGCGAGCCCAGCTCCGCCACCGTCGCTCGACCCAGCCGGCGACGAGGACGCGGACGGAGTGACGAACGACGTGGATAACTGTCCGCTCGTTGCGAATCCTGATCAGTTCGACAGCGATGGCAACGGCGTGGGTGATGCGTGCGAGGTTGCGGAGAGCCCGAGCCCAGAGCCTACGCCGTAGCGGCTAGCTCAGTGGCAGGCTCGCAGCGGCACGGGTGCGGCGGTAGTGCAGGAGCGCACCGATCGTGATGGCGGCAAAGACCACCTCCGCCGCAACGATGCCAGCGACAGGGAGTAGTGCGACGGTGGTGAAGTTGGCCGCAGCGTGCAGGGCGGCGGGGAAGAGGAGGCGGCGCACGAGTGTTGTGCGATCGCCCTGCTCAGCGACTGCGCGCAGCACGTAGAGGGTGAGGATGACGTGCAGCAGCGTGGCGAAGATGCGCTCAGAGAGCGCGAGGAGTGAGCTGCCGATCTCTTGCCTGCCAAGGAAGGTGATCGCCGCATCTAGTTGAGCGAGTGACGCCGCGGGGAGGTTCACATACGCACTCCCGTCTGCGATTCCAGAGAGGAGCAGGAGTGCGGCGACCGAAGGGACCAGCGTAAAGATGAGCGCCTCGATCCCAGCATGTCCAAGGCCGAAGCTGGCACCACCACGTTCGCTTCGTATGCGCTTCGCTGCGGTGGAGAGGATCAGGGCACGGCTCCCCTCCTCAAAGACTCCCGCGGTGACGGAGGCGATGGCGATCGCAACAAACCAGGTGCCGCTCCCAGTCACTGGCGCAACGCCACCGATGACCAGCGCGTTGATGATGGTCAACACGGGGAGCCGTGCCGCCTGGCTGAGCACAAAGGTGACACCGCCCCAGGCCCACGGCGAAACGCCGCCGCCGAGGCGTCGAGCGGCGAGGAGGCCGACGAGAAAGAGCGTGACGAGCCCGCCGGCGAGCAGCGTGTAGGCGCCCTGCGCCGCCTCAAGCTCCGTTGCGGTGGGCGCCACCATAGAGGCCAGGCGCGCAACGGCGTTCACTACAGCCCCTTTACTTCAGTCACCACCTGTGAGAGGACGCTCTTTGCGTCGCCAAAGAGCATGGACGTCTTCTTAAGGTAGAAGAGCTCGTTCTCAATGCCGGCAAAGCCCGTGGCCATGCCGCGCTTCACCACGATCACCTGCTCCGCATCCTGAACGTTGAGGATCGGCATGCCGTAGATTGGCGAACTCGGATCGTTCTTTGCGGCGGGATTCGTCACGTCATTGGCGCCGATAACGAGGGCAACGTCACAGGCGCGGAACTCTTCGTTGATCTCGTCAAGGTCGAAGAGGTGGTCGTACGGGACGTTCGCCTCAGCGAGGAGCACATTCATGTGGCCCGGCATGCGTCCTGCCACGGGATGGACGGCGAAGCGCACACGACCGCCGCGCTTCTCCACGAGCTCAGCGAGTTCACGCACCGCGTGCTGTGCCTGTGCAACCGCCATGCCGTAACCAGGGATGATGATCACGTTGCGCGCATAGCCGATGCGCATCGCCGCGTCCTCCGCGCTGATGCTGTGCGTGGTGAGACCCTCGGCACTCTTGGCGGAGGCTGCAACCTTCTCACCACCAAATGCGCCGAAGAGGACGTTCGCGAAGCTGCGGTTCATTGCCTTGGACATCAGGATTGAGAGGACGAATCCGCTCGCACCGTCAAGTGCGCCCGCAACAATCAAGATGTTGTTGCCGATCGCGAAGCCCGCTGCGCTGGCGGCGAGGCCGGCGTACGAATTGAGGAGCGAGACGACGACCGGCATATCTGCCCCGCCGATCGGCAGGACGAGCGTGACGCCGATCGCCAGTGCGAGCACCGTCATCAGCCCAAAGAGGAGTACGCCGTTGTCTCCGCCCGCCGCAGGACCGTTTGACGCTGTGGCGATCAAGATTATTAAGAGCGTGATCGCCGCGATAAAGACGGCGGCATTGATGAGCTTCTGGCCCGGGAAGATGATCGGGCGGCCGGAGATGAAGCCCTGCAACTTGCCGAAGGCCACGAAGGAGCCGGTGATGGTGAGGGCGCCGAAGAGCGTCTCAAGGCCGAGCGCCACCATCCTCACCACACCCGGTCCGCCGGGAACGTCGCGATAGTGGAGGAACTCCGCAATGCCGACCAAGGTGACGGCAAATGCACCGAACATGAGGCTGATGGCGATTCGCTGCGGCATGGCGGTCATTGGGACGAGGAGTCCCAATGGAAGGCCGATCGCGGTCCCGATGATCAGGCCAACGATGATCAACTCGTAGCTGATGATCTCGTGGTTAAGCAGCGTGCCGATGATGGCGAGGAGCATCCCCATGGCGGCGAGCCGCATGCCGCGACGTGCCGTGTCTGGCTTTGTGAGTCCGCGCAGGCCAAGGATGAACGCCGCTGAGGCGGCGATGTAGGCGACCTGGACGAAGAGTGCGCCGATCGCGGGGTTCACCCTTGCCCCTCCCTCTTCTTGAACATCTTCAACATGCGGTCGGTGATCACAAATCCGCCAACGACGTTGATCGTGGCGGCGGTAACGGCAACCGCTCCCATGATGTTGATATAGGCCGGTCGCTCGGAACCGGCAATCACAATGCTTGCCACAAGGCTGATCGCAGAGATCGCGTTCGTAGCCGCCATCAGTGGCGTATGCAGGAGCGGCGGCACCTTGGTGATGATCTGAAATCCAGTGAACGCAGCGAGAAGGAAGACGTAGATCTCCACGATCTGCACATCAACGAGCGTGCCGCCGGTTGATGCGTCAGCGGAAGTGGTGAAGCCGCCACTGGCCAGCGTGATCGCCACCGTTGCTACCCCGAGTGCCGTTGCCACTACGCTGATCATCTCTTCGCCACTATCGCTTCACAAGCTCGCCGGCGTTGGTCACGAGCATTGGACCCGTCACCTCATCTGCCGCATCAATCGTGAGTGCGCCGCCCTCTGCCGTGAGGTGCGTGATCAGCGTACGCACATTGGTAGAGAACATCTGTGATGCGTGCAGTGGCACACTTGCAGGGAGGTTGGCCGCACCAATGAGCTGTACGCCGTGCTTCACCACCGTCTCGTTCGCAACGACCCCCTCAACGTTACCCCCCGACTCGGCGGCAAGATCCACCACAACGGACCCGGGTCGCATGCTGGCGAGCATCGCATCCGTGACCAGGATTGGCGCCTTGCGCCCAGGGATGAGCGCCGTGGTGATCACCAGGTCCTGGCTGCTGATATGCGCCGCAATGATCTTCGCGTTCTCTGCCGTCTCGTCCTCTGTCTGCGCGCGCGCGTAGCCGCCGCTCCCCTCGGCCTTCGCCGCCGGCTCAACGAACTGTGCGCCAAGTGAACGAACCTGCTCACCGGCGGCGCCACGCACGTCAAACCCAGAGACCACGGCGCCGAGTCGGCGCACGGTTGCGATCGCCTGCAGCCCGGCAACACCGGCGCCCAGGATGAACGCCTTCGCCGGCGCTATCGTCCCCGCGGCGGTGGTGAGCATCGGGAGAAACTTATCGAGTGCTGCCGCGCCGACCAACGCCGCCTTATACCCGGCGACGCCGCTCTGTGATGAGAGCACGTCCATGGATTGCGCACGCGTGATGCGCGGAACCAGTTCGAGTGCGAGCGCAGTGATCTTCGCGGTCACAAGCGCGGGCAGGATCTCCTCGTTTGCACCAGGTGTCAAGAGTGAGATCAGCGTGCAGCCCTTCGGAAGTGCCGCTACCTCGTCCACACTCGGCTTTCGCACCTTCACCACGAGCTCTGGCGCGGCGGCGGTGAGGGCGGCGGCGTCTGCAACGATCGTTGCGCCCGCCTTCTCGTAGGCGGCATCGGAGAAGCCGGCGGCGCTCCCCGCGCCACGCTCAACCAGAACCTTGTGCCCCGCCAACGTCAACTTGGTGACGGCGTCAGGGACGAGCGCCACACGGCGCTCCCCAGTAACCCTTTCAAGCAGGACGCCAATCTTCATACCTTGAATCCTATCGCCTCCCCTAAATTACGCAGGGAGATACGGTCGATAGATGGGGCTCCACATCGCCGCATCCACTATTTCTGCGATCTGATCGGTAGGAACCTTTGGGGCCCAGCCCGCCTCCACCCCGGCGCGCACCACGGCAATCGCAATGCTGCGACTGATGGTGCGGAGTTGCGCAATTGGCGGATAGATGGAGTCGCGGCCTGGCGGGGTGAGTGCTGCGAGCTCCTCCGCCGCCACAAGGAAGGCCTCATCTGGAATCTTGTTGAGTCGGCCCGCGATCGCCGCGAGCCCGACGCCGGGGAATATGTAGACGTTGTTCGCCTGGCTGATTGGATGCGCCACTCCACCGATCGTTACCGGCTCAGATGGTGACCCCGTTGCCACAAACGCCCGCCCCTCACTCCAAGTAAGGATCTGCTCGGGTGTCGCCTCTGCACAAGAGGTTGGGTTGGAGAGCGGCCAGATCAGTGGCGCTGGCGCGACCGCAGCGGCGGCGCGAACCGCCGCCTCAGTGAAGGCGCCCGCCCGACCGCTCGTCCCAATGAGTGCCGTTGGCGCAACGCGTGCAACGACCTCTTCCAGGGACGTTGTCCCAAGCGACTGCAGATTCAGTGCGCTAAGTATTGATGCGCTGATCGCGAGTTCGCTCTTTCCACCCGTCAGGTCGCCCCTACCATCATGCACAACTCCCTTGGAGTCCATCGCAACAATCGCGTGGGCGCGATCTTCTGCGCTCACCCCCACGCTCTCAAGGTGACGGCGAAGGAGCCTGACGATTCCGAGGGTTGCTGCGCCCGCTCCATAGAAGAGGAAGCGCTGGTCGCCCATGCGCTTACTCCCAGAACCACCACCCGCCTTGACCGCAGCGATGATGCCAGCAAGCGCAACGGCACCCGTCCCCTGGATGTCGTCATTAAATGACGGGACGCTGTTGCGATACCGTTCAAGGATCTTGATCGCATTCTCCTGTTTAAAGTCTTCCCACTGGATGACGCAGCCGGGGAGGGCCAAGGCGACCGCCTCAACGAACTTCTCAATGAACGCGTCGTACGCTGCGCCGCGCAGACGTGGCTTACGCCAGCCGAGATACGTTGGGTCACTCAGTAGTTGCTGGTTATCTGTCCCAACGTCAAGCGAGACGGGGAGCGCCCATGACGGATGGATGCCGGCGGCGGCAATGTAGAGGGAGAGCTTCCCGATCGGTATCCCCATCCCGCCAACACCAAGGTCGCCGAGACCGAGGATGCGCTCGTTGTCCGTGACAACGATGAGTCGCGTCTCACCGCCGCCCGCAGCATTGTGCAACAGCTCAGGGATGCGCTCCTGATCGTCTGGTGTGATCCACGCGCCGCGTGCACGTCGCCAGATCTGACTCCACTGCTTGCACGCTTCACCAACGGTGGGTGTGTAGACAATCGGGAGGAACTCCTCCATGTTCTCGGCGAGCAGCCGATAGAAGAGCGTCTCGTTCCGATCCTGCAGTGCGGCGAGTCCGATGTAGCGCTCCAGTGGATCCTGCTTGCGGCGGATCTTCTGCAGTTCAACGGCGACCTGCTCCTCCAGCGTGAGAACGGTCGCCGGGAGGAGGCCGTCGAGGCCGAGGAGGCGCCGCTCCTCCCTAGTGAATGCCGTGTCCTTATTCAGGGTTGGGCGGCTCAGCAGCGCCTTGCCTCGCTCTTTAACCGCGATCGGGGGGAGTGGTGTGCTCATTGGACGCTCAGGATAGCCGTGCTTCGGGTGTAGAGTCTGAGCATGGCCGCCACGATCCTAATCGTAGAAGATGATCCAGCCGTCGCCCTGGCGCTTGAAGTCGCGCTGAAGGGCGAAGGGTATACCCCCCTGCTCGCCGCGAGCGGCGACAAGGGCCTTGAGATTGGCTTGGCGCAGGCGCCCGACCTGCTCATCCTTGACATCCGCCTCCCCGGCATTGATGGCTTTGAGCTCCTTCGCCGCCTACGGGCTGGCGGCTCAAAGGCGCCAGTGATCATCCTCACCGCGCGGGACGAAGAGGTAGATAAGGTCATCGGTCTTGAGTTAGGGGCGGACGACTACATGACGAAGCCCTTCCGCGTCCGCGAGCTACTCAGTCGCGTGAAGTCACAGTTGCGGCGCGCGTACGGCGACCTTGCCGACGCCCTTGGTGGGCGCATCATCCGCGCCGATGGCCTGCTGATTGATCTTGAGCGCAGGCGCGTCAGCCGTAACGGTAAGAAGATCCCGCTCACGCCAACGGAGTTTGAGATCCTGCGCCTCCTCGCTGAGAAGCCCGGGCGCGTCTTTAGTCGACGCGATCTGCTTGCGCGCGTGCGCGACTATGACGCGGCGATCAGCGGCGATGAGAAGACGATCAATGTCCACGTGAGCCACCTCCGCGACAAGGTGGAGGAGGATTCGTCACATCCTCGCTACGTGATAACGGTGCGTGGCGTTGGCTACGCATTTGCTGATAGGAGTGATCGCGGCGAGCGGAGCGGATCCTGAACTCAGTCCTTAGGCGCCTCTACGGAATCCCGCCACGCGGCCTTCGCGCCCGACTCACTGCCGCCTTCCTTGGCATCCTCGCCGTGGCGCTGACGCTCTCTGGCCTCCTCGTCGTTGACCGTGTGGGGAGTGAACTGCAGTCGCAGGAGTTCGCCTCGCTCCAAGTTCGCCGCATGGCGGTGATCAGCGCCGCGCGCAGCATTGCGATCGCCGCCGTGGGAGATGAGGTGGTCATTACGAAGTCAGGTGCCCTGAATCCACTCGTGCATGAGCGATTCCTGTTGCAAAATGCAGAACTTCAGGGCCTCGCCACGATCATCGCCCGCGCCGATGTCCGCATACGCTTCGGAACATGGGATGAGGCGCAGCAGCGATTCACGCCGCTCGAAGGGGAGATCTTCACCGTTGATTCCACCGGGGTTAAGGCGGCGCCTGGGGAGCGTCGGGAATCTATTGATAGCGGAGCTGAGGTGGTCCTACTCGGGGGCACCACCACGATCGGCGCCATGGAGGTGACGCTACAACGCCCGCTCTCTACGCGTGCCACACGCCTTGAGCAAGTGACAAGCGTGATTGCCATCGTCGGCCTGTTGGCGCTTGGTCTCACGATCCTCTTTGCCGCCCTCGCCGCACAGCGCTTCGCCAAGCCCGTGCGCCTACTCTCTGAAACCGCAACGGCAATCGCGGACGGCGACCTCACCGCGCGCGTAGCGACCGGGCCCGAGGTTGCTGCAAACGTGGAGATGGAGTCGCTACTGAATCAGTTCAACCGCATGGCGGGCCGGCTTGAAATGACCGTAGCTGCGCTCAAGCGCGAACGTGACCGCGGCCAAGAGCACCTTGCCGACGTCTCGCATGAGCTTCGCACGCCACTCGCGGCGCTGCGCGCATTTGTTGATCTCTTGGATGAGAGTGCGTCCACTGATGCGGCGACGCGGAAGCGAATCCTAAGCGAGGCGGGACGCCAACTTGAGCGCATGGATGCACTCACCGCGAACATCCTCGAGCTCTCACGGTTTGATGCAGGGATCGCTCGGCCAACATTCATAGAGGGAGATTTGCGGTCCAGCGTGCGCGCAGCGATTGAGCAGGCGGCGGTCGGCGCGCGACGACGAGGCGTAGCACTCAATGAGCGCCTGCCGGCGCGGCGCGTGGTCATTCGACACGACGCAGCACTCGTTGGTCATGCGGTGGCAAATCTTGTTGGGAACGCGCTGAAGTTCACGCCACGTGGTGGCAGCGTCTCTGTTTCAGTGCGGCCACTCGCAACCGGCGCTGCAATGATCACCGTGACTGATACTGGTGTTGGCATTGCAGCAGACGAACTGCCACGCATCTTTGATCGCTTTTACCGTGGGACCGAGGGGCTCGCGGCGGCACGCAAGGAGACGCGCGCATCTGGTTCAGGGCTCGGCCTTGCGATCGTGAAGACGATTGTGGATATGCACGCTGGACGCATCGTGGTGGAGAGCCTTTCGGGTAGCGGAACGAGCTTTAGTCTCACCCTACCCGCCGAGCCAGAGTCGCTCACCGACACGGCGGTTGAGCCAACAGCAGCGCAGGAGCCCGCAACGCTGATCAGCGTTGGACGACGTGCCGCATCGCTCCTCGGTGAGGTTGTGAAAACTTCACTTCGTCTACGGCAGGTTCTTCGCGCAGATACGGCATCATCTAAACTTAAAGGCTCGGCCGCAACACCTAGCGTGCCACCTGCAAAGAAGGAGACCCCGTGAGCGGTACCCGTAAGAGTCCGAGTCGACGAAGTGGACGACCGCTGCGCTTTGAGCCCGAACGTTCTGAGGGGTCTCAGCCGTGGCTTGAGAACCTTGACGATGGGAGCCCGCAGTCGAGTGCCGCTCGCGAAGAAGGCGATCTAACGCCGCGAGCGGAGGGCGGTCGCCTCGCCGGTCGGGCCACCGCCGGCCTCCTCGTCCTCTCGCTCATCTTCGGCGCCGCTGGTGGTGCTGGCGCCACCTATCTCATCCTCGGCGGTACCCCAGGCAACGCTGACGTGGTGACGCAGATCCGCCAGATACTGACCTCGGAGCAGTCCGCCATCGTCAACGTTGCAGAGCGCGTCTCGCCCGCCATCGTCACGCTTGAGGTGAGTACGGCCAAGGGCGAAATTGTTGGCTCTGGCGTCATCTACTCTGCAGATGGTTGGATCGTGACGAATCGGCACGTTGTTGACGGCGCCACCTCCATCACGGTGCACTTGAAAGATGGGCGAGACTTCCCTGGCACGGTCTACGGCATTGACACGCTCACCGATCTTGCGATCGTCAAGGTAGAGGCGACGGATCTCTCAGTCGCGACGCTCGGTCGATCGGGTGACATCCAGGTTGGGCAGACGGCGATTGCGATCGGCTCGCCGCTTGGCGTCTACACCAACTCCGTCACGGCGGGGATCATCTCCGCGCTCGGGCGGTCGATCACCACCGAGTCGGGCCGACTTGACGGCCTGATCCAGACCGACGCCGCAATCAATCCAGGCAACTCTGGTGGCGCACTCGTTGACTCGGGCGGCGCCGTGATTGGCATCAACACGGCGATCTCAACTGAAGGGGCGGGGATCGGTTTCGCTATTCCAATTGACATCGCACGCCCAATCATGGAGCAGGCGCTCGCTGGCGTTGAGCTCTCCCGCCCGTGGATCGGCATTCGCTACGTCTCCCTTGATCGTCGTACTGCGACGGAAAACGGCTTGAGCGTCTTCCAGGGGGCGTGGCTCGCAGCGAGCAGTGAGCCGGCGGTGATCCCAGGGAGTCCCGCTGAAGCGGCTGGCTTCGTTGAAGGAGACATCATCATCAGGGTGGAGGGTGTGGCCATTGACGAACTACACCCGCTGCAGGATCTGCTTGTCCAGTACTCCCCGGGCGCCATGATTCTATTTGACGTACTCCGCGGTGAGAGCAGCATCCAACTCTCCGTCACACTCGGAACGCGACCGAACCCGTAAGGGCTCAACTCAGTAAGCGCCGAACGAGTAAGGGCTAGCGGTCGAGACTCCCATCGTCGGGGAGACGTCCCGCACGCAGCAGTCGCTTCCGTACGGCGCCAACTAGGTAGAGCGAGCCAGCCACGATCACTGCGCCGCGCGTGCGTGCCGCAGCGTCCAGCGCAGCGTCTGGATCGCTCGCGCTGCTGATCTTGGCGCCGAGCCCGACGGCGCGTGCCGCAGTGGCTAGCGAATCTGTTGTAGCGGATCGCACATCGCCAACGCTCGTGCAGATCACGTGTGCATCACGAAGGAGTGGTGAGGCGGTGAGCGCACGAAACATCTGGTCGATGGACTTGTCGGCCATGGCGGCGATCACCAGTGTGATCGGGGTTGAGGTTGATGCGCCGCTCGCATCGTGCAGGAGCGCGGCGAGATCGTTCACTCCGGCGGCGAGTGCCGCCGCGCCATCCTCATTGTGTGCGCCGTCAAGAAGAAGATCGCGCTGATCTCTCCCTCCGAACGGTGAGCTGATCAGCTCCATGCGACCGGCCCAGCGCACGTCAGAAAACCCTTGACGGATCTCGCTGTCACTCACCTCAACGATCTTCGCCTCACGTAGCGCATCAAGCGTGGCGAGTGCCACCGCGGCGTTCTGCGCCTGATGACGACCGATCAGCGCAACGCGCACGGCGCCGAGGCGTGGCAGCTCCACCTCAATGCCGTCACGACCGAGCGAGCGCACCGCCCCGTGCTCTGCCTCAATGAGGCGCGCGCCCACCTCCTGCGCGCGTGCACGGATGATCCTGAGCGCACCGCCGCGCTCACTCGCGCCGGTAACGGCGGTGTCCCCACGCATGATGATCGCGGCCTTCTCAATGGCGATGAGATCAATCGTTTTACCGAGGTACTCCTGGTGATCAAGGCCAACGTTCGTCACCACTGCCACACCACCGTCCCAGGCGTGCATCGCATCGAGTCGACCGCCGAGTCCAATCTCCACCACCGCACGATCGATCCCCGCTGCACGGAACCCATCAAAGACCACGCCGGCGAGCAGCTCAAACTCGGTGACGGGGCCAACCTCTGGCTCAATTCGATCGGCGGCGCTGAGCGCACGCTGCACGGCGGTGGCGAAGGAGAGCGGGTCGAGCGGTCGCCCGTTGATGCGAATCCGCTCGCGGTAGGAGACAAGGTGTGGCTTTGGGGTGCTGCCGTGACGGATCCCCGCCGCACTCAGCGCCGCCGAGACGAGGGCGCTGACGCTCCCCTTCCCGTTCGTCCCCGCGATCAGGGCGCCGCGCACCTCCCGCTCAGGGCTCCCGAGCGCGACCAGAAGGGCGGTTGAGCGCTCAAGCCCGAGGCGAATGCCGAACCTTCCGCGTGCACTGATCGCAATCTGCGCCGCCTCCCACGCTTCGTCGCCGAGCCCCGCGGCGATCGCTGCGCTCATCCGTTGTCGCGCAGCAGCTACCTCACGTCGTAGCGACTCAACGAGCGCCGGGTCGGATGGAGCGTCTGGCATCTGTTGAGCGTAGCGGTCTCCTTGCTCTGCGTGCCACAATCAGGACCATGGCAGGGTTCAATCGACCCGGATCGCAACCGCCACGGCGTCGCGGTCTCTTCGGCAACCGTAGCGGTAGTCGGGGGTCGTTCCGAAGGGTTGACTCAACGGCACCAACGCGCGCCGCCGTCTCTTACGCCACACAACGGGCGCCAAAGGGTAGCGGGGGGTCGTTCATGCGCACATTGAGCAGATTGATCACGCGCGTGCTTGGCATTGGCGCCGTTGTGATCCTGGCTGTTGCGGCGCTGGCCTCCCTTCAACTGGTCCTCTCGCTCGGTGAGGTGGCGCCAACAGCAGCGCCAACTGACGCCGTCCCGTCCGCATCGGCGGGTCAGCCACTCATCGTGGCGCCAGACCCCGCGATCGTTGCCAGCTCCACGATCACGATTCGCGGCTCTCTCCCTGAGGACCTGCTTGGCCTGAGTGATGCGCTGCTGCGAATCAACGTTGAGACGGAGGATGGTTCACGCCTCGTTGGCGCAGAGATTGAGCTGCCACGCACCCCAGGCTTTGAAGTGAGCGACATCCCACTCGCCGCCGGCGAGAACACCATCAGCGCAGTGGTGGTGGTTGGTGGCGTGGAGAAGACTCCGAGCAACAGTGTCACGGTAACGCGTGATAACACGCCGCCCGTCGTGGGGATCACCTCACCAACGCCAGGTCAACTCGTAAGCGGCGCAGAGGTGACCGTGCAAGGGAAGAGCGAGGCGGACGCAGCGATCCAACTACGCAACGAAACCTCTGGACTCACCACGAGCGGGAAGGCGAACGGTAAGGGCAACTACTCCATCAGCATTTCACTGCGAGACGGCCCCAACCTCCTGACCGTGTTCGCAACAGACAAGGTGGGCAACACCGCGCGCATAAGCGTGGAGGTCACCACCAACGCATCGGTTGGTCGCGTCACGGTGGTGGTGAACCCTGGAACGATCTTCCTCAACAGGTCACCGAAGTCGTTCCGAATCACTGCAACTGCAAGGGACTCAACCGGCGCAACGGTGGTGGGGGTAGAGGTCTGCATGCAGATCACCGCGCCAGGACTCGCGCCGATTTCCCTGCCGTGCACCACCTCCGACTCCAACGGCCGTGCGTTCGGCGAGTACACCTTCCCTGAGAATTACAACACCGTGGGACGCGGGCTGATCCTTGTCACCTACACGCTGACGCAGGGTGACCCACTTGAAGCGACCGCGCCGTTCAGCGTGGCGAAGAAGCCATAATGGATGGCGGAAACCTCGCCTGGCAGTGCCCATCATGCGGCGCACTCCAGGAGGAGACGGGGCGCTGCTGGGTCTGTGAGGTGCCAACAACATCATGCGGCACCTGCCGCCATCTGCGCCGCGCTGTGGTGGGACGCATCAGCTTCTGCGGCATTGATAAGAAGAGAAAGCTCGTGGATGAACGTGACGTGCGCGCCTGCTGGACTGCCCCAGTTGAGCTGCAGCGTGCAGCGAGCCATGGACGGCGCGTGGACGGCGCGAACGTGAGGTTGCCGCGACTCAGTTGGGCGAGTGGCGGACTCTGGGAAGGGCTCGAAGCGTAACGCTACGGACAGCCGGCGAGCGGCGTCCCGAACGGACTGGAGATGACGACCGTCACCGCACTCCCGCTCGGCACTAAGACGCCAGCCGACGGGGAGATCACATCAATGATCTCCGTTGGGTCCAGCGCCGCGGAGGCTGGGTCAAGGATGAGCCCTGCCGCCTCAAGGATCAGCACCGCCTCACCGACCGACGTGCAGCGCAAGGCGGGGACCGTGGTATCAGCCACTGCTGATGGAGAGGGCGGGGC
>JBCLDV010000022.1:0-12880 GCA_038914275.1 Candidatus Limnocylindrus sp.
CGAACCTCCGCAGCGACCTCACGCACCGATGCGCTCTCCGTAGCAACGGCACTCGGATGCAGCGTGGAGGAGATCCCAATTACTGCTGCGCTTGATGCGATTGAGGCGACGCTCCCAAGCGGCGAGGCGCTGAGCCTGATCCGTCGTGGCAACATCGCGTCACGCCTCCGGATGATTGTTCTCTATGACCAGTCAGCGCGCTACAACGGACTGGTGATGGGGACAGGGAACAAGTCAGAAGTGATGATTGGCTACACCACGATCCATGGCGATGCTGCATGTGCGATCAACCCGATCGCTGATCTTTATAAGAGTCAAGTTCGGGCGCTTGCTGCACACCTTGGTGTGCCGAGCGCGATCCTGACGAAGGAGCCGAGCGCTGATCTCTGGCCGGGGCAGACCGACGAGGAGGAGGGTGGCTTTGACTATCCAACCCTTGACCGGATCCTCTTCCGTCTTGTCGACCAGAAGAGTTCTGTCGCTACGGTTGTTGCAGACGGCTTCGATGAGGCGCTCGTTACGCGCGTCCAGAAGATGATTGCAGCGTCGCAATTCAAGCGCGAGATGCCTCCCTTCCCGAAGTTTGCAAGGTAGTTGGCGAGCGTGACGTTAACCCGCGCTCAGTCATGAGTGACGCACGCGGTGGCGGAGCCACAGTGGGTGCACTTCATATTGTGTCGACCCCAATCGGCAACCTTGCCGACCTCTCGCCCCGTGCCGCTGCGGTGCTCGGCGAAGTCAGCGCCGTCGTTGCCGAAGATTCGCGCGTTGCGCGCGTCCTCCTCGCGGCGATTGGCGTGACGCCAGAGGTGATCACCCTCCCAGGTTTTGATGAGGTGGAACGTGTTGCGCCGATTGTTGAGCGCTTGAAGCGGGGGGAGTCCATTGCGTTGATTAGTGATGCCGGGACCCCCCTTGTAAGTGATCCAGGACAACACCTCGTGCGCGCCGCGATCGCTGCAGGCGTGCGTGTGATCCCGATCCCTGGCCCTTCAGCGCTGCTGGCAGCGGTCGTCGCTTCTGGCGTGGTTGGCGCACGGTGGAGTTTTGAAGGGTTTCTTCCGCGGAGTGGTGCGGATCGGCACCGGGTGATCGGCGCGCTGGCAGCGGATGATCGTGCGAGTGTTATCTACGAAGCGGGAGGACGTGTTGTTGCCACCCTCCGCGATCTGGAGGAGGCTGCCGGCGCGGATCGGCCCGCGGCACTCTGTCGAGAACTCACGAAGCTGCATGAAGAGGTGCGCCGTGGCACCCTTCCGCAACTCGCTGCGTTGATGGAGCGCGGGGAGATCGATGGACGCGGCGAGTTTGTCATCGTGCTCGGTGAGAGTGAGGGGGCGAGCGAAGCGTTTGAACTGCCTGGGGCCTACCCCGCCGCGCTCGCCGCGGTGAACAACTTGATCGCCGCTGGTAGTTCGCGCAGCGACGCGGTGCGGTTGATCGCGACGGAGTGGGGACTTGTGCGCCGCCGGCTCTGGGCGCTGGCGCACGATGGAGCGACCGAGGGCGAGTAGCCACTCGGTCGCGCGCACCGCTAGGAGAGCGCCGGAGCGATCTCCTCGCCATATTCGGCCTCGCCGAGATCTGTCGGCTCGGCCCCCTCTGCCACAGGCTGGCCGCTCTGCGGCTTTGGCCCGAGGAATTCGAGGCGGTTAACGATCACCTCGGTCATCCATCGGCGAGCCCCTTCACTCTCCCACTCATGGGTCTTCAGTCGGCCGTCGATTGCAACGAGCGAGCCCGCCTGCAGGTGTGTCGCTGCGATCTCAGCGAGCTTCTCCCAGAAGACGAGACGGTGAAACTCCGTCCGCTCTTCGCCGCCCCGATAGTCGTGGCTGGCGAGGCTCCCGACCGCCACCTTGCTCCCTGATGGGAGCGATTTGATCTCAACCGGCTTCGTCATTCGACCCGCCAGCATCACCTTGTTCACCTGAGCTCCTCTCTCGGCGCGAGCCCCAGGGTCCTCCCCCTGCGCTTCAGCTCGCTCCGTAGCAGTGAAGGGTGCCCCTCGCGACTTACGGCTGGCGTATCGTGTGCGACACTCCATCGCGATGCGGTACTACCTGACGACGGCCATCGCCTACGCGAACAATAAGCCTGGCCTCCACACGCTCTACGAGGTGATCGCCGCGGACACCATCGCGCGCTGGCGCCGCATGGGGGGCGACGAGGTGCGCTTCCTCACCGGGACCGACGAGTACTCGGTGAACATTGCGGCGCGCGCACTCGAAGAGGGTCTAGCGCCGAAGGAGTTTGTTGATCGGAACGTTGCACTCTTCAAGGAGAGCGAAGCCCTACTCCTGATCAACCCAGATCGGTTCATTCGCACCACGGATGCCGACCACACGCTCGCCGCACAGGAGATGGTGCGCCGTTCGTTTGTCGCTGGTGACATCTACCTCGGTAGCTACGAAGGTTGGTACTGCCCGAATGAAGGCTTCCGCGCCGAAGGGGACGTGGCGAAGGATGGGGGTGAGACGGTCTGCCCGAATCACCCTGGGGTGCCGCTGCAGTGGCTGAGCGAGCGCAACTGGTTCTTCCGGCTGAGCGCCTATCAGGAGCGACTTGAGGCCTGGCTGACGCAGGAGCCGTCACCGGTGCAGCCTGAGTATCGACGCAACGAGATGCTCGGCTTCATTCGTCAAGGGCTTGAGGACTTCTCAATCAGTCGTGAGGGCGGAAGTTGGGGAATCCCATTCCCCATTTACGAAGACGGCAGTAGCGCCTTGAAGCCAGACGGGAGTGGCGATCCTGCGGCGGGGACGATCTATGTCTGGTACGACGCACTGATTAACTACCTCACGGGGGCCGGCTTTCCGGCCGATCCGAACGGCGCCCCGTGGTGGCCGGCGGACCTTCACATCATTGGAAAGGATATCAACCGTTTTCACTCCGTCTTCTGGCCGGCGATGCTTTGGAGTGCTGGACTCCCAGCTCCAAAGCGCATCTGGGTGCACGGGTGGCTCCTCTCCAGTGGTGAACGGATGAGCAAGAGTCGCGGCAACTTCCTTGATCCAGATCGCGCCGTGGCGGCACTCGGCGCGGATGGTGCGCGCTATGTTGCGCTGCGCGAAGTGCCATTCGACCGCGATGCCGAAGTGAGCTGGGATTCAATCATTCGCCGCTACAACGCTGAGCTCGCAAACGACTTTGGCAACCTTGTGAATCGCGCCACAACGATGGCGAGTCGCGCGTTCGGAACGGAGGCGCCCGCACCGCGTGCCGCAGCGATCGCGCCACTCGCGAAGGAGTGGGAGGCGGCGCGCGTCAAGAGTGAAGCGGCGATGGACGAGCTAGCGCTCTACGAATGGATCGGCGCGATCTTCGACTTTGTTGGTGCTGCAAACCGCTTCGTTGACGCGGAGAAGCCGTGGGAGTTGAGCAAGGCGGTGAAGGAGGGGGATCTGGTGGCACGAGAGCGACTCGCTGGACTTCTCGGCGATCTCCTCGAAGCGTGTCGACTTGCCGCCCTCTATGCGGCGCCGGTGATCCCAGAGGTTGCCGAGAAGATCTGGACGCTCCTCGGCTACGCATGGCCGTATGACGCCGCGGGGCATGGCGACGTACCGCGCGCACAGCTCGCAAGCTGGGGGAGTGCGAAGCGAACCGGTCCGCTCGGCGAACCGGTGCCACTCTTCCCGCGCCTTGAGGCCGATGAGTAGAGGGTGCCGATGACTCATCAGCGGCCGCTGACTGATGCGCACGCCCATCTACAGGCGGATCGCTTTGACGCTGATCGTGAAGAGGTGATTGCACGTCTGGTTGCAGCGGGCGTGACCAGACTTCTCATCCCTTCATGGAGCGTTGCGAGTTCGCAGGGGGCGGTGGAGGTTGTGCGCAGCCATGAGTGGATGGATGCTGCGATTGGGATCCACCCGCATCATGCGGCGGACGAAGCGAGTGCTCGCGAGGAGCTCCTTGCGCGCGCGGGGGAGCCCGAGATTGTGGCGATCGGTGAGACGGGCATCGACACGAAACGCAACTTCGCCCCGCTCGAAGATCAGATCGTGAATCTTGAGGCGCACATTGAGGTTGCCGTGCAGCTTGGCAAGCCACTCATCCTGCACTGTCGATCCGAAGGCTCTGGCGACGGCGCGCAGCGACAACTCATTAAGACACTGAAGGAGTCGCCGATCGGTGCGGCTGGTGGCGTGCCGAGCTTTGGAGGGCGGCCCCCGTTCATCCTGCACAGTGCCTCTGGGAGCGCTCGCTACATTGAGGAAGGCCTTGCGCTCGGCGGACTCATCTCCCTCTCCGGCTTGGTCTTTCGGCCTGAGGAGCGCGCCACCGCATCATGGGTGCGAAGCGTCCCCGCCGACCGCCTCCTTACGGAGACTGATGCCCCCTGGCTGGCGATGCCTGGCGCCCCAGACTCGTCGCGGAATGAGCCGACGAATGTTGCGCTCACGCTCGCCTGGGTGGCGGCGCAGCGCGGTGAGGAGCCCGATGCACTCGCAGCGACGATCAGCGCGACCTACGATCGAGCTCTTCCACGCCAGCGCCCACGCTCAGCCTAAGCGTGGTGTTGGCACTCGACGGGTTTGAGTGCTAACATCGCCCTGAGCGCACGAAGGGTGCGCGCTGTGAGACATCGCAGCGGGCGAGACGCCCAGCTGCCCAAGAGGAGGTAATCCATGGCGAAGAAGGCATCACTCCGACCCCTCGGCGACCGAGTGGTCGTCAAGCCCATCCCTCGTGACGAGAAGACGGCGAGCGGCATCATCCTCCCAGACACCGTGCAGGAGAAGCCGCAGGAGGGCGAGGTCGTCTCCGTCGGGCCAGGCCGCATCCTTGATGACGGGAAGCGCGAGCCGATTGACGTGAAGGTAGGCGATCGCGTCCTGCACGCAAAGTACGCCGGCACCGAGTTCAAGCTCGACGGCGTGGAGTACCTCATCGTTGGTGCGAAGGACATCCTCGCGATCGTTGTGTAATCACGAAATTTCAGCAGTAGTCCGTAGAGCAAGAAAGTAGAGGGGCAGAATGGCAAAGCAAGTTATCTTTGATGAGGCGGCACGTCGAGCGCTGAAGCGCGGAATCGACAAGCTCGCCGACACGGTCAGGGTCACGATCGGCCCAAAGGGTCGCAATGTGGTGCTTGACAAGAAGTACGGTGCACCCACGATCACGAATGATGGTGTGACGATCGCACGTGACATTGAACTCGAGGACCACTTTGAAAACATGGGCGCTCAGCTCCTGAAGGAGGTCGCCACCAAGACCGATGACGTCGCGGGTGACGGCACGACCACCGCAGTGGTGCTCGCCCAGGCAATGGTGACCGAGGGTCTTCGCAATGTTGCTGCCGGTGCGAATCCGATGGTGATCAAGCGCGGCCTGGACAAGGCGGTCGCCGTAGTGGTCGCAGAGATCAAGGCGCACTCGCGCAAAGTGGAGACGCGTGAGCAGATCGCTGCGGTCGCATCAATCTCCGCAGCAGATCCGAGCGTCGGCGAACTGATCGCCGAAGTGATGGGGAAGGTCGGAAAGGATGGCGTGATCACCGTAGAGGAGGGTCAGTCGCTCGGCCTGGACAAGGAGTACACGGAGGGGATGCAGTTCGATCGCGGATACATCTCCGCCTACTTTGTGACGAATGCTGATCGGATGGAGGCGCAGCTGGAGAACGCAGCGATCCTCATCACTGATAAGAAGATCTCCGCAGTGCAGGATGCACTCCCGGCGCTCGAAAAGGCGGTCGGCACTGGTCGACCACTGCTGATCGTTGCGGAGGACGTTGACGGCGAGGCGCTCGCCACGCTGGTGGTGAACAAGATCCGCGGCACCGTGCAGGTGCTTGCGGTGAAGGCGCCAGGCTTCGGTGATCGTCGCAAGGAGATGCTCCGTGACATTGCGGTGCTGACCGGGGGTACGGTGATCTCGGAAGAGGTCGGCCGCAAGCTTGACAGTGTAACCGCCGAAGATCTCGGTTCCGCACGCCGCGTCGTTGCCACCAAAGACAACACCACCATTGTGGGTGGTGCTGGCAAGCCGGCTGAGATCAAGGGGCGGATGGCGCAGATCAAGGCACAGATTGAGGAGACCACGTCGGACTATGACAAGGAGAAGCTCCAGGAGCGTCTCGCCAAGCTCTCCGGCGGCGTCGCCGTGATCAAGGTGGGTGCCGCAACTGAGGTTGAGCTCAAGGAGAAGAAGCATCGCATTGAGGATGCGCTCTCAACGACCCGCGCGGCCGTTGAGGAGGGGATCGTCGCCGGCGGTGGCGTCACGCTTCTTCAGGCCCGTGCCTCGCTGGATAAGTTGAAGCTTGAGGGTGATGAGCAGGTTGGCGTGGATATTATTCGACGAGCACTTGAGGCGCCAGCTAGGCAGATTGCTGAGAACGCGGGCGCCCGAGGCGACGTGGTCATTGAGGCAATCCTGAAGGCGAAGCGTGGCACCGGTTTTGACGCGTCAAACGACACGATGGTTGACATGTTCGAGGCGGGGATCGTGGACGCCGCAAAGGTGACGCGCTCCGCTCTCCAGAACGCAGCATCGGTCGCCGCAATGGTGCTGACCACCGAGGCTGTGGTCAGCGACATCCCAGAGAAGAAGGAGTCGGGAGCCTCTGGCGGTCACGGCCACGGCGGGGAGATGGATTTCTAGTCCCCCAAAGAACTTCCGTTCAACGAGGGCTCCCAGCGACGCTGGGGGCCCTCGTTGCTTTATCGGCTGGTACCTCAAGACCGAGCAGGCTCCTGAGCGTGGCGCATTAGGTGCGAGCGGTAGAATTGAGCGATGAACCTTCCTCCTGACCCCACCGCTGAAGGCCCTCTCGCAACGTCTCGTCCGCGGCGTGCGATTGCCGAAGGCTCTGGAGCGGACGCGATCAAGGAGCGCATCCTTGGACCGCTGAACGAGGTCCAACGCCGCGCCGTCACAACGACCAAGGGCCCACTGCTCGTCTTGGCCGGTGCTGGGTCAGGGAAGACGCGCGTTATTACGCATCGGATCGCTTGGCTGAGTGAACACGATGGCGTTGCGCCGTGGCGCATCCTTGCGGTGACCTTTACGAACAAGGCGGCGGCAGAGATGCGCGAGCGACTTACGGGGATGATCGGTGAGCGGGCACGTGATGTTGCCATGGGTACCTTCCATAGCATTTGTGTTCGCATGCTGCGACGTGATGGCGAATCAATCGGACTCCCAAGAGAGTTTATGATCTACGATGCCGACGATCAGGCACGCGTGATCAAAGGCTTCCTCAAAGAGGATGACCTCCCTGCGACAGGGTCAACGAAGCCGAGCCTGATTCTTGGTGCGATCAGTCGCGCCAGGAACGACGGCCTCACGCCAGACCAGATGGAGTATCAGGCGGTGACGCATCACGAGCGGCTGATCGCGGGAATGGCGCGTCGTTACGCGAAGGAGCTGAAGCGCTTGGAGGCGCTTGACTTTGATGATCTACTGATTGATGGGCTGCGACTGCTGCGTGAGGCACCGGAGGTTGCAGAGCGGTATCGCCAAAAGTGGGAATACCTCCATGTTGATGAGTATCAGGATACGAACCGCATCCAGTACGCCTGGATCCGCGAGCTCGCCGCCGGGCACGGCAATCTCTGCGTGGTGGGGGATGACGACCAGTCCATCTACTCATGGCGCGGCGCAGACATTCGCAACATCTTGGACTTTGAACGTGATTGGCCGAAGGCGGAGGTGATCGCGCTCGAACAGAACTACCGCTCCACGCAGTCCATCCTTGATGCGGCGCACGGTGTGGTCTCCAACAATCGCGGACGCAAGGCGAAGCGGCTCTGGACGGATCAGGAGGGGGGACTGCCGATCCCCGTGTACGGAGGCTTCAACGCGGAAGATGAGGCGGCCTGGATCGTTCGCAGAGTGGAGGAGCTCACCTCCCCGCGGAAGGGGAGGCGTGGCACGAAGGGCGCAGATGTGAAGGGCGAAGAGCCCGAGTCGCTCGGTGGCGTGGCGATCCTCTACCGCACCAACGCGCAGTCTCGAGCCATCGAGGAAGCACTGCTGCGCCGCTCAATCCCGTACCAGTTGATCGGTGGCACGCGCTTCTATCAGCGTCGCGAAGTGAAAGATGCACTCGCCTGGCTTCGCGTCCTGCGCAGTGATACCGACCGCATCTCGTTCGAGCGGATCATCAACGTTCCGCCGCGCGGCATTGGCGAGAAGACGCTGGATCTCCTTCGCGCCGCCGCAGCACCACACCCAGACGCGCCAGATGGTGCCCCGTTCGGCCTCGTGATCGCCGCTGCGGGTCGCGGAGAGGTGGCGGGGATCGCTCCTCGTGCACGTACGGCGCTCGCAAGCGTCGCAGACCTCATCGCACGTCTGCGCACCCGCCTCGCCGTGATCGACCTCCCCGAACTGCTCGACGCCGTCTACAGCGAGTCGGGCTTACGCGCACACCTTGCGAGCGAAGGGGTGGAGGGGGAGGAGCGCTGGGCGAACCTGCTCGAACTTCGCGGGATCGCAGGGCGCTTCCTTGAGCTGGAGCCGCTCGACGCGATTGATCGATTCCTGGAAGAGACGGCGCTCGTTGCCGATCAGGATGCGCTTAATAACGATGAAGAGCGGGTGACACTGATCACGCTGCATGCGGCGAAGGGGCTGGAGTGGCCGACCGTCTTCATCTCTGGCCTGACCGAAGGCCTCTTCCCACACAGTCGCGCACTGATGGATCAGGAGCAGATGGAGGAGGAACGACGCCTCTGCTACGTCGGCATCACACGAGCGAAGCGGCGGCTCTTCCTCTCGTATGCGATCCGTCGCGGTTGGGGGGGCGGCGACGGCGTCCCGTCACGCTTTCTCGCGGAGATCCCCGAGGAGTTGCTGGAGGTTGCGAATGATGATGACCCTCGCACGGAGGGTGCAACACGCTTCGGTCGCGGCGTTGCTGGCTTCCGTTCTGCGCGCGCCGGATTCGCGGGTGGTGAGTCGTGGCGCGAAGGGAGCGGCGAGCCAGGCGCGCCAACGGGTGCGTTTCGGCCAGGGCGTGACCTTGAGGCGAAGCGACGCGCCTACGCCGCAGGTGCACGCTCCGGTTCGCTTCGCACCGGTAAATTTGATGAAGGAGTCGATGAAGAGGGGGGCGATCCAGATCACGATGAGCCAGTGCTTTCGCGTCCGGTCGGGCGCGTCCCACCGTGGGCGAGTGGTCGTCGCATGGAACGCGACGACGCCTTTTCGCCGAGTGACGACGCCTTCCCACCGAGCGACGACGCGGAGGAGCTGGCCCCTGCGCCGCTACGTGAACGGCGGATAGCACCGCAGCGGGCGCGGATTCCTGGTGAGCGATACTTCCGCGATGGTGATCGTGTGGAGCATGCACGCTTCGGGAAGGGCGTCGTGGTGACCTCGCGTCTCACGCGAAGCGATGAAGAGGTGACGATCGCCTTCGCTGGCATCGGCGTGAAGACGCTTGTTGCGAGCATCGCCGCACTGGAGATCCTCTGATGGTGAAGTTGCGGGTTGCGGCAGTGCAGCGACATCAGGAGCTGGTCGCACTGATCAACGCCGCCGATCGCGACTACTACGTTGCTGATACGCCGCGCATGCCAGACGCAGCATATGATGCGCTGCGCCGTGAGCTTGAAGAGTTGGAGTCAACGTACGCTGAACTGCAGACGTCAGATTCGCCGACGCAGCGGGTTGGGCCACGCGGAGGTGGCGACTCGCTCGGGGAGGTGCGCCATGAGCGCCCCATGCTCAGCCTCTCCAACGCCTTCTCCCCAGAGGAGGTGGCCGCCTTCGTGGCGAGTGCGGCGAAGGGGCTGGGTGGTCGCGAGCCAGAACTTGTTGCCGAGTTGAAGATCGATGGACTCGCGATCAGCCTCCGCTACGAGCGAGGCCTCCTGACGCGAGCCGCTACGCGCGGTGACGGATCCACAGGGGAGGATGTGACCGTAAATGTGCGCACCATCACCGTGATCCCGCAGCGACTGAACGAGCCGATTGATGCGGAGGTTCGTGGCGAGGTCTACATGCCGAAGGAGGCCTTCGCGGCGTTGAACACCGCGCGCGAGGAGGAGGGGCTGCAGCTCTACGCGAATCCGCGAAACTCCGCCGCGGGCTCGCTGCGGCAGAAGGATTCGCGCATCACCGCGGAGCGGCGGCTCGCCTTCTTCGCCTATCAACTCTTCATGGAGCCGCAGCCCGCGGCACAGAGTGCTTCGTTGTGGCGGCTTCACGCGCTCGGCCTCCCAATTGAGGTGCATGCGCGAGCCGGCCTGAACGCCGCTGGTGCCGCCTCCTTCCTTGCTGAGTGGGAGAGTGGGCGCCACGATCTTGACTACGAGACAGATGGCGCGGTGCTGAAGGTTGATCTTGTAGAGGATCAGGAGGCGCTCGGCTTCATCTCGCGTTCGCCGAAGTGGGCGATCGCCTACAAGTTTCCGCCTGAGCAGGTCACGACGAAACTGCTGAACATCGTCGTGGAGGTCGGTCGCACCGGCTATCTCACCCCCGTGGCGGAGATGGAGCCGGTGCTCCTCGCAGGCTCAACCATTCGGCGCGCCACTCTCCACAACATCGATGAGATCCGCCGCAAGGATGTGCGCATTGGAGATGTGGTGATCCTTCAAAAGGCGGGCGACGTGATCCCTGAGGTGGTCCGCAGTCTCCCGGAGCGGCGGGGTGGGAGGCTTGCGGAATTTCAGATGCCGACGCGCTGTCCATCGTGTGGCGGTGAGGTGGTGCGCGATGAGGTGCGTCACCGCTGCCCGAACCCCTGGTGCGAGGCGCAGATCTTTGAAGGGCTGCGCCATGCGGTTGGTCGGGGTGCGTTCGACATTGAAGGGCTCGGCGAGAAGCTCCTGCAGCAGCTCGTTGATCGCAAGCGCGTCCGTCGTCTCGCCGATCTCTTTACGCTTACTGCGAGTGACCTTGATGGCCTCGATCGAATGGGCAGCGTCGCCGCCAACGCAAAGAGGGGGAGCGCGAATCGCATCGACAGCGTGCTGGGAGAGCTTGGGCGCCGGAGGCGTCAGGAGCTCTGGCGCGTCCTTGTGGCGCTCGGCATTCGTCACGTTGGCGAGACAACGGCGCGCGATCTTGCAGTGGAGCTCTCGCGTCGCGTGCCAGCTGGTGACAACTGGGGTCTCCGGGTTGCGGCAACGCTGCAGCAACTGACCCTAGAAGAGCTAACGGCGGTGAACGGGGTGGGTGCGGTAGTTGGCGAGAGCATCGTGCGCTACTTCTCTCATCCCACGACGGCAACGGCACTCACCGACCTGATCGCGGTTGGCGTTGAACTAACGCCAACCGCGGGTGCACCCGCCTCGGGCGGCTCCGGACCGCTCAGCGGCGAGCTGGTTGTGGTGACTGGGACGCTCGTCGCCTCTGGCCTGAGCCGGCGCGAGGCGCAAGAGCGAATTCGCGCCGCGGGTGGAGTGGTGGCGGACGCTGTGACCTCCAAGACGACCCTCCTTGTGGCGGGAGAGAGGGCGGGGAGTAAGCGTGCCGAAGCTGAGCGGCTCGGCATCCGCATCGTGGATGATGCGGGCTTCCTCGCACTTCTCGGGGAGTCTGCGTCGGGCGGGTAGGATTCCCTCATGAGCAAACTCACGCGCCTGGAGGTGGAGAAGGTTGCGGCGCTCGCGCGCCTCGGCCTCACCCCAGACGAGGTGGAGAAGCTCCAGGGCGACCTCAACCTGATCCTCGAGCAGTGGAGCCGCCTCGCCGAGGTTGACACCTCCGCGGTGACGGCGAGTGCGCAGACGATCGTTCAGCAGATGCCACTCCGCGAAGATGTGCCGCAAGCTTCACTCCCCGTGGAGCTCGCACTCCAGAACGCGCCATCACGCAGCGGAGACTTCGTGCGCGTTCAAGCGATCCTCAGCGAAGAGGCGGACGGTTGAGCGCCGTACTGCGCCGTGCCACGGCCACACAGCTGCGTGCTGGATACCGCGCTGGCGAGTATCAATCAACAGAGGTGGTTGAGGCGCTCCTCGGCGCAATCACACGCGAAGATGCTGCGCTCGGTGCATGGCTTCACATTCGCGCCGATGACGTGCGTAGCGAGGCTGCCGCCGCCGATGCAACGTATGCGGCGGCTCGGTCGGCTGGCAGCGCGGCACTCGATGTACTTCCGCCGCTCCTTGGCATCCCTGTGGCGCTGAAGGATCTTGTAAATCTGATTGGCACGCCAACGACCGCCGGCTCAAAGATCCTTGAAGGCTATGTGAGCCCATACGATGCAACGATCGCTGCAAGGTTGAAGAGCGCAGGCGCGCTGATCCTTGGTAAGACGAATATGGATGAGTTCGCGATGGGATCTTCAACGGAATTCAGCGCCTACAAGCGAACCGTGAACCCGTGGGCTCGTGATCGTGTCCCTGGTGGCTCCTCTGGTGGATCCGCCGCCGCAGTGGCGGCCCTTCATGCCCCGTTGAGCATTGGCACTGATACGGGTGGCTCCATCCGCCAACCGGCGAGCCTCACGGGCATTACGGGGATGAAGCCAACCTACGGTCGCGTCTCACGCTACGGCATCGTTGCGTTCGCTTCGTCGCTCGACCAGGTTGGCCCCTTCGCGCGCACTGCGCAGGACGCGGCGATCCTGCTGCACGCGATTGCTGGCGCCGATCCGCGCGATGCGACGAGCTCTGCAACCCCAGTCGATGCGGCACTGTTGAGGCTTCCACAGGGAGACCAGGCGGCGAGCTCGTTAAAGGGGAGGCGCTTTGCGCTTCCAAAGGAGTACTTTGTTGCGGGCATGGAGCCTGGCGTAGAGGCGGCCGTGCGTGCGGCGGTTGCCGAATTGGAGTCGGCGGGTGCGACGATTGACGAGGTGAGCCTCCCGACCACGGAGCATGCGCTCGCGACGTACTACATCATTGCGCCGGCAGAGGCCTCGGCGAACCTTGCGCGCTACGATGGGATCCGGTACGGCGCGTCAAGGCACGGC
>JBCLDV010000023.1:0-12789 GCA_038914275.1 Candidatus Limnocylindrus sp.
GAGGTCGCATGGGAAGGCGGGCAGAGACCTTGAGATTGGAGTCCCGCCAGGGACCGCAATCTTTGACGCGGTGAGTGGCGACCTGATCGCTGACATCGTCTCGCGCGAACAGCGTGTGATGATCGTCCGTGGCGGACGTGGTGGACTCGGCAATGCCCACTTCGTTACCGCTACACATCAGGCGCCGCGCCACGCGCAGAAGGGTGAGCCTGGCGAGATCCGGGAGGTGCGCTTTGAACTGCGCCTCATCGCCGATGTTGGACTCGTTGGCCTGCCGAATGCAGGGAAGTCCACCACGCTCGCCGCACTCACCGCCGCGCAGCCGAAGATTGGCGACTACCCGTTTACCACGCTCGAGCCGAACCTTGGAGTCATTGAGTTCGGCCTTGAGGATGGTCGCCGCCCCACCATCGCCGACCTGCCAGGGCTGATTGAAGGCGCCTCAATGGGGGCTGGACTCGGATTCGCCTTTCTACGGCACGCCTCGCGCACGCGCATCTTGGTACACGTGGTGGATGCCTCTGCGGCTGATCCACTTCGTGACGCGGCGATCATCCGAGGAGAGCTCGCCGCACACAACCCGGCACTGCTGGAGAAGAGCACACTTATCATGCTCAACAAGATCGACCGACCGGGCGTACGTGATCGCCTGCAAGAACTCCGTGATGGCTTTGCGGCACTCGGACTGAACTGCGTCGCCTGCTCGGCGCTTGGTGGCGCACTCGGCGAGGGGATCCAAGATCTCCGCAACGAGCTCGCAGAGCTCCTCCCAGATGCTGAAACCCTTGCGCTCCCAACGGAGCCTGCCGGAGTTGTGGTGCATCGCATTGACCCGATCGCCATCTCAGGATTTGAGGTGAGCCGCGAGGGCGACGTATTCCGCGTGCGCGGCAAGGCCATTGAGCGGCTGGTCCACCAGACGGACTTTGCGCGCGATGAGTCCGCTCAGCGATTCCACCACGAACTGAAGCGACAGGGCATTGAAGAGGCGCTTCGCAAGGCGGGCTGCCGCGCAGGCGACTCCGTGGCGATCGGCGCGCTCGTCCTTGAGTGGGAAGATCCAGACGAGACGGAACTCCTTGATGCGGCGGATGCGGCAGACGCGGTGGACGCGAGCAGCCTTGATCTGGAGGAGTTAGGCGAAACACTCGAAGAGGCGGCAGCGGGCAGCTCGGAGGGGAGCCAGTGAGCAAGATCGGCGTGCTCGGCGGAACGTTTGATCCGATCCATGACGGTCACCTTGCGCTCGGTCAGGCGGCATGCGAACTGCTGAAGCTTGACCGCGTCATCTTTGTTCCCGCGGCGCGACCACCCCACAAGTTGCGGGATCGTGTCACGGATGCGGAGACGCGCTGCAAGATGGTGGAGTTGGCGATTGCGGGAAATCCTCATTTTGAGTTGAGCCGCGCGGAACTTGATCGCCCCGGCCTCTCATTTACGGTGGATACGCTACGTGAGCTCGCCGCAACGAGTGCGAAGGATGCGCCGCACGAGCTCTACCTGATCCTCTCCGTTGAATCGCTTCTCGGCTTTCATGAGTGGGAGGACCCCACAGCGATCCTTGACCTTGCGCGTGTTGCGGCGCTCCCACGCCCAGGGACGCCAACCCCAGATCGTGTCTGGCTGACGCGACACTTCCCGGGTCGGGAAGATCGCTTCCTCTACCTTGATGGATTCCACCTCTCCCATGCGAGTCGTGAGCTCCGTGCACTCGCCGCTCGTGGACGTTCACTTCGCTATCTGGTCCCGACCGCCGTTGAGGAGTACATCAAGGTGAGTGGCCTCTATCTTGATCGTCCAGAGTTGGTCTTGAAGCGACCGATTGAGCCCGATGACATCCCTGTTGATCCCGCAACCTGACGCCTCAGGTAGGCTGAACGGGTGAATCAGAAGCAGGCGGCCATTGAACCGTACGACCTTGCGCGGAAGGCCGCCATGCTGGCAGAAGATAAGAAGGCGGCGGACATTATCGTGCTTGACGTCGCCGGCCTCACCACGATCGCTGAGGCGTTCGTGATCTGCACTGGCGGTTCAGAGCCGCAACTCGCTGCGATTACGGCGAACATTGTGGACGGGCTAGCCGCTGAAGGGGTGACCCCCGCACATCGACACCGCTCACCAAGATCTCACTGGATCGTCCTTGATTATGGGAGCGTGATCGTGCACATCTTCACACCGCCGGAGCGCGACTACTACAAACTGGAACAACTCTGGGCGTCTGCGAAGGTCCTCCTCCGCATCCAGTAGCTCCTACTCCGATACGGGACGCGCCTAACCGATCCGAGCGGCGCTCCAGCTCGTGAGTGCAGGTCCCCACGCTCGTTTGCCGCCCCCCTTAGAGATGGCGTCTAACTCTACAAGCGCTGTGATCGCGTCGGCGATCTGGCGACCGCTCCAGCGCCGCGCCGCCTCTGCGAGCTTCTTTGCAGGGTGCTCGTGTATGCCGATCTCTCGCGCAACCTGACCGACTGGTTGCCCATCTTCAATCACCGCCCCGTGGATCTGTGCAAGATCGCGAAACTTTCGGTGCAGCGTTGCCACCACCATGGGTCCAGGCTCTGCGATCGCGCGACCGAGATGTTTTGCAGTGAGCGGTCCGTTGCGCGCCACGATCGCATCGGCGAACGCGAAGAGCGAGCCGATCCCTCGATCTGCAACCAGCGCATCCACGTCCCGCACGGAGATCGCGCCGCTCGGCACGGTAAGCATCAGCTTCTCAAGTTCAACCGCCGCCGTCATCCGCACCCCACTCCGGTCTAGGTCTGGTTCACGCACCTCTGCGCCGAGTCGCTCTGCGATCTCCCGAGCTGCGTCACCTGCAATCTCGCGCCCCGTAACTTTCACGCGTGCGCTGATCCACGGTGCCAGCTCCCCTGGCCCTGGTGAGATGCAGCCAACCACCGCGCCGCCCACGTCTAGCACCATCCCTCCGAGTTCGCCTGGTCCCTCTGGATGTTCGCCGCGTAGGTTTGGTCGTCGTGCGCGCTGGTCAACGAGCGCGACCGCATTCCCTGGCGCGATGTTCGCGAGTGCTGCAGCAACGCCTGCACGCAGCTCCTTCGTCTGTGCGAACCGCCCCGCACCGGCCACCACCACCAACGTCCCGCCGCCAAAGAGCCCACCTGTGGCGAGCCTCTGCGCGAGCTCGCTCAGCACCACGCTGCCGTTTCCAGAGCCGCGCCCCTCCGCCTTGAGCCTGATGCGGTCGGGAGCCCCCTCCCCTGAACCGGCGAGCGCCTTTGAGAGCGCATCAACAGACTCCTCGATCAGGAGGAGGTCATCGCCCCAGGCGAGGAGTACCGCAGGGTTCGTAGGCTTTGCCATGCGCCGATGGTAGCGGGTGGGAGTGCACAGCCAGCCTGCGCGTCAGCGAGCACACCAGCGATCCGCGTTGTTGGCCAGAGTGCATCAGGTGCGAGCGTCCCAAAATCAAGCCAGCCCTGTCCCACGCCGATCAGATCCCGTGCGGGTACAGCGGGTGGCCGACCACTCGCCTCCACGGCGATGTGCGTAGGGTTACTCGGATCAATTGTGACGACAACGGTCCCATTAAGGTCAGTACGTAGCACCGCACCCCCGCGCTCCCCGAGCCGATCCATGGTTGAGGCTGCGGGATGGCCGTAGCTGTTTCGCTCGCCAACGGAGATCACGGAGAGGCGCGGATCGGCAGCGGCGAGCAGCGTTCTACTTGAGGCGGTCGCACTTCCATGGTGCGGAGTTTTCAGTAGGTCGACTGGCCCACGCAGACGTTGCGCAATCCATGCGTCAACGTCTGACTCAATGTCGCCAGTGAAGAGCGCAGAGAATCCATCAATATCTAGTCGCAGCACAATCGATCGATTGTTCAGCGCACTCCCTCCATCGGTTGGTTCGTACCTGAGCGCCGCAGGATCTGGCCAGAGCACCTCAAGTCGAGCACCTCCCAACATGAACGAACTCCCAGTTGTGACGCTGTGATACTGGATGTTGCCTTGTTGCATGATTTCGTTCCAACTGGCGGATGCTGGGCCCCCACCTCGCGTTTCGGCGCCGATTACCGATCCAATCTGGTAACGGTCCAGCAGCTTCGGTAGTCCTGCAAGGTGATCTTCATGTGGGTGGCTTGCAACGAGGAGATCGATCTTTCGATCCCATGACGGGATGAGGGCGTCAAGTTCCACGCTGAGGCGAGCCGGATCTGGGCCTCCATCAATGAGCATCCGTCGCCCCTGGTACTCCACAAGGACGGCGTCACCCTGTCCAACATCCAGGATGGCAATGCGGAGGGAGCCACGTGGCGCCGCGCTACTCCCTGAGAGGAGCGAGCTCGCAAGGAGGAGCACAACACCAGCGACCACTGGAACGCGTCGGCCAAGGTTCGGAGCGGGCTCCTCTGCAGGCTCGCGCTGTGGCGCCCCTCGATTCAGGAGTGCGGCAAGTCCGAGCAGTGAGAGCCCCACACCGAGTGGGAGTGTTGCGGTGCGTGGTACGAGTAGGTTGTTGAGTGGAAGTTGCGATCCAGCTTCGGCGATCCACGACGCCGTACGGAAGAGTGCGCTCGCTGGGAGTGCGAGTAGGTTCGGTATCAGCGCAAGCGGCCCAGTTAACAGTGGTGCGATCTCTCCGGCCACTATTGCAAGGAGTGCCGCCCCGGTGGCCACGGGGATGAGGGGGGCGATCAGCAGGGTCAGTGGGATGGACCAGATCGCAACGCGGCCGAAGAGTGCAATGACAATGCCGAGTGTTGCCGCCTGCGCCGCGAGACTGATCGCCACATCGTCAGCGATTAGTGACCACGGGCGCCGTAGCGGCGCAGGGAGGCGCGCTCCGACACCTTGAGCCGCCGCGGACCAGTCGGCGCTCTTTGCGAGCAGTCCCGCCGTTGCCAGCGCAGAGAGGCGGAAGCCGGCGTCGTAAGCGATCGCAGGATCAAAGACGAGGAGGGCGAGCACTGCATGGGAGAGTGCAACGGCACCAGCGCCGCGTCTCCCGCCCGCTGCGGCGACCAGCGCCGCTGCGCTCATGACGCTTGCGCGGATGACGCTTGCGCTCGCGCCGGCAAGGAGCCCGTAGAGGAGGGCGATCGCAATCAGCGACCAGCGCCGACGCCTGAGTGTGAGGCGGCGTAGTACGCGGTCCGCAACCGCCATCGTGATCGCCACATTCCAGCCGGAGAGGGCGACCACGTGTCCGAGCCCCGTTGCGGTGAAGGCGTCGGCGAGCCGCTCATCCACTCGCTCCCTGAGGCCTACCACGATGGCGGCGGCGAAACCGCCGGCAGGGGCGGGGATCACCCGTTCAAGGTCGTCACCCATTCGGGAGCGTAGCCACTCCAGTGGACCCCCGCGCGCAATGAGCGTGACGCTTCGTGTCCTTGCGGTTGCCTGGATCCCGCGCACGCGCGCACGCTCGCGCACCTCAGGAGCCGACCCTCGAAATTCGAGCGTCGCTTCGATTCGGTCACCAACGCGCAGTGCTGGGTTCGGCGGCGCCTCAACGGAGATGCGAACCCCGTCAACATCAAGAAGGAAGCGCTGTGCGCCACGCAGTGGTGCGAGGACGGCACTGACCTGCCCCTCAACCGCTCGCTCCCCAGATGCGAACGTTGCCTCATCGACCGCAGGGATCGGCAGCCCACCCGCAACGATTCGAGCCGCGATCAAGAGCGCACCGAGGGACGCCGCGCGGAGGTGCGGTTGCCCCGTAGGTTTGAGGATCAGCAAGAGCGTGAGTGAAGCGGCAGTCAGTAGGAGCGCCAACACCTCGAGCGTCCGTGAAGGGAGCGGGAGAAGGAAGAGGTGCGCGGCCACAAGTGCGGCGAGCGCCGCCGCGCCAGCCCGGCCAGCGAGTCGTGGCGCCGCGCCCTGGACCTCAGAGCTCACGGGGTGACGAGTGCGCGGATCTCCACTAAGACTCGTTCGCTGATCAGCCCACGGGCGCGCAGGTCGTCCACGATGATGAATGGTGATTCAGCACGCGACGCGATGATCTTTGCCGCCGTTACAGGGCCGATCCCTGGCAGCGTGTCGAGCTGCTCTGCCGTTGCCTTATTCAGATCGATCTTTCCTCCGGTCGCACCCGTCTCTGCCCCACCGCCAGTTGGTGCTGCAACAATCTCTGCAGCAGTTGAGTAGAGCGGCCCGCACTCCACTCCGGTAAGGCCAAGTAGGAGTCGATCGTCACGAGTGGGTACCCGTATTGCGCTTCCATCCTCTAGCGGCGCTGCGAGGTTGAGGCAGAGTTCTACGCGGAGGGGATCTACGCGCTCACCCCAACCCCCGGCAGCGCTCACGCCATCAATGAGGCGCGACCCTTTAGGTAGCGAGATCACCCCAGGCTGTGCGACTCCTCCACTGATCTCTACGCGGATCAGATCCGTTGGTTCGGACGTTGTGACCGGAGAGTTGAGGGGGAGCGTTTCAATGACCACCGCGTTCGTTGGCGTGGCGAGGAGGGCGGAGGCGGTCGCCAGGAGCGTCAGAAGCGTCACTATCGCGAATCCGATGCGAGGCGTGATCTTATAACTGCCGATCTGCATTAGCGCATCCTTGCGCTGGCAACGTAGTGCGCGCGTATCGGCGGGCTAGATCTTCTCCAACGCGGGCTTGACCTCCTCGGCGAAGCGGATCAGGGACTCTTCATCGTGCGGCGTGGGGAAGTTAGCGACCAGGTGCTTGTAGCCGAGCCTGACGTATGGAGCGAGATGCTCCACGATCTGGTCGACGCTACCCACGGGCTGGCGCTCCCAGAGTGGGGAGATGCCGTTCTTGGCGAACTGCGCCTCGTAGATCTTCTGCGCTTCGGCTGGGTTGTTTCGGATCACCACGTTGCCGATCCCAACGGTGCGCTCGATCTCATCAGGGTTGCGACCAACGGCGGCACAGTGCTTGAGGAGCACCTCCTCCTTATGCGCAACCTGCTCCGGCGTGCCGCCAACGTTGTTCCCGTCACCGTACTTCGCCACTAGTTTTAGCGTCACCTGCTCACCGCCACCACCGATAAAGATCGGCAGGTGCTTCTGCACGGGAGCCGGGAGGTTCCGAACCGTCTTCGCCTTGTAGCGCGGGCCGGTCGCCGTAGGTTCGGTGCCGTCGAGCATGCCACGCATGATCGGGAGCGCCTCGCCGAGCCAGCGGAGTCGCTCAGGGAAACCATCACCGAAGTTCAGCCCGAAGTGCTCGTGCTCCTCTTCAAACCAGGCGGCGCCGATGCCAAGGATGGCGCGTCCGCCGGAGATGTGGTCGAGCGTGGTGGCGAGCTTTGCGGTGAGGGTTGGCTCGCGGAAGGTGTTCGCGCCAACCATCAGGCCGATGCGAACGCGCGATGTTGCCTCTGCCCATGCGACGAGCGTTGACCAGCCCTCAAAGATTGGGCCGTTCGGGCTGCCGATGATCGGATAGACGTGATCCCATGTCCAGAGGGTGTCGTAGCCGACACGATCGGCGGTGACGCCCATGGATCGCACGGAGGACCACTCCGTGAACTGCGGCCAGATGAGTGCGCCGATCTTGATCTTCTCGTTCACGATGACCTCCCTACTATCCAACGATCTCTTTATCCAGCGATCCTACTATCCAACAATATTGACGAGCCGTCCGCCGGCGTGGATCACCCTCTTTACCGGGCGACCCTCCAGTGCGATCTTCACCTTATCCGATGCGAGTGCGAGCGCCTCAATCTCCGCCTCTGTGGCGTTGGCGGCGATCGTTAACTTGTCACGGAGCTTCCCGTTCACCTGGATTGGGAGCTCGCGCGTGCTCTCCGTGAGGAGCGTAGCGTCAACGGTTGGCCAGTCGCGTTGATGGATTGAGCGCCAGCGTGGGTCGCCAATGCTGATGCCACGCTCAGCCTGCAGGCGACTGTGCATCTCTTCGCTGAGGTGCGGCGCCATGGGGGAGAGTGCGGCGAGGAGGTAGTCGATCGCCTCGCTCCACGCTGCGCCACCGGCAACCGAGCTGCCACGGTATGGGAAGAGCGCGTTGGCAAACTCCATCAGCTTTGCCACTGCGGTGTTGAAGCGGAAGGCCTCAATATCCGCCTCCACGCCGGCGATCGCCTTATGTGCGGCGCGGCGGATGACGAGCTCTCCCGCGGCCTGATCTTCGCCGTGCGGCAGTGTGCCGGCGTTCGGATCACCTCGCTCCTTCCCGTGCGGATCAAGCGCCAACGTCCAGACACGACCGAGGAAGCGGACGATGCCGCTGATGCCACTTCCAGACCACGGGCCGCCCTGATCCCATGGGCCCATGAACATCAAGAAGAGGCGCACCGCGTCGGCGCCGTGCCGTGTAACGAGCGCATCGGGATCTTCTACATTGCCGCGTGACTTGCTCATCCGCTCGCCGTCGCTCCCCAGGATCTGTCCCTGGTTGAAGAGGCGCGTGAACGGCTCTGACTCAGCAATCAGCCCAAGGTCGCGCAGCGCCTTGGTGAAGAAGCGCGAGTAGAGCAGGTGCATCACCGCATGCTCGGCGCCGCCGGTGTACTGATCCACTGGACACCAGGCATCAACCAGGTTTCGGTCAACGGGGCCGCCGCCAAAGTTCGGCGAGAGGTAGCGGTACCAATACCACGACGAGTCAACGAAGGTGTCCATGGTGTCCGACTCGCGCTGACCCGGCCCACCACACTTCGGGCAGGGGACGTTCAGCCACGCTGATGCGCTCTTGAGTGGTGACTCGCCTGTCTGCTTGAAGTCAACCTCGTCTGGGAGCATGACGGGGAGCTCTTCTACTGGGACGCCAACAGGGCCGCACGTTGCACAGTGGATGATTGGGATCGGCGTCCCCCAGTAGCGTTGGCGGCTGATCAGCCAGTCACGGAGGCGGTACGTAGTTGCGCGCTCGCCAGCACCGGCGCGCTCCACCGCGCTGATCGCCTGCTCGAATGAGGCGGGCCACGCGGCGCCGCTCCAGCTGCCGCTGTTCACCGCTACGGCGGCACCGCTGATCTTCTCGACGTAGGGGAGTGGAACTTCATCTGGTCGCGCAGCGAGTTCCGCGGGGGCAACAACGGTGCGGATCGGGAGGCCGAAGCGCTGGGCGAACTCGTAGTCGCGCTCATCGTGGGCGGGGACCGCCATGATCGCGCCGGTGCCGTAGCCGGCCAGCACATAGTCCGCGATCCAGATTGGAATCTCTTCGCCGTTCACCGGATTGATCGCGAAGGCGCCAGTTGCGACCCCACTCTTCTCCCTTGAGGTGGAGAGGCGGTCAATTTCAGACTTCCGCTTCGTCGCCTCAATGTAGGCCGCAACGCTCTCACGCTGCGCGGGGCTCGTGATCCTCTCTACGAGTTGGTGCTCTGGCGCGAGCACCATGAAGGTTGCACCATGTAGTGTGTCTGGTCGCGTGGTGAAGACGCGCAACTTCTCACCGCCAGCGTGCTCTGCTGACTTGGCTACGGTGAAGTCCACCTCGGCGCCCTCTGACCTGCCGATCCAGTTCGTCTGCATCGCTCGGATCGGCTCTGGCCAGTTGAGTCCTTCAAATGAGAGCAGTTCATCGGCGTAGTCCGTGATCTTGAAGAACCACTGCGTCAGATCGCGCTTGGTCACCGGAGTGAAACAGCGCCAGCAGACGCGATCAATCCCCTCCACCTGTTCGCGCGCCAGCGTCACCTGGCATGAGGGGCACCAGTCGACCGGCGCCTGTTTTCGATATGCGACGCCCTTCTCGTAAAACTTCAGGAAGATCCACTGGTTCCAGTGGAAGTAGGCGGGGTCGCAGGTGACCACCTCCTTTGACCAGTCGAACGAGGCGCCCATGCTGCGCAGCTGGCGGCGCATGTTCTCCATATTCTTCGTGGTCCACTCGCGAGGATGTGTCCCGCGCTTGATCGCGGCGTTCTCAGCTGGGAGGCCGAAGGCATCAAAGCCGATCGGGTAGAAGACGTTGAAGCCCTTCGCGCGCTTGTATCGCGCGATCGCATCCGTTGGCGTCTGCACATACCAGTGGCCGATGTGTAGATCGCCAGAAGGGTATGGCCACATGGTGAGCAGGTAGTAGCGCGGCTTTGAGGCATCGCTAAGGTCGGTGGTGTGGAGGCCGAGGGACTCCCAGTGGGCCTGCCAGCGCGGCTCAATCTGGCGAGGGTCGTAGCGCTCCAAACGTTCGTCTAGATCAGCCACGGTGCAGGGCTCCTCTCCTCCTCAAGCGTACCCTCTGGCGCGAGTGAGCCGCCGAGTGCTTGGTGGAGCTAAAGGGATTCGAACCCTTGACCTCTTGCATGCCATGCAAGCGCTCTACCAACTGAGCTATAGCCCCAAGGCTGGCGAGTGTATCAGGAGCGTTCGCGCGCCACGATCGGGAGCAGCAGCAGCGCGCCCGCTACGAGGAGGAGCCCACCGGAGAAGGGGGTGAGGCCCACGATCAGCGTGGTGAGCGTGCCGCCAAGGATGGGCCCTGCAGAGATTCCAAGATCGAACGAGAGGTTGAAGGCGCCGTTCGCGCGCCCGCGTTCGCCCGGATCTGCCGCGATCGCAATCGCACCGGCGGCGGCGGGGAAGATCAGGCCGTAGCCAACGCCGTAGAGCAGCATCGCCACCAGATCAACCTCCAGCGTTGGGCTGATGGAGAGCAGCAGGAGTGCGGTGAAGAGTGCTCCGAGTCCAACGAGCGAGATACCGAAAGGACCGCGCGAATCCACACGCTTTGCGAAACGGCTCAGCATGACGACGATCGCAACCAGGCCAAAGACGCTGAAGAGCCCACCACTCGCGCCTGTGGCGTAGCGCAGCGCCGCCTCTGCGTCCTGACCACTCTCAAGCGCACGCTGGATCAGGCCGTCTTTAATGAATCCGGTGATGGAGCCGACCGCCGCCTCAAGGCCGAAGATTGCGAGGAGTGCCACCCGCAGGTTGCGGTTGGAGAGGATACGGCGCCAGGCACCAGGCCGACGGGCGGCGGCAGCGACGGGTGGAAGCGTCTCTGGGAGGAGGGGGAGCACGGCGAGAAGGCCAACTGCGATCAGGGCGGCGAGGCCAAGGAAGACGGCGTTGATGCCCGCCACGTTGGAGACGAGCGCGGCGCTAGCGGGACCGACAACGGCGGCCACGCCGATCAGCGCGCCGGCCCGACCGAGCGTCTTGCCACGTTCACCAGGTGCCGCCACGTCACCGAGCAGCGCAAAGAGCGCCGCAGCGAGGACGCCACCAGAGGCACCGTGGACGACACGTGCGAGCAGGAAGAGGGGGAGCGAATCGGCGAGCGCATAGACGGCGATTGCGGCGGGGCTGATCACCAGCGCCGCCACCACAACGCGTCGTCGCCCCAGGCGATCGGCGAGCACGCCGCCTATTGGATCAAAGGCAAGATTCGCAAGCGAGTAGGCGGCGATCGCAATCCCGACCAAGAATGGTGTGCCGCCAAGCTCCTGCGCGCGCGGCCCAATCACTGGCAAGAGGGCGAAGTTGTCGATGAAGGCGAGGAAGACCGCAACGTAGATCGCGGTACGACTGCGACGACTCAAGGTGGGGGTGGACATGGAGAAAGCATCGCACACCTTCGCCCAGCTGGTCGTGCGACAATCGCCTCCGTGAGTAGCAAAGAGAACCCCACGCACCCGTACACGCTGATCCGCAGCCCGCGCGCGCGCCGTTTAACGCTCCATATTGATCCGGAGCGCGGACTGGAGGCGGTCGTCCCCGCGCGGCTAGGTGAAGTGCGCGCACGCCGAGAGGTGGAGGCATTCATTGCCGAACGTTCTCGCTGGGTCGAGCGATCCCTTGCGGAGCTGCGTGACCGAAAGGTGGCGCTCGGTACCGATGGTCAACTCGTGCTCGGCGGACTGATCCCATATGCGGGACGTGCACATACAATTCGCGCAGCCGACGTTGCGGTGATCACCGTTGCTAATAGTGAAATCCTGATCCCTGCAAACGTTGCGGCGAGTGAATCGCTGCTGCGCACACGACTCAGCGGATGGCTTCGTCGTCGAGCCCGCAGCGTTGCGGAGCAGATGATCGCCGTCTATGCCCCCGAGATGCGCGTACATCCGACGCGGCTCCGCATTGGCGATCAGACATCACGCTGGGGGAGCGCATCTGCAGACGGGACGATCTCCCTATCCTGGCGCCTCGTCATGGCACCCCCCTCCTGCTTTGAGGCGGTGATCGTCCATGAGCTTGCACATCTGCGCGCACGCGGCCACGGGGTGCGCTTTCGACAGATCGTTGAGCGTCATCTTCCCGACGAGTCAACGCGAATGCGCGAGCTGCAGCGCCTCGCCCCAGCACTCGGTGCGGTTCGCTAACAGACGATCACCATCAGCCTCCAGCAGAGTGATGGTGGAGCTGAGGGGATTCGAACCCCTTACCTCTACAATGCGAATGTAGCGCTCTACCAATTGAGCTACAGCCCCACGCGGAGCGGCAGAATAGCACGCGGAAGGCTAGCATCAAGAGATGAGCCCCCTCAGCCTCGCCCTACTCTCCGCCGCCCTCTGGGGCGCAATGGATCTTGTGGCCACCTATGTTGGGCGGCGCATCGGCTCGCTTCGCCTGGTGGTGATCGTGGTGAGTACCTCACTGCTCCTGGCGGGGATCGTGGCGATTGCACGTGGCGCGCTCACGCAGATTCTTGACCCGGCGATTGTTGGCGCCACGCTGCTGATGGGCGTGGGCGCCGGCGTCTCATACGTCGCCGTCTTCACCGCCTTCCGTCTCGGCCCGCTCAGCGTGGTCTCGCCCACGATCTCTGCCTACGGTGTGCTCTCCGCCTTCTTGGCGGCACTCTTCCTCAACGAACAGCTCACCGCTGCGCACGTTGCTGGCGTGATCGCCGTTGGAGGTGGGATCGCCCTGCTTGGGCT
>JBCLDV010000024.1:0-11052 GCA_038914275.1 Candidatus Limnocylindrus sp.
ATGCATATCGGAGTTCGCTCCCGCGCTGGGGTCGAACCGACCTGCTCGGGGAGGGGCACCCCCTCACCAGGAGCAGCCTCCTTCTTGCCGTACTCATAGGGGTCGGCGATACGATCGCCTTCTTCGTCTTCGCCGCCGCCCTCGAAGAGGGTCCAACCTGGGCGGTCGCACTTCTGAGTTCACTCGGCCCAATCATTGTGGTGCTGGGGGGTTACTTCGGCTACAAGGAGCGCCTCCGAGCCCCGCAGCTCGCCGGGCTCGTCCTGATCTTGGTCGGCATCGTCCTCGCAACCCTCCCAGCATAAAAAGAACATTTGTACTATTATGCTCGCAGGGCGGGGGCACTATCCTCACAAGGTGTTGCCCCATCTTGGCCTCCGCCCAACTCCATCCCGCCCATTGGTCCGCCTCGCCCCAACTCCATCCCGCCGATCGAGCCGCCTCGCGGTGGCGCTCCTAGTGCTGACACTGACGCTGCTGGCCGCGTGCGGCGGAGGTGAGGCCTCGCCGAGTGCGAGCGGAGACTCTTCACCAGCGAGCGTCATCAGTAGCGAGTACGGGCGCATCTGGGGGCGTCTCCCCGTTGACTTCCCTCTCCTCGCTGAGGGGAGCGCCGAGGTGCGCCTTGACCTGTTGGCGAGCGGCGCGATCTTCAGTCGGATGAGCGTTGCGGCGGCCATGGAATCTGCGGTGGACGAGCTGCGCCTCCTCGCCTGGGAGGTACCGGCGCCGGTCAAGCGTGATCGCCGCTACGTGATCAGCGCGACGCGCGATCAGGGCGCATGCACGGCGACGATTATCGTTGAGGCGCTCGGCTCACGGACATCGCTGGTCATTTATCTTGGTGAGGGCTGTCCAGCGCCGTAACGCTGGCGACCGCATCTCTGGCGACTAAGAAGCATGAGAGGAGCGATCAGATGGCACCGAAACTGAAGCGCAACGAGATCCGGCATCCGATCTATCTCATCCTGAGCCTTGTGCTTGGGGTCATCGTGGTGATCGCCCTGCAGCTCACGCTGATCTAGTTCGCTAGCGGCGACCGCCACCCTTTCGCTGCGCCGCGCCGTCGCGCCGCCCTTCGCGCGTTGATGGCTGTGGTGACATTGCGCGAAGGAATCGACCATACCATCCGGCGAAGGCGCCGGCAAAGATTCCCGCAATCATCACACCATAGAGATCTCCTGCGAGCGCGCCAAGATCATTCAGGTTGGCAACGTTACGTTGAAGAAACGAGCCCACGGGATTTGCTGCATCCAGCGCTGAGAGGTCGACAACGCTCCCAACAACGAGTGAGCCAGCGTAGGTGATGATCCCGAAGATTCCGCCGAGCATCCATGAGCCGCGGCGGGTCAGCATGCCGGCGATGAAGGCAACAACAAACGCCGGCGGGAGGAGGATTGTCTGCACCGCAAGCTGCCCCAGGCTTGTGCTAAGTGCTCCAGGCTGGATTCCCACCACGACGGTTGCCGCCGTGGCAGCGAGTGGAACAAAGAAGGCGCGTGTGCGCACGATGTGCGGAAGTGTACGGAGGTCGTCCTTGAACGACACCTTGCCGAATGAACCACGGAACGCGGCGCTGAATCCGATTCTCGTTGGACTGACGGCAGCTGTGCCCACCTGTTGGGTGGGTGGTGCGGCGACCTGCAGCGCCTCTGGTGATGCCTCGCCAGTATCTGCTTGCTCGCGTGCGGCGATCCGGCTTCGTCGTCGAGCCTCGGCCCGTTTGCTTGCGTGCCCTGAACTCATCCTCTGACCTCCAACTTCAGCCTCTCCCCATTCTAGGGCCCTCGCCTCCGACTCGTAACGCGCCGGTACGGCGGAGGGGAGATCATCCGTAGACCGCGCGCCCGCTCAGTGGAGGCTCAATGCGCAGTGTTGCACTTTTTTGGCTCACCCTCACGATCCTCTCTGCCAATCTGCTCGCGCATCCAACCCAAGCGCGCGGGGCGGAGACCGAGAGCGTGCGACCGCTGATCAGTGCGGTGTTGACGGGAGCCACATCTGCATCGGATGAGTATGTGCGCATTGAGGCGAGCGGATCGGCAGGGGTTGATCTTAGCGACGTGGAGCTGATCTACAAGAGCGCGAGTGGGATCACCACTCGACGGCTGGTCAGCCTCGCATCTGTCGGTTCGCTCGTGGCCGGTGGCTCGCTGACCGTTGCAAATGCGGCGGGTTCGTTTGCTTCAACGTCTCAACTCACATGGGTTGATGGGATCGCGAGCAGCGGCGGCGTGTTGTTGCTGCGCCGGGTGAGCGCGCCAACGCAAATCATTGACGCCGTTGCATGGGGGAACGCTGCGCTTACTGCGGGTGGCGAGGGAGTGCCCGCGCCGATCCCCGCGAGTGGTTTCCCGTTGCTGCGGCGGCACGACAGTTTCGGCATGTTGATTGACACAGGCTCAAACAGTTCAGACTTTGCTGCCGAGACACCAACAGCGAGTGCGACACCTGCCCCAACCCCTTCAACAACTCCAGTTGCAAGCGCATCACCATCGGCTTCGCCCTCCCCAGTAGCCGTGCCGCTCACCATCAGTGAGGCGCGTGCCGCACTGATCGGTACCAGACTCGTCGTTCGTGGCCTGCTCACAGCAGTCCCTGGCGAGCTGGCAGAGCCATCGCTCGCAGCGTTACAAGATGCTGCAACCGGTGCGGGACTCTTCCTGCTCTTACCAGTGGGCTTGGCGGGACTTGTGCGCGGTCAGGTCGTTGAGGTGAGCGGCGTGCTGACACTACGGCGCCAGACCCTCACGCTTGTGGCGAGCATCGCCCCAGAGAGGGTTGGCGACGGCGTTGCGCTCTCCCCGGTAACGGTGCAACGCCCGGCGGCGGGTGCGTGGGCCTGGGAGGAGTGGGAGGGGCGGCGCATCCGCGTGAGCGGGATGATTGCCGGGAGTCCGGGCACGCTCGCCAACGGGGCGATCAGCCTGCGACTTCGGCTCAACACAGGGGAGGAGCTGCTCCTCGCGGCGAGTGCGAGCGCGGCGGCGACCCTATCGGTGGCGCTTCAGGCAAGTGGACGGAGCGTTGTGGCGCAAGGGTTGATCCACCAGTGGGGCACATCAAACGGGGGAGGCTATCGCCTCTGGCTCGATCCGCTGGCAGGACTTGTGCCAGCTACGGCACCCTCAGGGCCACCAGGCGGCGAGGTCGGGGGCACTCCTGGAGGCGGCATGACACCTCTCGTGCCACGCACCCTTCCCCCCGGTACCCCAACGATCGCGGTTCCTGTGGAGGCTGACCCGAGCTGGCTTCGAGAGATTGTTACCGTGTTGAGGGTGCGCGAAGGGCGCCTTGAGCTCTGGCGAGGGTGGGCGATCGCCCTGGTCGTGCTCCCGACATTCGGAAAGCCTGTTGACCACGAGGGGGCGGTTCCCTATCCTGAACCTCGGTGATGCTCGTGGGGGCCTCCGGGTCGGATCGGGCGCTCCGCGGTCGGCATGTTGCCGAACGCGCTCTATGCCCAGAGTGGGGTTGTAGTGGACCGCGCGGAGGTGCGCGACCCAAGGGAGGTCCTGAACATGCCTGAGGTGTATTGCGTTAAGTGCAAGGCCAAGCGAGAGGCCATTGACACGAAGAAGGTCATCATGAAGAACGGCAAGCCAGCGCTCTCCGGCATTTGCCAGACGTGCGGCACGAAGGTCTTCAAGATCGGTGGCTGATTTTCTGACTGCGCTCGCGTAACTGCGAAGGCGCTGCGGCCATACGGCCCTCGACCGGGAGACCGGGCGGGGGCCGTGCCGCTTCACAGCAGACTTATCCACAAACCCCTCGCACGCTGTCCGCAGATGCCAGGGACACCACGGATGCCAGAGAGCGAAGCGACTCACCCGCGCTGGTGAGTGAATGGAGAGTTCAATGACGCAACCACCCGCCGACGCAACGGTGCTCGCGCTTGACCTTGGCGGCACACAGGTGCGCGCCGCACTCGTGCGTGCTGACGGCACGCGACTCGGTCGCGCCGCTGCGCCGACGCCAGTTGCCGAGGGGCCAGAGGCGGTGGTGGCTGCGTGTATCAGCACACTGCAGCTCGCACGCACGAACGCTGCGCGTGAAGATGCGCCAGCCGTTGCGCGCCTGGTGGGAATCGGGATGAGCGCACCGGGACCGCTGAATCCGTGGACAGGGATCGCGGTAGAGCCTGCGAATCTCGGACCACGCTTCCCAGGGACTGACCTTGCGGGACCAATCGGCGCCGCACTCGGACTCCCCGTCTTCCTTGAGCACGATACGAAGGTGGCGATCCTTGGCGAGCGTGCGTTCGGCGCGGGGCGTGGCATTGACGATCTGATGTATCTCACGATCAGTACGGGCTTCGGTGCTGCAGCCCTGAGCGGCGGCCACCTCCTCACGGGACCCGACGACACCGCGCTTGAACTCGGTCATGCGCCGATCTCGCTCGACGGACCTCGGTGCAGTTGTGGTGGTGTGGGGCACCTAGAGGCGCACGCCTCTGGCTGGGCACTCGCGGCGGCGGGCGTGGCTGCGGCAACGAGCGGCACGAGCCCCTGGCTCGCGAACTGGCAGGCAACGCATACGGGCGAGGCGATCAGTGCGAAGACCGTTGCAGAGGCGGCCGCGGCGGGCGATCGTGCCGCGGACGAGATCCTTGAGCGCGCCCTCCTCGCGGTGGGGAGGGCGGTGGCCGGCTACGTCAACACCTTCAACCCGATCCGCATCATCATCGGCGGCTCACTCGCTGAGGCGCACTGGGCCCGTCTCACGGAGCGGATCAGCCGGGAGATCAGCGAGAATGCCTTCAAGGTCCCCGGTCGACGCGTGAGTATCAAGCAGGCAGAGCTCGGCGCGGACGTCAGCCTCGCGGGATGTCATCCTGTTGTGGTTGGCCGACTCGGCAACCCGGTCTGGGAGCGCGCCGTGGCGGCGAATAAGGCAGCGAAGTAGAGAGGCAGGCCCAGTGGCGATTCGCGTAGGGATCAACGGATTCGGTCGCATTGGGCGCCAGAGCCTGAAGGCGATCCTTGAGCGCGTACCCGAAGTTGAGGTGGTGGCGGTCAACGACCTCGTTGATCCTGAGATGAACGCGCTCCTCTTCAAGTACGACTCTACGTACGGCATCTTCCCTGGCAGCGTTGTTGCCGAAGGTGACGAACTCGTCATTAACGGGAAGCGCATCAAAGTGCTCGCGGCGAAAGATCCCGCAACCCTCCCGTGGGGTGAGATGGGCGTGGACATTGTGGTTGAGTCGACCGGCATCTTTACCGATGCGACCAAGGCGGCGGCGCACCGCAGCGCCGGTGCAAAGAAGGTGATCATCAGCGCGCCTGCAAAGAACGAAGATGTGACGATCGTCCTGGGTGTGAACGAAGATCGCTATGAGCCATCAAAGCACCACATCATCTCCAATGCGAGCTGCACTACGAATTGTCTTGCGCCAACGGCGAAGGTGGTGATGGATGCATTCGGTATTCGCCGTGGTCTCATGACCACGATGCACAGCTACACCAATGATCAGCGCATCCTTGACGTTGCGCATAAGGACCCGCGACGCGCGCGCGCGGCTGGACAGAACATGATCCCAACCACCACTGGCGCCGCAACGGCGCTCGCGCTCGTCATCCCTGAACTGAAGGGAAAGTTTGACGGTTACAGCGTGCGCGTCCCCACGCCAACCGTGAGCCTGATCGACTTCACCGTAGAGTTGGAGCGACCGGCGACCATTGAGGGGCTGAATGACGCCTTCCGTGCCGCTGCGAGCGGTCCGATGAAGGGGATCCTCGGCGTCTCTGATGAGCCGCTCGTCTCGTCTGACTTCCGTGGCGACTCGCGCTCGGCTATCGTTGATTCGCGGTGCACGATGCTGCTCGGCGACACTTTTGCGAAGGTGGTCGCCTGGTACGACAACGAGTGGGGCTACAGTTGCCGCATTGCTGACCTGGTGAAGTTTGTGGCCGCCCGTGGCTGAGAAGCGGGGGATTTTTGCGCGACTCTTCCGCGCGCCAGCCCCCGCAAAGCCCACTCCACAGCCCGCCGTAAAGCCAAACCCAAAGCCCACTCCCAACCCAAAGCAGCCTGCAACAAAGTCCGCGGCCCAGGCGACTGTACCGAAGCCAACGGGGAAGCCAGCAGCGAAGCCAGCAACAAAGCCAATCCCGAAGGCTCCTTCCAAGCCTGCATCGAAGCCCGCACTGAAGGTCGCCGCAGCAAAGTCACCGGTATCGAAGCCCGCCCCTAAGAAGCTCGCCTCCAAGGGGTCAGTGGCGACGAAGCCAGCAGCCACCAAGCCAGTGTCTAAACCAGTCGCCAAGCCAGCCGCCAAGCCGGCGGTCGCACCTACAGCGCACCTGTCGGCGAAGCCGACGGCAGGGAAGCCTGGAGTCAACCTTGGGGCGCCGAAGATGGCGCCGAGCCGTCCCGCGAATCGACCACAGGTGAAGCCTGGCCTCGCACTCTCATCGAAGGGGGCGACGCAGGCGGCGGGCGCTTCCATTGGTGGACCGAGCCGCCCTGCAAATCGACAATCTGCGAAGTCCGCGGCGAAGTCGGGGAGTACGCTGGTAGCTTCGCCACCAGCCGCGCGCGTTGCACCACGCCAACGGCCGGTGAGCAGTGGTCCGCGCCGCATCGCCACAAACATCTTCTCGGCAACGGGGAAGCGCACGATTCGCGAGCTTGATGCGCGCGAGATGCGCGTCTTGCTGCGCGTTGACTTCAACGTGCCGCTCTCCGACGGGAAGGTGGTGGACGACTCTCGCATTCGCGCATCCATCCCAACGATCAAGGCGCTCCTTGAGGACGGTGCATCCCTCGTCATCGCATCACACCTTGGGCGCCCAGACGGGAAGGTGGTGGATGGCCTTCGGCTTCGACCAGCGGCAGAGCGACTCGCGCAGTACTTGAAGCTGACGGTCCCGACCACTGGCGACGCGCTTGGCGTGGGGACCGAAGATGCGATCAAGCGACTTCGCCCCGGCGAACTTCTTCTCCTTGAGAACCTGCGCTTCCATGCTGGCGAAGAGAGGAACGACCCGGCCTTTGCGGCAAGGCTCGCCTCCTATGGAGATGTCTTCGTCAACGACGCCTTCGGCACTGCGCACCGCGCCCATGCGAGCACCGTTGGCGTTGCCGGGATCCTCCCTTCGTATGTTGGTCTGCTGATGGAGAGCGAGGTAGAGGCGCTCTCAAACCTTCTTGATGATCCGGCCCGTCCGTTCGCCGCAATCGTGGGCGGGGGGAAGGTCTCCGGCAAGGTGGCAGTGCTCGAGGCACTGATCAAGAAGGTCGACCTTCTGATCCTGGGTGGCGGCGTTGCGAACACCTTCCTCGTTGCATCCGGCCGCAGTGTTGGGAAGAGCCTCTACGAGTCGAAGATGGTGGAGCACGCGCGCCGTATCTTGAAGCTTGCCGCAGAGCGTGGCGTCAAGGTGCTCCTCCCAGTAGATGGCGTGGTAGCAAAAGAGGTGACGCGCGGCACCGAGTTCAAGGTGGTCTCAACCGAGAAGCTCCCTGCCAGTTGGCATATGGTTGATCTTGGACCTGACTCGATCGCGGCGATCCGTGAGGCGCTTGCGCCGGTGAAGACGATCCTCTGGAATGGACCGCTTGGCGTCTTTGAGATCCCTGCGTTCGGTACGGCAACGCGCGAGCTCGCAAAACTCGCCGCTGAGAAGGAGCAGGCGGGTGCCACCGTGGTGGTTGGTGGCGGCGACAGCATCGCCGCGCTGCAGCAGTTGAACCTCGCCGGAAAGATGACGCATATCTCTACTGGTGGCGGTGCGTCGCTTGAGTTCCTTGAGGGACGAGATCTCCCTGGTCTCGCCGTGATCCCAACCTCGGGCTCGCCGTTCGAGACGATGCCGATCCTCTGGCGCGAGTCGACACGGGAGAGGAAGTCGCCCCAGAAGCCGAAGGCGCCCGCAAAGATGAACTCATGAGCGATCGAATCGCGCGGCTCGTGGCGCGCGAGATCCTTGACTCGCGCGGAAACCCGACCGTAGAGGTGGAGCTGCACCTTGAGAGTGGCGCCTACGGGCGTGCCGCCGTTCCATCTGGTGCGAGCACCGGCGCACACGAGGCGGTGGAGCGACGTGACGCTGATCCGAAGCGGTACGGTGGGAAGGGCGTGCTGCAGGCGGTCGCCGCCGTGAACGGCGAGATCGCGACTGCCCTAGCTGGGATGAGCGTGGCGGATCAACGCGCCGTAGACGAGCAGCTGATCGCGCTTGATGGAAGCGCGAACAAGGGTCGACTCGGAGCGAACGCGATCCTCGGCGTCTCACTCGCCACGGCGCATGCGCGCGCAGCTCACCACGGCGTAGAGCTCTACGAAGATCTTGGTGGCGAGGCGGCGATCACACTCCCCGTTCCACTGCTCAACATCTTGAATGGCGGAAAGCACGCTGAGAACTCGACCGATTTCCAGGAGTTCATGGTCGCCCCCGTAGGGTTCTCAACGTATGGAGAGGCGCTGCGCGCAGGCGCAGAGATCTTCGCGGCGTTGCGTGCGCACCTGCGCGATCGCGGCCTCGCCACAGGACAGGGAGACGAAGGGGGATTTGCGCCCGCCCTCCCATCGAATGAGGCGGCGCTTGAGGCGCTGATGGTGGCGATCGAGAAGGCTGGCTACAAGCCTGGCGAGCAGGTGGCGATTGCAATTGACGCTGCGGCAACCGAGCTCCTTACAGACGACGGCCGCTACAAGCTTGCGCGCGAGGGGCGGACACTCGAGAGCGCTGAGTTGATTGATCTCTGGGCGAACTGGTGCGCGAAGTTCCCGATCATCAGCCTGGAAGACGGACTCGCCGAAGATGATTGGGCGGGGTGGAGCGCGCTGGTACAACGCATCGGCGCATCCGTGCAGGTTGTTGGTGATGACCTGCTCGTTACGAACGTGACGCGGATTGAACGCGGCATCAAGGAGCGCGCCGCTACGGCGCTGCTGGTGAAGCCGAACCAGATTGGAACGCTCACCGAGACGCTCAGTGCAATCAGCGCCGCTCGTGCTGCCGGCTGGTCGGCAATCCTGAGTCATCGCTCGGGTGAGACGGAGGACACCACGATTGCGGACCTCGCCGTGGCGACGAACGCAGGGCAGATCAAGACGGGCGCCCCCTCACGCTCTGAGCGCGTCGCGAAGTTGAATCGCCTCCTCCGCATTGAGTCGAACCTTGGCGCGCGTGGCACCTACCCAGGGCTCAGCGCCTTTGCGCGAGGCGCCGTTGCGCGAGGCGTCAAGTGAGCCGCTTCGTGGATCGTGGCGCCAATGTTGCGGCGGTGGTGGGCGTTGGGATGGCGCTCACGATTGCGGTCAGCTTCCTGATGGTGATCCCAATAGATCCCGCCTATCTGGTCTTTGCGCCGCTCTCGGGGCTACTGATTGGCTGGTACGGCAATCAGCGAGCCGAACAGTTGCGCAGCCGGCCCGGTCGTGTGCTGGCCAACGCCGCATGGAGCGGCCTTGTCACCGGCCTCACGTTCGCGCTCCTCTTCCTCGCAGTGAAGCTCTTCTTCTTCTCGCTGGACCCTGGCTATCGCGATGAGCGAAGCGGCGGCGCGCTCACGTGCGCCGCGGGTCCCGAATGCGTCTACGTGCGCTATCAGGCGGCCGACGGCGGCGTTGCCGCGCTGTTAGACGCAGGCGTCACCGATCTTGCGAGCTTCACCGACTGGTATTGGGACGGTCAGATGGGGAGCGCGCGGCTGCTGATTGGCAGCACGCTGCTCGCTGCGCTTATTGGCGGCGTGCTCTATCTGCCAGGGGCGCCGCGTACGGCACGAGAAACGGAGACTTCAGCAGCGCACCCGTAGCCCAGCAGCGACGCTACGCGACAAGCGTCGCAAAATGCTACTTGGCCTTGGGGCTCTTCTTGGTGCTCTTCTTAGCGGCCGGCTTCTTTGTCGCAGGCTTCTCGGCGAGTGCCTTCGCCTCGGTCGCCTTGGCGGCGGCCGCCTTGGTGGCGGCTGCGCGCTTCGCGCCGGAGATCGCCGACTTCTTCTTCGCCTTCTTTACGATGATTGCTTCGGTTGTGCCGGTTGGGCTCGCCTTGGCGGCGGCCGCCTTCTTTGCGAGGCGGGACTTACGTCGGGCCGCGGCGTTCTTATGGATCGCACCGCTCTTGGCGGCACGGTCGAGCGCACTCGTTGCCTTGGAGACGGCGGTGGCGGCATCGCCTGGCTTCTGGCCGGTGAGGATGGCGACGGCGCTTGCCACGAGGCTCTTCGCCTGGGTGCGCTTCGGCTGCTGGACGGCGCCGCGTCGGGCGGAGGCGCGAACCTCCTTGAGGGACTGCGGCGTTCGTGCGCCCTTGTACTTGCGAGGGGTCTTTCCCATGAGTCACTCCATCAACTTCAGGGGCTCGATGCGAGCCGTCGGGCGATCGTAGCAGAGGGGAGCCCGTCGCTCGCCTAATGGTGGGGAGGCGCCTGAGGGGTGGCCGGCCGCCGCCGACCGAAGGCAAGTTCGCTGCCGACTGACGGCAAGTCCCCCGCCGTGCGATTCTTGAGGGGATATGAGCAACGTCCCACAGTCCAGGCTGCGCAACTTCAGCATCATCGCGCACATTGACCACGGCAAGTCCACGCTCGCCGACCGGCTGCTAGAGGCGACCCACACCGTTGACCCGCGCCAGATGACGTCGCAGATGCTCGACTCCATGGACCTTGAGCGCGAGAAGGGGATCACGATCAAGGCGCGCGCCGTCCGCCTGGAGTACGTGGCGAACGATGGGCTGAACTACGGCCTCAACCTGATCGACACGCCGGGCCATGTGGACTTTGCCTATGAGGTCTCGCGCAGCCTGCAGGCCTGCGATGGCGCCATCCTGGTGGTGGATGCGAGCCAGGGGATTGAGGCGCAGACGCTCGCCAATGTGCACCTGGCGATGAAGATGGGACTCGTCATCATCCCGGTGCTGAACAAGATCGACCTCCCCGCCTCGGACCCTGAGGCGGTGATGAACGAACTTGAGGAGACGCTCGCGATCCCACGCGAAGAGGTGCTCCTCGCCTCGGCGAAAGAGGGGAAGGGGATCTCTGAGATCCTGGAGGCTCTGGTGAAGCGCATCCCTGCGCCGAGTGGCCCGTTGGACGCGC
>JBCLDV010000025.1:0-10896 GCA_038914275.1 Candidatus Limnocylindrus sp.
GGCGAGCGGTCGTGCCGGCATTGGAAGGACGATGATGCGCAGCCCGTTCGGCGTCTCCCCCTCAACGGCGCGCGGGAATCGGTAGGCGCGTGGCGTCCCCGGACCTGGGCGCTCGGCGCTCATGGGACCTCCAGCGGCTCGTACCAGAGGATCACACGGTCGCCGCCAAGAAACTGCTTCGCCGCTCGCTGCACTGCGGCGCCGTCTACCGCCTGGTAGATCGCAAGGTCGCGATTGATTCGCTCCGGGTCGTCCAAGAGCGTGGCGTACATGCCGATCTGGTCGGCGATCGACTCAGGGTCTGAGCGCAGCGCCATCCCCTCTGACTCAATCAGCGCACGTGCGCGCTCCATCTCAATCGCCGTGGGGCCACTGGCACTGAGCGCGCTCAGCTCCTCCAAGAAGAGTGCCTCAAGGCGCGCGGCGTTAGCACCGGGGCGGAGGGTTGCAGAACCTACAACAAGCGATGCGCCGCCAACGAACGGGAGGACCGAGAGCCCAACATCTTGCGCAACCTGTTCCTGGCGCACGAGTCGCCTCGTGAGCCGACTCCCGCGTCCACCGGCGAGGATCTGACAGGCGATCTCCAGCGGTGGGAGGTCTGGGCTCGAAAGCACCGGAGCGCGGAAGGCGAGGTGGATGCGCGGATCGGGCACCTTATCCTTCACTGCTTTGCGGACCTCGCCATCGAGCGGCGTTGCAATCGTGAGATCTGGGTGCTGCGGAAGGGTCAGGTTCGCAGGGATCCCGCCAAAGTAGCGCTCCACCGCTGCAACGATCTGCTCTTCATCAATGTCGCCCACCACCGTGAGGACAGCGTTGTTTGGTGCGTACCAGGTGGAGAAGAAGTCGCGCACGTCTTGCAGACTCGCCGCGTCAAGGTCCTCCATAGAGCCGATCGTTGGGTGGTGATACGGGTGACCCTTCGGATACGCGAGCGCGAACAGCTCAAGGTAGGCCGTCCCGTACGGCTGGTTGTCATAACTCGAGCGCTTCTCGTTCTTCACCACATCACGCTGGTTGTCTAGATTCGCCTGATCCAGCGCAACGAGCAGGGTTCCGAGTCGATCCGCCTCCATCCAAAGGACCAACTCCACCCACTCCGCGGGAACCGTAGCGAAGTAGTTGGTCCGATCGAGCCAGGTTGTGGCGTTCGCACTCCCACCAATCGACTCCAGTAGTGAGAGGTGTTCCGCCTTCGAGACGTTCTCCGAACCCTGGAACATCAGGTGCTCAAAGAGGTGCGCGAAGCCAGTGCGCCCGGATCGCTCGTCCTTTGAGCCGACGTGATACCAGAGGTTCACCGTTGCGGTCGGCGTGGTGCGATCAACCACCGTGATCAGGCGCAGGCCATTAGCGAGTCGCCGCTCCTTCAGCGGGATCGGATGCGGTTCGGGCACACTCACCTGCGGCGGCTAATTGAGGGGGGCGAGTGCGAAGAGGAGTGCGCCCAGCAAACCAGCGGTAAGACCCTGTACCGCAATGACAAGTGCGGTGCGGCGATCTGCAGCGAGCGCGGCGACGTCTGTGACGCGAGACATCTCGCCAAGCCTCCCCAAATTGAACGTGCCGGCGAGACCATACGCCATGCAGAAGCCTCGGCGCGCCTGGATCCATCCGATTGCAGCGCCGGTGAGTGGGATAGCGATCAGAAGGCGCGGGCCGAGACCGCTCGGTGCGCCGAGGGCCAGGAGTGCGGCGGCGAGGAGGAGTGTGGCGACGAGGCCAGCAACGACGGCGCGCTTTCGGCGCGTGATCTCATCAGGACCGATGTTGCAGACGCCTGCGACATATTCAAGTTGCTTGACCACATCTTGCATCACCACATCGTAGTCCTAGCGCAGACCACTGTCACCGAGCGGGGCGATTGAGACGCCGCTGAACGCGCTACGCACGGCGAGCGACTCGGCGGCGGCCACAGCGGTCTCCATCGTGGTTAAGCAGAGCACCCCCTCCTCCACCGCGGCGAGGCGGATCTCCAGCGCGTCGCGGAGGGCGCCGCCTTGTGGTGACGGCGTGTTTACCACCGCCGAGATCACGCCGGATCGAATCAGCTGTGCGATCTCAGGGGCGCCGTCGCGTCCGCCCGCACCGAGCGGGTGCGCCGGTGAGGCACGCATTCCGAGCGCCTCGAGTGCGGCGCGCGTTCCTGGCGTTGCGGCGAGGTCGTAGCCAGCCTCAAGCAGCGGACGCGCCAGTCGCTCAAGCAGAGCCTTGTCGCGATCGGCAATGCTAAGGAGCACGGTGCGCTGTCCATCACAAGGTACTGGCGGCAGCAGGTTCGCAGCGATCAGCGCCTTTCCGATTGCCTCGCGCGCGTTTACGCCAATCCCGATCACCTCACCGGTGCTCTGCATGAATGGTCCGAGAGTTGGGTCCACACCACGCAGCTTTGCGGTGCTGAATGCTGGCGCCTTCACCGCCACCCCGTGCGGCGCCGACGCCACGCCCGTGGCGTAGCCGGCACTCGCCAGCGTATCGCCGAGTGCAACATCTACCGCCAACGAGACCATCGGGATCCCCGTCACCTTGCTCATGAAGGGGACGGTGCGGCTCGCACGTGGGTTCACCTCAATGAGGTAGATCCCCTCATCACGCACGATGAACTGCGCATTCACAAGGCCCCGAATGCCGATCTCGCGCACGAGGCGCGTGAAGATCTCGGCGACCTCTCCCTGTCGTTCGGCCGAGATACGCTGCGGCGGGTAGACGGCGATTGAGTCGCCGGAGTGCACGCCAGCGAGTTCCACATGCTCAAGGAGGCCGGGGATCAGCACCGTCTCGCCATCCGTCACCGCGTCAATGTCAATCTCGATCCCCTCAAGGAAACAATCAATACGCAGCGGGCGTGCCTCAGCGATCTCGCCGATCCGTTCCAAATGCCGCGTCAGATCTTCCGGCGTATACGCAAAGTCAATGGCGAGACCACCAATGACGTACGAGGGGCGCACGATCACTGGGTAGCCGATCCGCTCGGCGAGGGTGAGCGCCTCAGCGCGACTGCGTGCAAGGCCACCCTGCGGCTGCATGATGCCGAGCCGATCAAGGAGTGCGGCGAAGCGAACGCGGTCTTCGGTTTCGTCGATCGCCTCCAGTGAGGCGCCGAGGAGCGGAACGCCGGCGGCGGCGAGTGGCGCAGCGAGGTTGAGCGGCGTCTGTCCGCCGAACTGCACGAAGACTGGGAGCGTCTCCTCGCCCTCTGGCGACTCCGCGCGGATGATCTCCATGATCGACTCGGCATCGAGTGGCTCAAAGTAGAGCCTTGTGGATGCGTCAAAGTCGGTCGAGACGGTCTCCGGATTGCTGTTCACCATGACCGCCGACCAGCCGCGCTCCCGCAGTCTCTCCGCAGCGCGAACGGCGCAGTAGTCGAACTCAATCCCCTGTCCAATGCGCACGGGACCCGAGCCAATCACGAGTGCGGCGGGGCGCGGGACGGGGGGCGCTTCGGCGGGCGATCCCGCGGCGGCGAAGGTGCTGTAGAAGTACGGCGTCTCCGCCGCAAACTCGGCGGCGCACGTGTCAACCATGGCGTAGCCAGGAGTCAGGCCGAGCTGCGCGCGGCGCGTCGTGATGCGCCCCTCCTCCAGGCCGGAGATTCGCGCAAGGTCCTCGTCGCCGAACGCCGATCGCTTCGCCGTGGCGAGGAGTGAGATGGAGGCTGGATCAGGCCCAATCAACGTGCGACCCGCCGCTCGCACTCGATGCTCAATGGAGATCAGTCGCTCAAACTCGGCAAGGAACCAGCGCGTGATCCCTGTTGCCGCATGCACGGCGTCGGTGCTGATGCCGCGCCGAAGCGCCGCGAAGATGCGCCAGAGTCGCGAATCTGACGGACGTAGGAACTCCTTCAGCCCTTCACCACCATTCGCAACGATCCTTGCGATCTCCCCCTCCCACGACGCCTCCTCTGCGGTCGGCCCACTCCCCTTCTGCTCCATGGAGCGGAGCGCCTTATTCAGGGCCGCGCCAAACGTACGATCGATCGCCATCACCTCACCAGTCGCCTTCATCTGGCTTCCAAGGAGGCGGTCAGCGCCAGGGAACTTATCAAACGGGAAGCGTGGCAACTTCACCACGATGTAGTCGAGCGCCGGCTCAAATGCGGCGACCGTCGTCCCCGTCACCGCATTCGGAATCTCACGCAGCGTGCGGCCGATCGCAATCTGTGCCGCTACGCGCGCAATCGGATAACCGGTCGCCTTGCTCGCCAGCGCCGAACTTCGGCTCACGCGCGGGTTCACCTCAATCACCACGTAGTCGCTGTAGTCCGGTGAGAGGGCGAGTTGCACGTTGCAACCACCCTCCACGCCGAGTGCGCGGATGATGTCCAGTGAGGCGCTACGCAGGCGCTGGTGCACAGGATCTGGAAGCGTCTGCACGGGGGCGACCACGATGCTGTCGCCCGTGTGAACACCGAGCGGGTCCACGTTCTCCATGGAGCAGACCGCAATGCAGGTCCCCTCCGCATCCCTCATCACCTCATATTCGATCTCCTGCCAGCCAACAAGACAGCGCTCCACCATCACCTGCTTGATCGGGCTGGCACGCAGCCCGCTGCGCACCCGATCCCAGTACTCCTCCTCCGTTGTGACGATGCCGCCACCGGTGCCGCCGAGCGTGAAGGCGGGGCGAATGATCGCAGGTAGCCCGATCTGTGCGAGTGCAGCCACAGCTGCCGCCTCACGGGCCGCGCTCTCCTCCCCATCCACGATGGCGCTCGGTGCGGTCGGCTGGCCGATGCGATCACACATCGCGCGGAAGAGCTTACGGTCTTCGGCCGTCTTGATCGCGCTTAGCGGCGTGCCGAGGAGGCGAATCGGATACCGCTCAAACACGCCCGCGTCGGCGAGTGCCACCGCAAGGTTCAGTGCCGTCTGCCCGCCGAGGCTGGCGAGAAGTCCCTCCGGCCTCTCTCGCTCAATGATGCGTTCAATGACCTCAACGGTGAGTGGCTCTAAGTAGACCGCATCGGCAACGGAAGGGTCGGTCATGATCGTGGCGGGGTTGGAGTTCACCAAGATGGTGCGAATCCCTTCAGCGCGTAGCGCACGACACGCCTGCGTCCCCGCGTAATCAAACTCGGCCGCCTGCCCAATCACCACGGGGCCGGAGCCGATGATCAGCACACTTTTTGGCCGCTCTCGTTGCGGGCTCATCGTCGCGCCTCGATCGCGCGCGCAAAGCGATCAAAGACCGGTGTTGCATCAAGTGGCCCCGGTGAACCCTCTGGATGATACTGCACCGTCTCGATCGGCAGACTCGTGTGCCGCAACCCCTCAACCGAACCGTCGTTCAAATTCACCTGGCTCACCTCAAAACCTGATGCTGCTGGCAGCGTCTCGCCAATCACCTCCACCTCGTGGTTCTGCGCCGTGACGTAGACGCTCCCGGATGGCAGGTCGCGCACGGGGTGGTTCGCACCGTGATGCCCGACCGCGAGGCGCCGTGTTGAGGCGCCCGCTGCGCGACCAATGATCTGGTGACCGAGGCAGATGCCGAGGAGCGGTGCGCCGTTTTGGATCAGCGCGCGTGCGAGCGCAACCGGCCCATTAAGTCGCGCCGGATCCCCAGGGCCAGGCGAGAGGACCGTGCCGCTCGGAGCCCCCGCAAGTACCTCTTCAATCGTTGCCGTATGAGGGTGGACACGAACACGGAAGCCGCGCACTCGGAGCGCTCGCACAATGTTCGCCTTCAGGCCGAAGTCGACCACCGCAACGAGCGGCTCACTCGCCTCTCCGTACATCTCAACCTTCGTTGGCGAAACCAGACCGACAAAGTCCTGGTCTTCCCAACGCGGAAGCGCCTTGGTTGCCGCGATCGCCGCTTCAAAGTCCGCCTCCCACGGTGCTGAGATGCGCGCGCGCTGGGCCCCCGTCTCGCGCAGGCGACGCGCGAGCGTCCGCGTCTCAACGCCTGCAATTGCGGGAACACCATGTTGACGAAGGAGCGCGGCGAGCTGTGTGGCCCCCTCACCGATCGTTGCCGTGGCGTTTGCAACGATCAGGCCGCGCAACCATGGGCGCGACGACTGGTCATCAGCGGCGAGTCGTCCATAATTGCCAATCAACGGATATGTCATCAGCACCACCTGCCCCGCGTAGCTTGGGTCGGTGCAGATCTCCTGATAGCCAGACTGACTCGTGTTCACCACAAGGTCACCGCCTGCGGCGATCGGCGCCCCCCAGGCAACGCCTGGAAAGACGCTCCCGTCTTCCAGCGTGAGGAGTGCAGGACCGTGATCACCGATGCGCGCGTCAACAACGGAGGCGGACTCGGGGAGTGGAATGAGGGAACGACGATACGGTGCCAGCGTTCGACGTGGCGCGTCGCCCATTCGTTCACTCCTCTCCGGCCTCACAGGGCCATCTGCGATCTCTCAGGATCGATTCGAAAGGACACCAGTCTCCTGGTGAGCCGGGTGGGATTCGAACCCACGACCTAGTGATTAAGAGTCACTTGCTCTACCGCTGAGCTACCGGCCCACGCGGAAGGATAGATGAGCGCGGCGCTGGCCGCACGCGGCGTGCCACGCCGAAGCTAATGCTCCCCCTGGGAGCGCCCCCCGTGGCGGCCAGCCCGTCGAGCACCGCTGAGAGAGCCGTACGGCGAGTGCGGCGAGTGCGCCGTGCCCAGCCGCGTTCGGGCGGAATGACCAGCCCCCAGTTTGGTTACCTAAAAATGGTGAAGATTAGGCTTCTACTGAAAGGCTGTTCATTATGCCGCGACCCTATCCAGCGGAGTTTCAACTCCGAGCCGGAACGGACCGACTAGGGAGGGCCGAAGCCCCGTTGGCCATCAATCCCTTAAATAGACCTAGCCCAGGTTCTGACGATCTACGAGTGGATTGTTCCGTCAGGCAGCGGCGCGCCAGTCAGGTACGTGCCATACAGGTTCGCGCCATTGGCGCGCCGAAGTCGGAGGGCTAGGGAACCACCGTGAAAGTCATATACATCCCAGCGCTGTAGTGGTCGGGCAAGTTACAGACCAATTGATAGGTTCCCGGCTCAAGGTTCAGGGTCAGTGTTTCAGTTGTGCCCGCGGCATACTCGCCGATTTCATCGATCACTTCGAGCCCATCGGTGGGTTCGGCGAAGTGGTCGCCATCAAGAGGGATTTGCCCAGCGGGAATGTCGGTCTTCACCACCAAAAATTCATGCCCGATCCCGCCGGCATTGGTAACCGTAAAAATGACCTCTCCAGCTTTGGCAGTGGTGGCGTCGGTTTTCACTGTCCATTCGTTCAGGGTGCCGGTGATGTTATTGCTACCGCCGCCACATGCAGCTACAGCCGCGACCATTGCTACCGTTACTACGACACTTCTCAACATGCTTGCACTCATAATCAGACCTCCTAAAGTGATACAGATTCATCGTGACCAAGGTCACCGTACGCCTACATTGTCAAACTTGTCAAGTAGGTAACCAAACCGGGGACAGGTCAGAACGGGATGGCGCGTCACGCCCCCACTCGTCGATGACGAGCGGGGCAAGCTCCAAAGAGCGACCTATTAGTGTGCGCAGCATCAGCCCCTCAGCAGTTCATCAACGCAGAAGCTCATCAACGGCGCCGCTGATCGGTCGCTCACCGCACGCGATACTACGCGCCAACTCAGCGAGCCGTCCATCCGACTCCGCATCGCGTAGCCGCCGTACGGCACGCTCTTCAACGGCGGCGGCGAGGTGTGCCGCAACGCGACGCTGCTGGCCGCCAGTCGCCTGCGCCACAGCGAGCGTCTCCAGTGCGCTCAACAGTTCACGTACGCCGCTCCCCTCAGTAGCAGAGACGAGCAAGACCTCTGGCGCAGCAGCGCCGAGCGCGAGTCCAGAGCGCAACCGTTCAACTGCGCGCTCTGCGCCCGGTCGATCGCCCTTGTTCACCACCACAAGATCCGCCGACTCAAGAATTCCAGCCTTCATTGCCTGCACCTCATCACCTCCCTCTGGTCCCTCAACGAGGAGAACGAGATCTGCAAGTCGCACGATGCCAAGATCCGCCTGCCCAGCGCCGACGGTCTCAATGAAGAGCAGATCAAAGCCGGCCGCCTCAAGGAGTATCGATGCGGCCGCAGCGGCGTGCGAGAGGGTGCGACCACTACCGCGCGTGGCGATCGAACGCATGAAGCGACCCTCGTCACCTGGTCGCTCCTCAACGCGCACTCGGTCTCCAAGGAGTGCACCGCCACTCACCGCCGAAGAGGGATCAACGGCGAGGATCGCCACACGGCGACCAGCGGCACGTGCGTGATCGGCGAGTGCGCCGACGAGGGTGCTCTTCCCCGCACCTGGGGGGCCGGTGACGCCGATCACCACGGCGCCTGCGCCAGACCGCTGCGCGAGCTGCGTCAGCGCCTCTTGAATCAGTGCGTCGGCAGCCGCGCCACCACGCTCAACCGTGCTGATCGCCTGGGCCAATTCGCGCGCGCCGCGCAGTGCGGTGGCTCGCGCAGCACTCGCCGCGCCCTCGCCCTGCTGGTCAGCGGCGTCGGACATGCGCTCGGAGGTAGGTGGCGATCTCTGCAATCGTGCTCCCCGGCCCAAAGATCGCAGCGACCCCCGCCGCCACAAGTCCGGCGCGATCATCCTCTGGAATGATGCCGCCAGCAACGACGAGCACATCACTGGCGCCCGCCTCGCGTAGTCCAGCGACCACCTTCGGAAGGAGTGTGGCGTGCGCGCCGGAGAGGATTGAGCAGCCGACAACGTCAACATCCTCTTCAATAGCGGCGGCGACGATCGCTTCGGTGCTGCGCCGAATCCCCGTGTAGATCACCTCAAATCCCTCGTCGCGCAGCCCGCGAGCGAGCACCTTCGCGCCACGGTCGTGACCGTCCAGGCCCGGCTTGGCGATCAGGACGCGGATCGGAGTGGGACGCTCAACCATGCCACCATCCTACCCGTGGGCGACCACCTTCGGAGGCGTTCGTTGGTAGAATGGAGGGATGCGGCGGCGGACCGCAGTCAGGAAGCCGAGAAGAGGGAGAGATGGCGGAGATCAAGCACACCACCGACGCATCGTTTGAGGCGGACGTCGCCAATTCCCCACGGCCAGTGATCGTGGACTTCTGGGCGCCATGGTGCGGCCCGTGCAAGCTTGTTGCCCCAGAGTTAGAGAAGCTCGCCGCGCAGTACGACGGGAGGGTCGACGTGGTGAAGGTGAACGTTGACGAGAACCCGAGCCTTGCGCGCGCCTTCAACATCATGTCGATCCCAACGGTCGCCTTCTTCAAGGGTGCCGGTGCGCAGCCAGTCGGCGCCGTCGGCTTCCAGACGGCGGAGCAGCTTGAGTCGCGCTTCGGGCTGAAGGAGCTCGCCACGAAGTAGTTGCGCGCATCCACAGTGCAGCGCGAATCCGCTAGCGCAGCGCGACTGCGTAACGCCTGAGCAACTCGTCAATATCGTTGTTTGAAAGATCTGACGTAAGGAGTCCGCGCACGCGGTCGCTCTCACCACTCACCTGGAAGAGCACGATCACCTGGCGCTTATCGCCATTAAGAAGTGTCATCCGGCTCCCCTCCCACTCGCCAACCTGCACACCCTCAATGCGAATATCCTGCGTCTTTCGACCAGTCGCCGCGCCGCGCTCAAATGCATAGGCGAGTGCATCAAGCGTCAGGCCATCGCCCTGATACGTCACCACTGAGAAGCCTGTGAGCCCCTCCCGTTCGAACACGGCACCAGCAGAGCGCAGCTCGCGAAGGCCCGCACCCCAGAGTGGACCGAGCCGCTTCTCTGAGCACTCACGTCCAGAGTCCACCTGCGTCGGTGTCTCGGTGAAGGCATCAACGGGGATGCTCGCCTCAAGCGCGGTGTCAAAACCTGCGGCGCGTTGCACATCAATAGACGGATCGCAGGGGAGGCTGCCGTCTGGTGGCGTGCTCGGCGCGCAGGCGGCGGCAAAAAGCACCGTCAGCGCGAGTGCCCCAATGAGCGGGACGCGCCGCATCACTCTGAGGCTCCACCAAACGCAACCGGCGAAGGGCGAAAGAGGCTGCCTCGCGCGGGGCGCTCCACGCCGAACTCCTCGGCAAGGTGCGTGAGGACGCGATCAGCCGCCTGCGCCAACTCAGGGTCGCGACGAACATTGTCAACGCACCAGGCGAGATATCCAGGATCACGCCGACCAACGGCTTCAACGCTGAGCGAAGCGTAGCGACCGAAGGTGAAGAGAACCCCCCGCGCAGCCTCAAGTGAGATGCGTGGTCGCGCCGCCACCTCAGGATCAACGCGGCGGCGGACTGGTCCGGCAGGCGTACCAACGCGCGGCGCACTCGTCTCGCTCTGCGAGCGCGTTGGCCAGGGCGCCTCTGGCCGCCAGTTCACCCTCGTCGCCTCACTCGTGCGCGCGTTGAAGCGCGGCGCATCAGGGAACTCCACGCGCCCGGTGACGGGCGCCTCTGGGCGGTGACCACCGCGCGGTGGCGCTATGGTCGCTGGATCCTCCGTCGCCCAGACATCGGCGAGGAGCGCCTCTGCAGCGGCGTTGATCAGTGCCATCTCACGCGTGGCACTGCGCGCTAGCGCTACATTGCTAGAGAAGTTGTCGGGGTGATGCGTGCGCGCCAGGGTGCGCCGCGCAGCCCTGATCTCTTCCGCGCTCGCACCGAGCTTCAGCCCAAGCACCTCGTGCGGGCTCCGCGCGCTGCGCCTCAACTGGATCGCTCCTCAATAGGCATAGGGGCTAAGTGTAGCCCGCTCCCACCGAGCGAGGCGGGGCAGATCTCCTAGCGCGCCGCGCTTCCGATGGGGTTCCCCCAAACCGCGCTTCTAATTTGCCCCCGAAGAGGAATCGGAGGGTCTCGTGGGTCTAGCTGAGTTCAGCTGTGGCTGCAGAGAGGTGCTTTAGCCAGCAGAAGTCCCGATAAATCCCACCCAGACCTCCACCCAGATCCAATTA
>JBCLDV010000026.1:0-10129 GCA_038914275.1 Candidatus Limnocylindrus sp.
GTTCGACTATCGCTGGCTCGGCAGGGTCGGCTACGACAGCGCGCACGCCCTCCAGCGGCAGTTAGTAGCGCAGCGTGCCGAGGGGCGCGGTATTGATACGTTCTTGACACTGGAACACGAGCCGGTGATGACGCTTGGGAAGAATGCCACGACCGAACATCTGCACCTTTCGGAGGCGGAGTATGTGGCGCGCGGGATCGCGTTGCGGCGCGTGGAGCGCGGTGGTGAGGTGACGTATCACGGCCCTGGGCACCTTGTGGCGTATCCAATCATCAACCTGCACGCGGCTGGGATCTCTCTGCGCGAACATATCTGCGCACTTGAGGCGTCACTGATTCGTGCCTGTGCGGAGTACGGCGTGCACGCGGAGCGGCGCGACGGAGCGCCCGGCTGTTGGGTCGGCGATCGGAAGATTGGCGCCGTTGGCGTACGCCTGGAGCGCGGCGTCAGTTGGCACGGCCTGGCGTTGAATGTTGGACGTGATCTTGACGCCTTCTCTTTGATTAATCCATGCGGCCACGCCGGTGTGGTCTCCACCTCCATTGCGCTGGAGCGCGATTGGAGTGCGGTTGCGGCTGGTGAGCGCGCTCTTGTTGGCGCCGCGCCGCCGCCTGTTGCGGAGGTTGGCGAGGTGGTGGCGCGCGCATATGCGGCGGAGATCGGCGCGTACTTTGATCTCGCTACAATGGCCACACTCTGCGAACCTGACGCAGCGCGTGATGAGGTGCGGGCATGAGTGGTGGCGGGATGTGGGAGTTGCGACGCGATGAGATCACCGGCTGGTGGTCGGCTACGGTGGTGGATCGCGAGTATCAATCGGAGCGATTCCACGAGGAGCGACTCTCCGGCGCACGCGAGACGCCGTGTGCGAACTGCGAGAAGGGGGAGGCGAGCGGCATCACGCGGCGCATGTTGCGCCAAGGCGCATTTCACTCGGTGGGGACGCGATCGGATGCGGCGGCGAGTGAATCGGGCTTCTTGACGCTGAGCGATGTTGGTCGCGCCGGCTCTTGGTCCACGCTGATTGGGCCACGCGGCGAGCATGGAGAACTCGATGAGGTGCCGACGCAACTGGTCGTGGACTTTCTCGTGGCGATCCGCGACCAGATCCGCGTAGGGCGAGAGCTCGGCAGCACCGCCTACATCCAGTTCGTCCGCAACGCGGCGGCGCAGGCAGGGGCCATGACCGACCACCTCTGCTTTGAGGCGTACGACCTGCCGCAGGTTCCGCATCGGCTCGCCGAAGAGATTGGCGGCGCCGCGCGACTCTCCATTCGCACCGGCGGTTGCGCCTTCTGTCACCTTGTAGAGGATGAGGTGTCGAGCGGGCGCCGACTGGTCCATCGCGATCCATTCGGTGTGGTCGTTGCTCCGTTTGCGAGCCGCTCTGCCTTTGAGACGTGGATCATCCCGAATAGCCACGCCGCAGATTTTGGCGATGTGGATACGGCAACGCTGCGCGGATTTGCTGAGACACTGCAGGCGGCGGTGAAGGGGCTGCGCGCCATTGGGATGCCGCCGTACAACTTGCTCCTGCACACGGCGCCACTGCGTGAGCGCGTTGAACTCACCTATCACTGGCACTGGGAGCTGCATCCGCGCTTACGGCCGATCGGCGGGCTTGAGTTGGCTTCAGGCGTACCGGTGGTGCCGATCGCTCCTGAGGAGGCGGCGGCGGAACTGCGGAGGGCGCTCGGCTAGGCTCCTGCTAGCATTCGGCGGCACCCGCGACGTGGTCGGCAGAGAACGGCCGGCGGGGGAGAGGAGACTCGGATGGCACGCATGGTCATGAATGCGGAAGATATTCGCCGCGCCCTCACTCGCATCTCGCACGAGATCGTTGAGAAGGAGGGGACCAAAGGCCTCGTCGTCGTTGGCATTCAACGCCGTGGCGTCCCGCTCGCCAAGGCGATCGTCCAGGCGATCAAGGAGCATGAGGGCGTGGATGTGGAGTGCGGCACGCTCGACATCAGCTTCTACCGCGATGACCTCTCCACCATCTCCGTTGCTCCCGTCCATAAGGGGACGAGCATCCCAGGTGACATCACCGGCAAGACGGTGATCCTTGTTGATGATGTGCTCTATACGGGGCGCACGATTCGTGCCGGACTCGACGCGCTGATTGATTACGGTCGACCGAAGGCGATCCGCCTCGTTGCGTTGATCGATCGTGGACACCGCGAGCTCCCAATCCGCGCCGACCATGTTGGGAAGAACATCCCAACCACCAGCGAAGAGGTGGTGCGTGTCTGTGTCAAGGAGTTTGATGGCGAGGATCTCGTGAAGGTGGAGCTGCTCGCCGAGCATCTCGCCGCGAACGAGGCGGCCGCCAAGGCGAAGGGCTGAGCGCGAGGGGGCGGGGTACGCCGATGCCACCCACTGCAGTCGCACACCGACACCTCCTTGATGTTGCCGGACTCTCTTGGAGTGAGATCGCCGAGTATCTGAGCGGCGCCGAAGCGGCACGCCGCATCCTTGCCACTCCCGTCGGGCGCGTTAATGCACTCGCCGGCGTCAACGTGACCACACTCTTCTATGAGCCCTCCACGCGCACGCGCATCTCCTTTGAGAACGCGGCGAAGGCGCTCGGGGCGAACGTCACCAGTGTGGCCGTGGCGAGCTCATCCGTTGCGAAGGGCGAGTCGCTCGTGGATACGGTGAAGACGCTGCGCGCGCTCGGCAGTCAGCTGCTCATCCTCCGTCATGAGCGTGCAGGCGCGCCGTGGCTCGCTGCCCGCGTCTTTGACGGACCCGTGCTGAACGCGGGCGACGGTTGGCACGCGCACCCAACGCAGGCGCTGCTGGATCTCTCGGTTCTGGTGCGCAGGATCGGCACAAAAGAGGGCACGCTAAAGGGACGACGCATTGCGATTATTGGCGACCTGTTGCATAGCCGCGTCGTGCGATCCAACCTCCACACGTTGCGCGCCGCGGGGGCGCAGGTGCGACTTGCCGGCCCTGCGCCACTGACGCGTGGCTTCGCCGAACTGGCAAACGCAGGTGACGGTGTGACACTCTGCTCTTCGCTCGCTGAGGCGCTGGACGGCGCCGATGCGGTGATGGCGCTGCGCATCCAGCGCGAGCGACTCGATGGTGGCGAGGTGAGTTCGTTTGAGGCGTATCGCGAGGAGTGGGGGCTGAACGAAGAGAGAATCGCGGCGCATGCGTCGCGCGGCTGTGTGGTGCTGCACCCAGGGCCCATGAACGAAGGCGTGGAGATTCATCCAGATCTTGCTGATGGTCCGCGCAGCCTGATCCTGGAGCAGGTCGCGCAAGGGGTCCCGATCCGCATGGCGGCGATCTGGCGCGCGCTTCGCGGGGATGCGCGCTTGACGGTGCCGTCTGGCGGTGGAAAGACTCTGTCATCTGGTGGCGGAAAGACTCTGTCATCTGGTGGCGGGAGGACGAGCGCATGAGCCGACCGCGTGCCGAGCGGACGATACTGAAGGATCACTGGGTCGTTGATCCTGCGAGTCGGCGTGCTGGCGTTGCCACGGTAGAGGTGCACAGCGGCAAGGTGGCGCAGCTGGAGTGGCGCGACGGCATCACGGCGGCGCGAAGCTGCTGGCTCGAGGGGGCGGAGCCTGGTGCGAAAGATCCGACTCGCGTCATCCTCCCAGCACTCGTTGATCTGCATGCACACTTTCGACAGCCCGGCGGCGGCGCAGCGGAAGGGGTGGCGAGTGGCGAGGCGGCCGCCGCACACGGTGGCTACGGCGCCGTTGCGCTGATGCCAAACACCGAACCAGCCGCCGATCACCCGGCAATCCTTCGCGAGATGATTCGATCCACTACGCCGCTCGGTCTCACGCTGCTGCCGATCGCCGCCGCAACGCTCGGTCGCGCGGGTGTGGCGCTCTCCCCCATGGCGGCGCTCGCCGAGGCGGGTGCCGTTGCCTTCTCCGATGACGGCAGCCCAATTGCCGACCCCGCACTCTTTCGTAGCGCGTTGATCAGTGCCGGCGCGCTCGGCCTGCCGTTGATTGAGCACTGCGAAGATCCAGGGCTTACGAACGGCGGCGAGGCGGCGGACGGTCTCGTTGGGACGGCGCTCGGCCTGAAGCCGTGGCCGGCGGCGGGGGAGGTGAGTGCCGTGGTGCGGGACCTAGCCCTCCTGCGCGAAGCGCTCCGCGACGAACCGCGCGCACGCTTACATCTCACGCACCTCTCCACCACCGCCGCACTCGCCGCGGTGCGGGCCGCGCGCGCCGAGGGACTCCCCGTCACCTGCGATGTGACGCCGCACCACCTTGCGCTGACCGACGCATGGATCGCGGGCGATACGCGTTGGGCGTGGGAGTTCAGTGAGCAGCGTCCTTCGCAGCTGAACCCGAGCGTTGATGCGTATGACACGAACCTGCGCGTCTGTCCGCCGCTTCGCAACGCGAAGGATGCGGCCGCCTGCCGCGCGGCGTTGCGTGACGGCACCGCCTCGGCGATCGCAACGGATCATGCACCACACGGACGCGAGAAGAAGGAGGTTGAGTTCGGACTCGCCGCCAACGGGATCGCAGGGATTGAGACCTCACTCAGCGTCGCCTTTGCCGCGCATGACGCTGGGGAACTTCCGCTCTCACTCCTTGCTGCACTCTTCACGACCGGCCCCGCCGCCGTGCTGAATCGACCGGCGCTCGCGCGCGGCCTCACCGTTGGTGGCGCGGCAAACCTTCTGGTGGTTGACCGCGCCGCAAGCTGGACGCCGAGCCGTGGGACGCTCGTTGGAAGGAGCATCAACACGCCGCTCCTTGGCCGAAAGCTGCCTGGGAGGGTCCTCCTCACGCTCATCAACGGTGAAGTCGCCTGGCAGGCGACAATGTCCTCATGAGATGCAGCACCATGAGAAGGAGGCGCCATGAGCAGTAGCCCGGCACCAGGGATGCCCGAGTACAAGGGGGCGCCGCTCAGCTCAGATCGCGGGCCCGGTCTCGGCTGCTTTTGGATCCAGGTGGTGTCGCTCGTCGTCTTCATCGTGCTGGCGCCACTCTCTGCCGTGCTCAACTGGGACCCAGCGATCGCCACCGCGCTGCTGATCGGCGTCGTGATCCTGCTCCTCCTCGTCGGTCAGACCTCCATCTTCTTGCTGCGCCTGGTGGCGGCGGATCGCCGTGGCCGCCGTGCGCCGCTCGCCAGCCAGAGCAAGACGGTGGGGGAGCTAGAGGATGAGGCGAAGGCTACGACTCGCGACGGCGAAGACGGCGGCATGGGAGAATCACGCTAATGCCAGTCCTTGCAACGTACTTCTCGGTTCGACGGGGGCGCGACCCCTTCTTCAAGTTCTTCATGCGCACCCTTTTCCCAAAGACGGTGAAGTCATACGAAGAGAGGTTCGGCATCAAGTTCCTCGGCTGGTACAACGTTGCGCACGGCTGGGACTTTGACAACGTGATCTTTTTTGACCTGCCGGACTACGGAACGCTCGATCTCCTTGAGCGAGACGAATCGTCCCGCGCGCTCGGCCATCGTGCCGGCGAGTGGATGTTTGCGCGACACCACTCCATGTTCCTCCGCGAGCGACTCTCGCGTGACCTTGAGTACCGCGGCTGATGCCGGCGAAGCGCCCAGCGAAGTTGCCCGTAAAACGCGCCGTGAAGCGCGCGCCAGCGCCACGCGGTACACCACTGAAGAAGCGCATCATACTTTCGGCCGCAGCGCTCGCCCCTGAACTTTCGCGGAAGCTCGCCGCAGCGGCGGAGGAGGCGGGATCTGAGCGGCTCACCGCCGTGGAGCACGCCGCCGATCAACTTGGTCGCTACCTACGCGAACACCGCAGCACGCTGAAGATGGTGGCGCCGCTCCTCCTCGCCGGGAGCGAGAAGGCACCGCAACTGATCCTTGAGGGTGACCTCTCCTTCCGTGTGCGCTCCATTGATGCGCGAAAGCGGAGCAGCCTTGATCGCGCCTCCATCCCTGAGATCGTTGAACTCTGGGCCGCTGCGGATCTCTACGATCGGATTGAGGCGGCGCTGCGCGCGAAGGCGGGACTCGCTGCGCGGCCGACGGGCGCGATTATTGCCGGACTCGGCGTTGCCGGGGATCACGGCGCAAAGATCTAACTAAAAGGTGGGCGCTTCGCCCGTTAGCGCACGGCTTCTCGCCGTTGGCGAACTCGCCCCTGGCCGGAGTGCGCTCCTGCTCCGCCTCCCAGAGCTGATTGCGGGCTTGCGGCCTGGTCATGCGCTGCACCTCCTGCACGCCGAGGCGGGGGGCTATCGACTTCGACGCGTGGCCCCCGTCACACAGGTTGACCTGATTGCGGGGAGCGTGCAGGTTGCGCTCCAGCCGCGCGCTGACGGCGGGCGCGATTCACTCGCCGAACTCACACCCGGCGCGCAACTCTCCGTGGTCGGTCCGATCGGCCAGCCGATTGAGGTTCCCACCGACGCGCTGCAGATCCTTGTTGTTACGGACAGCGAGGGTTTTGCTTGGGTGCGTTTCCTTGTCACCGCCCTCGCCACTGCGGGTCGCTCCGTAGTGCTGTTGATTGAGGCGCACACTGCGGCCGAAGTTCCCTCCGCCTCCCTCCTCCCTGAGTCGGTGGAGATCCTTGTTGCTACAAAAGACGGGAGCCTCGGTCACCAGGGGGGTGCGGTTGACCTGATTGCGCAGTATGCGGAGTGGGCGGATCAGGTGATCGCGTCAGGGGAGAGCGAGCTGCTGAGCGCGGTAACGAGAGCGCTGCGCGCGAGCAGGAAACCCGATCGCATCAGTGCAACAGCGAAGCGACGAGGCCAAGGAGCTGGCGTTGCACGGTTGCAGCTCCTCGTTGCGCATGAGGTTGGATGCGGGAGCGGCGTGTGCGGCGGATGCACGTATCGGAACGCCACGGTAAACGTACGACTTTGTCGCGAAGGTCCCGCCGTGCCCGCGCTCGGTGGGGCCGCGTCAAAGCGTGGCGCTCGATGATGTGCACTCGCTGATGGGAGTTATTTGATGGGCGAGCGTCTTGCCCCTGGAAGTGTGAGCAGCGCAGTGAGCCTTGGAGGCGCGCACCCGCTGCGCCTTGAGCGGCCGATCGTCACGGCGAGCGGCACGCTTGGCTTCGGCGCGGAGGCGAGTGAGCTCGTTGACCTGCGCGATGTTGGACTCTTTGTGACGCGCGGTGTCTCGCTAGCGGCGCGCGGCGGCCCGGGCCTGCCGCGCGTGGTGGAGGTTCCCGGCGGCCTGCTTCACGCAATCGGCCGCGAGAATCCAGGCGTGGACGAGGTGATCGATCGCCATGCTTCGGCATGGCGCGCCGCCCCCTGCGCGGTTGCGGTCTCGCTCGTCGCAACGGAGACCAAGTCGCTCGAGAGACTCATCGCTCGTTTTGAGTCGCGCGCCGATCAGGTGCGGGCGGACGCGTATGAGTTAGACCTCACCGTTCCGTGCGACGCCCTCAACGGTGCGCGATGGGAGCGTTCGCTCGAGGAGGCGACGCGCTTCATTCATGCGGCACGAGCAAGCACCGAGCTGCCGCTGATCGTCAAGGTCTCCCCTGATGCCGTCTCCGTTCGCGCACTCGGCGAGGCGGCGGCGGATGCGGGCGCCGACCTCCTCTCAGTGAGCGGCTCGCCGATTGGGTTCCTACCGAATCGGAGTCGAACGGGTGGCGCACTCGCTGAGGGGCTTGGTGAGCTCTCAGGTCCACTGATCCGACCACGTGCGCTCGCCGCGATCGTTGAAGCGCGCGGCACGCTACCGATCATTGGGGGCGGCGGGATCGGCTCGCCGGCGGATGCGCTCGATTACTTCGCCGCGGGCGCCTTCGCGGTGAGCCTCGGCAGTGCACTCTGGGCGGATCCGGCCCTCCCTCGAGCGGTGCTCGAATCGGCGCGCCGCTCCGCCGCGGCGCGTGGTCTCTCGCAGATTGGTGAGCTCGCAGGCCTCGCGCTGGGTGGCGCTGAGTTGCGCGTCAGAGGTTAGGCTGCGCAGCATGAGCGATCCACTCCTCCCACTCCGCGAACCGCTGCGAGCACCCGAAGGGTATCCGCAGTCGCCGGTCAGTTCGCATGATGAGCCGCTGAGTGCGCGTCGCGTGGAGGGGCTCTTTGAGGCGACCGGCGCGCTGCAGCGCGGACACTTCTTACTGAAGAGTGGCCGACACGGCGATCGCTACCTTGAGAAGTGGGCGCTGCTACAGCATCCAGACGCCGCCGCGGAGGTGTGCAAGCTGCTCGCCGAGCGGGCGATCTCCGTCGCGGAGGCCGCCGCGGTGGAGATTGATCTTGTGGCGGGGCCGACCACGGGTGGCGTGCTGCTCGCCTACGAGATCGGACGCCTCCTCGGCGTGCGCGGCATCTTTGCTGAAGAGGTGGTCGGCGAAGGGGGTGTCACCCGTCGTGAGTTTCGTCGGGGATTTAAGATTCCGCCACGCGCCCGCGTGTTGATGGTGGATGACATCCTCACCACGGGCGGTTCTCTGCAGGCGCTCCTCTCGCCGCTTCTCGCCGCTGGCGCGCACCCAATCGCCGCCGCAGTCGTGGTCAGCCGTTCACCAGGGCTGCGGATGATCGAAGTGCCGGGCCGAGAGCAGATTCCGCTGATCGCTGCACTGACGCTTGATCTGCCCACATATGAGGCGAGCGAGTGTCCGCTCTGCGCGGCGGGCGAGCCGATTGGCGCGCCGGGGAGCAGCGGCCGCTAGTCGGCGTCAATCTCCTTGATCGCGGCGTCCATCTCCTCTGCGCCGATCACCCCCTCAAACGAGTGGATGATCATGCCGTTCGAATCTACGGTGTAGATCCACGGCTCAACGGGGAGCCGCCATGCGCGCGCCACCTCGCTCGGCTGGAGGCGGCCGTTCGCATCAAGAGTTGGGATCGCTCGCTCGCCGTTCCACTCCATGATGTACGGCTCAACATGGACGATGAGTGCGCCAGGGTGCCGTGCCGCCGCAGCCTTCACCACGGTGAGCGTGGGTCCGCACGCTAGAGAGACACAGAAGGCGGGTGAGGCGAAGACCATCACGAACGGTGTACCTTCGGCGATCAGATCCGCTGCGGAGTATGTGTAGAGGCGCGCGAGGGGCTCAGGGTCGGTGCTGATCCCAGCGAGGCCGTGTTCACTCGTCTGCAGCGTTGGCGTGGGGATGGTTGGCGCGGCATCGCCAGGACGGAGTGCGGTCCCTTCTGGCCAGACCTGTGCCGCAAATCGAATGGAGACGGGAGCACCCTCTGCATCCGTCCCGATGACGGAGATGCCGAGCTCCTCGGTTCCCTCTGGGATCTCTGCTGGTCCAATGAAGAAGCCACGCACTTCGCTGATCGACCAGGTGAATGGGATCGCCTCAGGCGCTGCAAGTGGCGTGCAGCCATCTGTCGTGAGGCTGAAGATCTCTGCTCGCAACGTCCAGCCGGGTCCACCGAGCGGGAAGCCCTCAGCGTCAATGAGGCCGAGCAGTAACCGGTTCTCTCCTGGAGCGAGGTCACTGTTGGCGAGGAGTGGGATGGGTCCAGTGCTGCTGGTCTTCCCAGCCGCCGGCCACTCGCTGACGCAGCCACTTCGCGTAGCGGTGCTGGTACCGCTCGCCGATGGCGACGGCAAGGTAGGGCTGCCGCTACAGGCGGCGACCAGAACGACAACCATGAGGGGAGCCAGGCGGATAGCCAAGATTGTTCGTGCGCTTCTCACGAGGTCACTCTACCGCAGCTTCCAATAGGGGCGCGTATCATTACGGCATGCAGAACTATCGGCGCTTGCTCACCGTGCTCCTCGCCGCAACGATCGGACTCGTTGTTGCTGGCGTTATCGTGCGCGCGACCGACTCTGGCATGGGCTGCCCCGACTGGCCACTCTGCTACGGCCAGCTCATTCCGCCAGTCGACGACTACAAGGCGTGGCTCGAGTGGATCCATCGCACGATCGCCGCCGCGATCGTCCTCATCACACTGGTGGTGGTCATCTCGGCTGCCCGCTCGTTGAAGGGTCGAAGGTCGCTCCAGGGCGCGTCGTTCGCACTCCTCGCGCTTGTCCTCTTCCAGGCGTGGCTCGGTCGGCAGACCGTGCTTGAGTTCAACTCTGGTCAATCCGTCACCGCGCATCTCGCCATAGCGATGGCGTTCGTTGGACTGCAGGTCTGGATGCTGGCGCGGAGTGGCTATCCCGAACAACTGAGCGGGATCCGCGAGGCGCGTGGTGCGGTGGTCGCACC
>JBCLDV010000027.1:0-8318 GCA_038914275.1 Candidatus Limnocylindrus sp.
GCCCCAATCCTGCACCGCGAACGCGGAGCATCCACGCCTGCAGCACGGGATTCGCGACCTCTTCCATTGGTGCGATCGGCGTGCGACCAGAGCGATCCGCAAGGATGCTTCCAGGAAGTTCAATCGCACCAAAGTGCGCGGCGAGGAAGATGGTGGCGCCGGCCGATGACGTGAAGGCGGCCGCAACGGCGAGCTCATCTTCAAGCGTCACGCGCGTTGCAATGATCGTTCGTGCGTGTCGTGGTGCGCGCGCGCTCTCAATGTAAAAGCGCAGGTGATGCTCGAAGAGCTGCTGTACGCCACGCTGGATCGCCTTGCTAGATGATGCAACCCCGTCACGGAACGCGTAGACCCGCGCAAGGTTTGCGGCAGCCTGCCGCACGCGGGCCGGTTGTATTTTGGGGCCAACGCGCCCCCACGCCTGCGCAACGAACAGAAGTAGGCTCTCTGGAAGATAGGAGAGCAGTGTCAGCCCAGCGATCGCTACGCGACCAACGATCTGGTTCTTCAGGGCCTGCGTGATCTCACGCATCGTTCTTTGGCGCCCCACGTTCACGTTGCGTTGCCATGACGGCGGCGAGTTCGGCGAGCCGCCCCTGCTCTATGGCGCTTGGCCAGATTGGCTTGAAGCAGTGCCACTGCGTCGGTTCGGTTCGTATCAGCCGCTCCATCTCGTGCGCCATGGCCTGGGTTGCGGCGAGTTGCGCCGCCGGGGAGCCGTTCCCCGCGTCGACTGGAGTACCGAAAAGAATTTGATACGCGCCGGCACGCTCACGTCGAATGAAGAAGGGGATGATCGGTGCACCCCCACGCGCAGCGATCACGCTTGGCCCGCTAGGAAGCGTGGTCCATCGACCAAAGAGCTGACACGGAACCCCGTCGGGCTTCCAACCCCAGTCGGTCAGCAAGACGAGAATGCCACCGCGTCGCATCACGCCGAAGACTTCGCGAATAGCGCGCCAGTCAATCATCTTGATCCCCCATGAGGCGCGCAGCTTCCGAAGCAGCTCGTACATCTCAGGGAAGGCGGTGTCGTCGCCGACCACGTTTACGTCGTATGCCCTCTGCGCAAGGCTCGCCGCGCCGAGTTCGTTGTTCCCCGCATGGAAGCCCACAAAGACCGACGCCTGTCCGCGGTTGCGGAGCTCATCAAGGAGGGTGGTTTCACGGAGGTCGACCTCCGCTGAGATGGCGCTCAGGCTGCGGCTCGGGAGGCGAAGGAGTTCCGCCGTGTAGCGACCGTAACTTCTATAGATGGCAAGGGCATGCGCCCGCACGGCGCGCTCGGAGCCTGGAAGGGGGCGCCCGTCTGGGTCGGCGACGCCGAGCACGACGGCGGCGTTAGAGTCGGCAATCCGCCGCTTCGCCGGCCAGAGGAAGTAGGTGAGCGGGGCAAGCGCAGCGAAGAGCGCCTCAACGGAGCGTGGGGGGAGCGCCCCCACAACGCGCATCGTGGCGAGTGTGACGACGTAGACGAGCCGCTCCCACGCACGGCGCGGGTTGAGGGGGGCGCCTGACCCGCCTGTCTCGCGACGGATCGGCGAAGGGGTCGTCAGCTGCTGCTCGTTCATCTAGGCTGCTCGTTCATCTGGGGATTGTATAGGGAGAGCCGCCGCCCCTTTCGGGGGCAACGGCTCTCCTCGTTGTGAAGGCGGGACTGGCCGCTGCCAGCCGAGCCAGAACGGTTAAACGCGAACCAGGTTCAGCGCCTCCGAGGAGGGGTATCCCTCGGCGGTGACCTGTGTGCCGTCAAGGACACGGTTGTCCTCGCCGCGAATGAAGGCCTCAACGGCAGCGTGCGCAATATCATCGTGCAGCTGAACTGGTGGGCTCTTCATGAAGTATGCCGAAGGCGCAACGAGCGTCCCCGCCAACTTTCGATCGAGTCCGAGCTTCGCACATCGAATGGCGTCGGTGATCACACCGGCAGAGTTCGGCGAGTCCCAAACCTCAAGCTTCAACTCTGCGGTGAGCGGTACGCCGCCGAAAGTTGTCCCTTCAAGTCGAATGTTCGCCCACTTTCGGTCTAAGAGCCACGGCACATAGTCCGAAGGGCCAACGTGCACCTGATCCTTGCCCAGCGGCTCATCGAGGATCGAGGTGACGGCGTTCGTCTTTGAGATCTTCTTGCTCTCCAGTCGATCACGCTCGAGCATGTTCAGGAAGTCGGTGTTCCCACCGAAGTTCAACTGGTACGTGCGATCAAGGTGCACGCCCCGATCGGCGAAGAGTCGAGCTAAGACGCGGTGCACGATCGTTGCACCAACCTGGCTCTTGATGTCGTCACCAACGATCGGAAGGCCGGCGGCGGCGAACCTCTTCTGCCACTCAGGCTCGCGCCCAATGAAGACAGGGATGGCGTTGACGAACGCGCAGCCCGCCTTGATCGCCTGCTCAGCGTAGTAGCGGATCCCATCTTCGCTGCCGACCGGAAGGTAGGCAACGAGAACGTCCACCTTGCGCTCCATGAGCACGGCGGCAACGTCAACCGGCTGCTCTGAAGACTCTTTCACCACATCGCGCAGGTACTTGCCAATGCCGTCGAGCGTTGGCCCGCGCTGCACGATGACGCCGGTGATTGGAATCTCCTGGAAGGTCCAGGTGTTGTTCGGCTCTGCGCCGAGCGCAACGGAGAGATCCTTCCCAACCTTTGTCTCGTTCACATCAAACGCGGCGACATACTCAAGGTCGCGAACGTGGTAACCGCCAATATCAACGTGCATCAGCCCCGGGACCTTCGCGTCGTTCTTGGCGTCCGCATAGAAGTAGCGGCCCTGGACGAGGCTACTCGCGCAGTTCCCTACGCCTGCAATCGCGACCCGGATCGGATTCGTTGCCTCGACTGGCGTTGTTGGCGCCGGTCGCGGGATCCACTGGGCCCTTGGCCCGTTCATCTCCATCATGTTGCGTACCCCCTTTTTCTACCGTTCATTTGCAGAGCTGACCGCCAACCCCACCTTCACTAACCGCTGACAACGCCAGCGGCGAGCATTCATTCGCCGCTACTCGCGCGGCGCAACCTTCGCGAGACCGGCGCGGATGAATCGAATCCGCTGCACCACGGTGATCGCTGAGGCGACTGAGATGAGAAGTAGCGCGGCGGTCAACCATGTTGGGCTCACAAGGCCACCGGCCAGAAGGCCGGCGATCAACACCGCGGCGCGCTCAGCGCGCTGTGCGACGCCGATGTTTGCACACACACCGAGCCCTTCGCCACGTGCGCGCACGTAGCTCACAAGCGAGCCGGTGCCGAGTGCAAGCGTTGCAAGGCCAACCACCTCAAGTCGCCCGCTCATTGCAGCGCCCGCGACAATGCCAGCGTAAATGACCACCTCTCCTGCACGATCGAGCGTTGAGTCAAGGAAGGCGCCAAAGTCGCTTGTCTTCCCTGTGGCGCGCGCGAGCGTTCCATCAAGTCCGTCAAAGAGCGTGCCGGCGATCAGGATTATTGCAGTCAGGGCCCAGGCCCCCGCAGCCGCAGTGACTGCGGCAACAAGGACGATGCCAAACCCAGCAACCGTGAGTGCATCTGGCGTAAATCCGATTCGACCGAGGAAGAGCGCAACGGGTTCGCCGATGCGCTTGATGCGCGTGCGTTCTTCACCCGTGAAGATGCTCCCCTCAGTTACGCGACTCGCCATGGTTAGGCCTCCTCGGCGCGGACGGCGTCCACGAGGGGCCCTGCGTGCAGAATTGCAATCTCTGGCGCAACCCATGCGGCGGGGCTTTCGATCCCGAGTGCGGAGAGCATCAGCGCATGTCCTTCGGCAATCGTCTCGGTGCGCAACGTGTAGATCGACTCGCGGCCGGAGCGCTCGCTCGTGACGAGACTGGCGCTGCGCAGTCGGCGCAGGTGCCAGCTGACGAGCGGCTGGGAGAGCCCGGTGGAGTCAATCAGTTCGGACACGGTCGCCGGACCCTGCGCGAGTCGGCGCACCAGACCGAGGCGATTCGTGTCGCCGAGGGCGCGGTGGACGCGGCGAGCCGCCTCAATCACCACGCGCTCACCGGCGAGTTCACGCACGGCGGCGGAGAGCGCTGCGGCACTCTTCGTGGTCATCGGGAGCCCCACTAGATGGTGGCTCTCATATGGACAGTGCCCCTCAAATAGACGATGCCTCTCATATAGCGGAAGTTTATATGAATTCTCATTGATGCGAATCCTGTGGCGCAGGAGCCTGGTGCGGTGGCAGGCTTTGTTACAAAGCCCACTCTAAGGAGCTCTGGGGCCTCTTGGCGCGCTGGGCGCTCTCGGCGCTCGAACTAGCCCCCGATCGCCTTGACGACCGCGTCGATCAGGGCGCTTGGAAGGAGGCCTAAGAGGATGGTGCCGGCCGCGGCGATCAGGAGGCCGGCGCGCAGGAGTGGCGCTGTGGCGACCTGGACATCCGTCTCCGCCGGCTCACGCATGAAGAGGTAGACGACAACACGGAGGTAGTAAAAGGCGGCAACCGCGGCGTTCAACACCGCCACGACGGCGAGGATCCCGGCGAGCCCACCCGCCTGCACGGCGCTCAAGATGATGTACGCCTTTGCAAAGAACCCCGCCGTTGGCGGAATGCCGGTGAGGCTCAGCAGGAAGAGTGTGGCGAGCAGCGCGATCAACGGATGCTTGCGACCGAGCCCGGCAAGATCGGAGAGCTGCACCGTTGCGCCTGGTCGACCCTGTAAGACGGTAAGGAAGGCGAATGCACCGAGGTTCATCAGCGCATATGCGGCGCCATAGAAAAGGATGCCGGCAGTCCCCGATGCTTCGCCTGCACCAGCGGCAACAACGCCGATCATCAGGTAGCCAGTGTGTGCGATGGAAGAGTAGGCGAGCATGCGCTTCACGTTCCATTGCGTCAACGCAACGAGATTACCGAGTGTCATGGTTGCAACGGCGAGCACAACCATCACGGGAATCCATGTTGAAGCGAGCGGGAGTAGTGCGACGAGGAAGAGCTTGATGATCAGAACGAAGGCGCCGATCTTCGGGCCAACGGAGAGGTAGCCGGTGATTGGCGTTGGAGATCCTTGATACGCATCTGGCGTCCAGTAGTGAAACGGCACGGCGGCGATCTTGAACGCGGCGCCGGCGGTGATCAGTGCGAGTGCGACCGCTACGGCGGGGCTGATGCTCGCCGCAGATGGAGCAAGTGCACTTGCAATGCCAGCGAGCGAAGCGGTACCGGCGGCGCCCCAAAGCAGCACGATGCCAAACAGCAGGATCGCACTAGAGAAGCTACCGAGCAAGAAGTACTTCACCGCACCCTCGGTACTGAGTGGATCGCGCTTTGCGTATCCGGCAAGAATATAACCAGGGATCACCATCAGCTCAAGGCCAATGAAGAGCGTGACAAGGTCACCTGCAGCGGCAACGATGATGGTGCCGCAGAGCGCAAAGAGGAGCACCGCTGCAAACTCGGCGCTCGGATAGTTGCGCGCCGCGAGATGATCAGGACTAATCAGCAGCGTGATCGCTACAACGGCGGCGCCGAGAAGTCCGAGGTACGTCACAAACGGTCCGCCAACGTAGGCGCCGCTCAGTGCCGTCACAACCCCTCCGCTCTGCTGCAGAAGGATCCAGCAGGTCACACCGAGTCCAGCGAGCGCCACGCCGATCGGTGCATAACGACGGTTCGGGGTGATGGCGTCGCTCAGGAGCACCGCAACGACGGTTGCCGCAACGGTCAGGAGCGGCGCAATGGTGAGCAGGTCGCCACTCATGGGGTGAGGCCTCTCGATGCGTACATAAGGAACTGCGCGACGCTCGATGCGAAGGAGTTAGTGAGAAGCACCGGGAGGAGACCGAAGGCAACGATCATTGTGGCGAGCGGGGCGAGGGTGCTGATCTCAATCGGCGTGACATCCGTCAGGCGTGCGCCGAGGCCTTTCAGGAACGGGGAGAGCGGCCCCATGAAGATGCGCTGATACATCCAGAGCAGGTAGACCGCGGCGAGGATCATCACCAGCGTTGCCACGCCCGCTACGAGCGGATTGACGAGGAAGGCGCCGAGCAGGACGAGGAACTCGCCGGCGAAGCCTGAGAGGCCAGGGAGTCCGACGGAGGCGAAGAGGAAGAGGCCAAACAGCGTGGCGTACACAGGGGTGCGCGATGCCCACCCGCCCATCTTTGCGATCTCGCGATCGTGCGTGCGCTCGTATCCGATCCCAACAAGTAGGAAGAGGCCGCTCGTGATGAGGCCGTGGTTGATCATCTGCAAGATGGCACCATCCACGCCCTGCTGGTTGAAAGAGAAGATGCCGAGCGTGACGAATCCCATGTGGCTCACCGAGCTGTAGGCGATCAACTTCTTCAGGTCAGTCTGAACGATCGCCACGATCGCCCCGTAGATGATTGCGATGACGGAGAGGACAATAATGAGCGGCGCAAAGTCGTGCGCCGCCTGCGGGAAGAGCGGGATCGCAAATCGAAGGAAACCGTAGGCCCCAAGCTTCAGCAGCACGCCGGCGAGGATGACCGAGCCCGCCGTTGGCGCCTGGACGTGTGCGTCGGGGAGCCAGGTGTGGAAGGGGAACATTGGCACCTTGATCGCGAAGGCGAGCGCAAACGCGCCAAAAGCGAGCGCCTGGAGCGTTGGGTCGGTGATCGTGCCACGCAGCGTGAGCAGATCAAAGGCACCCTCCCATGATCCGGTTGCGGCTTGGTGGCTGAAGGCGGTGGCGAGGATCGCTACAAGCATCAGGAGTGAGCCAACAAGCGTGTAGAGGACGAATTTGATCGTGGCATAGATACGATCTGCGCCGCCCCAGATGCCGATGATCAGGTACATCGGAACCAAGACGATCTCCCAGAAGATGTAGAAGAGGAAGAGATCGAGTGAAAGGAACACGCCGAGCATTCCTGTTTCAAGGATCAGGAAGCTGATGAAGTACTCCTTCACGCGACTCTGAATTGGGCCGAAGCTTGCCAGGATGCAGATCCAGCTCAAGAGCGTGGTGAGAACGACGAGGGCGCCAGAGAGTCCATCAACGCCAAGGTGGTAGGTGATGCCGAAGGAGGGGATCCAGGAGAGCTGCTCACTGTAGGCGAACTCGGTTGAGGACTCGCGAATCCCCAGAAGCATCAGGAGGCTGAAGGCGAAGGTGATCAACGAGATCGTAAGGGCGGCAACTCGAATGAGTGACGGCCGAGACGATGGGATGAAGGCGATCGCGAGCGCACCAATAAATGGGAGGAGCGTGATGATGGAGAGGATCGGGAGACCGCCGATCAACTGTGTCAGTTCGCTCATATTCCGATCACCAGATAGGCGATCGCCATCGCAGCAAGACCAAGCGCAATCCCAAGTGCATAGTTCTGCACGCGGCCAGTCTGAATCTGGCGTAAGCCACGGCCGCTAGTAGCGGTGAGTGTGCCGACGCCATTCACCGCGCCGTCCACCACGCGTTGGTCAAACCACCATGCTGCGTTCGCAAGACGACCACCGATGCGTACGAAGATCAGGTCGTTCAGGTCATCAAAGAACCAGCGATTCTTGCTCCCCACATAGAGCGGTCCTAGCCGCGCGGTGATCGAGCGAATTCGGTCGCCGTTATCGCTGCGGAAGAGGCGCACGCCGACCGCCGTGCCCACCGCGGCAACGGTGACGCTTGCAAGCATCAGCAGGCCATCAATGCCGAAGAGTTGCCACGGGGCGGGCTCGTGTCCAAGGAGTTCGTTTGCGGGATGGAAGACTGGCTCAAGGCCGTGCACGATGATGCCGTCAGCGAAGGGGAAGCCGAGCAGCGCGCCGATCCCAATCGAAGGGATCGCGAGCAGGATCAGCGGGAGCGTCATGGTCCAAGGCGACTCATGTACGTGCACGCTTTCGCTCACGCGGCTCTTCCCCCAGAAGGTGAGCCCCATCAGGCGGAACATGTAGAAGGCGGTCGCGCCAGCAACCACCATCCCAACGAGCCAGACCCAGGCGTAGCCAAACTTGAACGCCTCACCGAGGATTTCGTCCTTTGACCAGAAGCCGGCGAGCGGCGGGAGCCCCGCGATCGCAATCGTGCCGATCAGCATTGTGGCGTAGGTGATTGGAATCTTCCGTGCGAGACCGCCCATCTTCGGCATCTCCTGCTCCCCTCCAACCGCGTGAATGACGGAGCCGGAGCCGAGGAAGAGCAGCCCCTTGAAGAAGCCGTGCGTGACGAGGTGGAAGATGGCGGGGACCCAGGCGCCAACGCCGAGTGCGGCGAACATGTAGCCGAGCTGTGAGAGTGTTGAGAAGGCGAGGACGCGCTTGATATCGGTCTGCGTGAAGGCGATCGACGCGGCGAAGATTGCCGTGAAGATGCCGATCGCGGCGACCACGAGCATCGCTTCGTGG
>JBCLDV010000028.1:0-6513 GCA_038914275.1 Candidatus Limnocylindrus sp.
CCCCTTTGCGCGCTCGCTCACCAATGCTGCGAGTGCGGCAGGCGCGTCACCTGCGGCGAGTGCCGCACGCGCGATGCGCAACGTATCCGCAAGTTCAGGGTGTGTCTCGCTGAGTGGCTCTGGTTCTGGAAGTCCTGAGACGCGCGGAAGTGGAAGCGGGAACCCGGCCGCAACGGCGGTTCGCAGTGTGGCCACACGCGTGTCGAGAAGTGCGGCAAGAAGAAGTTCAGCGTCGAGGCGTGCAGTCGCACTCCCCGCTACCTCAAGTGCTTCAATAGAGCTGCGCAGCAGCGCTGGGCCATCCGCCTCACGACCATCCGCCTCACGTTGGGTCAATCGTTCGCTCACAACATCGTCCATAACGTCCTCCGCAAATTTCTCCGCAACGTCCTCGGGCGTGGCTCAGTCACCGGCGAGGCGTTCGGCCTGCTCGGCGGCGGCGAGTGCGTCGTGAAAGACGGCAAGGTCGCCGCCAAGCACGCCTTCAACATCAAATTTGTCGAGACCGATGCGGTGATCGGTGACGCGGTTCTGTGGGCCGTTGTAGGTGCGAATCTTCTCGCTACGGTCGCCACTCCCAATCAGTGCCTTGCGTGCAACGGAGTTGGCACTGCGCTTGCGCTCCTCTTCGGCCGCAAGGAGACGGCTGCGCAGGATCGCAAGGCCCTTCTCCTTGTTGCGCAACTGGCTGCGTTCATCTTGCATCTCCACCACCGTGCCGCTCGGGATGTGGGTGATGCGCACGGCAGAGTCCGTTGTGTTGACACCCTGTCCCCCGTGTCCTGACGCGCGCTTCACATCAATACGAATCTCTGATTCCAGAATGACAAAGTCAACCGCCTCCGCAACCGGGAGGACCACGACCGTTGCGGTGCTGGTGTGGATACGACCGGAAGACTCCGTTGCTGGGACACGCTGGATTCGGTGCACCCCCGCCTCCCACTTGAAGGCGGCCCAGGCACCCGGACCGCTCACCTCTGCCATCGCTTCGCGCACGCCGCCAAGCGCCGTCTCGCTCAGCGCATCCACCTCCACCTTCCAGCCGCGTCGCTCCGCATACCGAAGGTAGGCGCGGAAGAGTTCGCCAGCGAAGATGCCCGCCTCGTCGCCACCCGCCGCAGGGCGAACCTCTACCAGGACGTCCTTCCCGTCATTTGGATCCGGATCGAGTAGCAGTGCGGGGAGGCGTTCAATGGCGTCGCGCTCGATCGCCTCAGCCTCCGCCCGCTCTGTGGCGGCAAGGGCGCGCATCTCCGCATCCGCGCCCGAGTCAAGCTCCATCGCCTTTGCATCCACCTGTCGCGCACGCGCGGAGGCGAGTGCTGCAGCCGCTTGCGCGAGCGGTGCGGTGCGCGAAAGCTCGCGGCCAATGCGCGCAAGCGCCGTGTGATCGGCGAGCACCTCTGGACGCGTCAGCTGCTCCTCTAGCTCCGCGCGCGTACGCAACGCAATCGCGAGTCGTGCCTCAAGTTGCGCAAGTTCAGCCATGCTGCGGCTCCTCAGCCAGAACTCCTACCGCTGGTCGCTCGGAGCCAGCTGGCGCGCCTCCACCGTCCGCCTCTAGCGCAACGGTGAGTGCGGCGATCGCCACGTCGTGCATCTCGTCATCAGGGAGGCGCGTGGTGATGCGCTGGACGGCAAGGCCTGGCGCCGCAAACACTTGTGCGATCGGGTTGCTGCGATACTTGCCGAGGAGGCGCAGGATCTCATAAGAGAGGCCCGCCACGAGCGGGATGCCGATCACTCGGCTCATGACGGTGGCGAGCGGATCGAGGCGACCGAGAAGTGAAAAGCTAACAAGGCTGACCAGAATCACCACCACAAGGAACTCGGTGCCGCAGCGCGGGTGCGCCGTTGGCCAGCGGGCGAGCTCTGCGCGCGTCAACGCGCCTCCGTTCTCCAGCGCATGGATCGCTCGGTGCTCTGCGCCGTGATAGCGATACGTACGATCAATGTCACGGCTGCGACCGGCCAGTCCAAGGTAGGCAAGCAACACAACTATTTGCAGCAGCCCATCAAACACACGCTCGGCAAGAAGTGAGTCAACGCTGATCGCGGTGAAGAAGAGCGAGGCGCCGAGCGCTGGGATGATATTAAAGAGTGCAATCACAAAGGCGAAGGTGAGCACCACCGTGACCGTAGAGATGGCGCGATCGGATCTGGAACTCTTCACGCCAATCGTCGCCTGGCCAGAGGAGATCTCTGCGCTGCGAAGGAGCCAGCGGCTGCCAATGATGAGCGTCTCCACAAGGATCACCACGCCGCGAGCGATCGGCAGTCGCGCCGCGATCTGCCGGAGTCGACTGTTTGGTAGCTGTTCGGTGGTGGTGAGAATGCTCCCGTCTGGGACGCGAATTGCCACGCCAATGTGCATTGGCCCGCGCATCAAGATGCCGTCAACGAGCGCCTGCCCTCCATATGCCACGCTGCGTGCCGGCGCGGAGAGGCTCGCGAGTGCGAGTGCGACCAGGTGTGATGTGCGTCGCGCGACGACGCCACAGCGGCGCCGCACGTAGATCAGCGCGAGCGCCCGAGGCGCTTCTGGAATCGCTCCACCTGCCCAGCGGTGTCGAGCAGGATCTGCTTCCCCGTAAAGAACGGGTGGCAGTTCGAGCAGACTTCGGTCTTCATCTCGCCAACGCGCGTTGAGCCAACGTTGAACTTGGTGCTGCAGGCGAGACAGGTGATCTCGATCTGGTTGTAGACGGGATGAATCTCTGGCTTCATCGGCGGCTCTCTATGCGCCTGGGACGGAAGCGATCACGTTCACGCGCTTCTTCAAGCGCGACGCGTAGTCAAACTTCACGCGACCTGTAACGATTGCGTAGATGGTGTAATCGCTTCCAAGGCCAACACCGCGACCAGCGGCGAATTTTGTCCCGCGCTGTCGCACGATGATGCCGCCCGCGTTCACGAACTCGCCGTCGCCAACCTTCACGCCGAGGCGCTGGCCGGCGCTGTCGCGCCCGTTGCGGCTGCTTGATCCTGCCTTCTTATGTGCCATGACGTCCTCCTTGACTTAATGACTATGCGTCTAAATTATTTAGCGTTGCCTGGCTTCTTCGCTACAGCCTTTGTAACAGCCTTTGCCGTTGGCTTCACGTCGGCCTTCGCCGCGCTCTTCTTTGCAGCTGGCTTCTTCGCTACAGCCTTTGTAACAGCCTTTGCCGCTGGCTTCACGTCGGCCTTCGCCGCGCTCTCCTTTGCAGCTGGCTTCTTCGCTACAGCCTTTGTAACAGCCTTTGCAACGCTCTTCTCTGCGGGCGCCTCTACCTTAAGTGACGCTGCGAGTACTGCGTCAACCTTCGCCTTTTCGGCGGCAACGGCCTTCGCGGCAGCATGCGCCTTCTCGCGCTCTACTGCGCCAGTTTCCCAAATCGCCTTCGCGCTGGTGCCGTTGACTGCAACTTCAGTGATCCTAATCAGGTGAAGTTCTTGACGGTGACCCTTTGTGACACGGCTGCGCGCCTTCGGTCGATACTTAAAGCTGATCGTCTTCACGCCGCGCTGCTGTCCAACCACGAGTGCAGTGACCTTTGCACCGCTCACGACGGGTGTGCCGACCTCGGTGGAGGTTGCCGTGCGCACCAAGAGGACGCGATCGAAGGTGACCTCGCTGCCCGGGGTAGCGTCGAGTAGTTCAACGTGTAGCTCGCTGCCGAACTCCACGCGATACTGCTTTCCACCCGTCTCGATGACTGCGTACATGCTCGGTTCACCCTTCTTGTTCGTGGCTTCGTTCGTGGCTTCCGCGCCGTGCCGACCGCCGTGCCGCAGGCTGACGAAGAGGTCAGGCGCGGGAGGGAGAGTTTAGGCTCACCCTTATCCCTGCGTCAAACGCGGCACGCTCAGGGGCCCGCTCACGGCGCGCTCACGGTCCTTCTCTCAGCGCGCTCGGGACGTGCTCGTGGTTCCCCTAGCCTGACCTTAGGCGCTGCCTCCCTGATGGACCCGGTGGCTCTGGACTAGACCGAGACCGAAGGCGAGCGAGACCGCCGAGGCGCCACCGTAACTGACGAACGGAAGCGGGATCCCCGTGATGGGGGCGGCCCCAAGGTTCATCCCAATGTTAACGCTCGCCTGGACAAGGAAGATTGCGGCGAGCCCCCCAGCGAGCACGATGCCGAAGCGATCCTCAGATTGCCAGGCGTGCCATATCAGCCGTGCCACGACGAGCGCAATGAGTCCGATCACCACCAGGCCACCGGCGGCACCAAAGCTTCGGACGAGCGCCGCGAAGACGAAGTCGCTCTCCTGGACGGGGATTGGCGTAATGCTCCCCGTGCCATCAAAGCCGATCCCGAAGAGGCCGCCGCTTGCGATCGCATCGAGCGCCTGCGTCAACTGGTACTTCGGACCAGCCGGGTCTGCGTTCGGATCGATGAACGCAATGAGACGCTCTTTCTGATAATCGGCGATGAGGAAGACCCACGCGAACGGAACGGCGAGGATGCTGAGTGCGGCGAGCCCTGCGATCCAGCGTGTTGCAACGCCGAAGAGCAACAGTGCACCGAAGAGCGCGGCGAGGATGATGATCGCCGTACCGGCATCTGGCTGCACTGCAACAAGAGCAAACGGTGCGGCAGCAACGATGACAGCGTAGAGCGTGGAGGAGAGGTCGTCTTCACGTGCGCTCTCACGCGTCAATACGGTAGCGACCGCCACAAGCGTAAGGATCTTCGCGATCTCACTCGATTGGATTGTAATACCGAAGATGGCGATCGCGCGCGAGTTGCCGCCTGAGTCTTCGCCAAAGATCAGTGTGGCGATCAGAAGGGCGAGGTTCGCAGCGTAAAGTGGCCAGGCGAAGGTGCGGATCCAACGCCAATTGATCGCTGTCACCGCAACATAGATGGCGAGTGAGAGCCCAGTCCAGATAATGGAGCGGAGGAAGATCGACGAGAGGCTGAACAGCTCCTGTTCATAGCTGCGTGCGTTGATCCACGCCATGCCGATCCCGCAGAGCATCAGGAGCAGCATCGCTGAAGCGGCCAGCCAGTCCAAGCGGCGAAGCATGCTGCCGACCCAGCTCGCGGCGCCAAACGGCCCGCGCGTGACCGACGAGCCGAGACTCATCGCGCTCCTCTCCTCGCTCGTCCCGCGCGCTTCACCTGTGTGCGCTTCACCTGTGCGCTACTCACCGTAGTAGTTCCCAATTGACATTGCGCCGGGAATCCGGAAGTCGCGCTCAAAGTCATACTGCAGTTGCAAGTAGCGCTTCAGCACTTCAATCGCGGCGTTTCCCACAGTGTTGGACCCATGCATGAAGACGACATACGCAAAATCTGCGTCGGTGCGGCTCCAGCGATCTGTTGGTGCAACGAATCCAGAGATCCAATGGTGGTATGGGAGTCGTCCCTGCTTATCTCGAACACCGTACTCGGCGGTGCCCGACTTCCCCACCAGGTTGACTGGAACCTGGCCGAGGTTCCTCGTCATGGACTCATTCGTCACAACAAGGCGCGCGGCACGGCGCATCAGAGTCATGACTGAATCGCGCATCCCCACACTCCCCGCCACAATCGGCTCTTTTACCTCAAAGAGGCTCCCGTCAGGCTCACGGATCTCCAACACCACATGTGGCTGCCAGAGTGTCCCGCCGTTTGCTAGTGCCGCAAATGAGTTCATGATCTGGAGCGGAGTTACTAAGTCGTACCCCTGTCCAAGCGCCGACTGCAACACCTCACCGTCATAAAGGGTGCGGCTGATTGTGGCGCGAGCCCAATCTTGATCCGGCACCAGACCGCCGATCTCATTTGGGAGATCGATCCCAGACGGGTGCCCGAAGCCCCACGCCTTTCCGCACTCGGCGAGGCGTTCAATCTTTAGGCGCTGTGCCAACTGATAGGTGACAACAGCCGAGCTGTACGAGAAGCCCTGCGCCAGCGTGAGCCGTCGACCGAACCCTAAACGGTTCCACTCATAGAACTTCTCGCCACCCACTTCAAGGTACGGGAGTGAGGCGAATGTCTCGTTCGCGTCAACGACGCGGTTCTCAAGTGCACATGAGTAGGTGACAAGCTTGTAGGTACTCCCTGGCGGGAAGTGAGATCCGATCGCGTGATTCAGTAGCGGAGCGTTCTCATTGGCAAGGTACTTCTGGTACTGCTCCGTGGTGATCCCCGCCGAGAAGAGGTTGTTGTCGTACGTTGGAAGCGATGCCATTGCAATGATCTCGCCGTTCTGCGGATTCATGCTGGCGACCACGCCCTCCTTATTACCGGCCGCCTCCACGCCCCAGGCCAGCGCATCGTACGCGCGCTGCTGTGCCTCAACATCAATCGTCAACACCACGCTCTTCCCAGCGACTGGCAACTTTGTGATCCCAAGTTCACGCACCTCACGCCCCTGCGCATCAATCTCCACTTGCCGAGTGCCGGGCTGGCCACGCAACACCTCTTCATAGCTCGCCTCAACGCCTGCGCGCCCGATGTAGTCAAGTTCGTTGTATCCAGCAGAGGAGAGCGTGCTCAGCTCCAGCATGTCAACGCGGCCAACATACCCAACCACCTG
>JBCLDV010000029.1:0-6436 GCA_038914275.1 Candidatus Limnocylindrus sp.
CGTCCCTCGCGAAGAGCACAGGTGTCGGTGACGCGGGGGGCTTCCTCGGCTCCATCTTCGTTGCGCTGCTTGGTTCGGTACTGTTGCGGCTCGCAATTGAGTTTGTCAATCGGAGGCCGCGCCCATGAGCGACGAGAGGGTAACCTCTACCGCGCCGACCTCACCAGCGCTAACCTCCGCAGCGCTGACCTCAGCAACCGCGACTTCAGCCGACGCCGACCTCACCGGCGCCACGATGCCGGACGGCTCCATCCACGAGTGATGCGCGCGCAGTAAGGCAATCACACCGCTTACGCACTTGACGGAGAACCAGCTGAAGGTGGTTTGATTTCGGTCCTCACTTCTATGCAGTAACCGTCGGCTTCATGAACTTTATTCTTCGGTTTGGCACGCACGCCACAAGCGGTAGATCGCCTGGTTGAGTCGATAAACAATTGACAACACACCCACGCCGCCACTGCCAATGGACCATCCTGCGCCCCTCGGCCCAAGTCCCGAAGCGGCCTCAGCACGGCGGCAGCGGGCGGGGTAGCCTTCGGACATGGCAGATCAGGACTCGGTGGGGAGGGCATTAGGAGGGGATAAAATCCCCACCGGCGCCGACCTAAGCGGCGCCATCCTCCTCGACGCCAACCTCGGCAACGCCAACCTCCGCAACGCCAACCTCAGCTTCGCCATCCTCCGCAACGCCAACCTCAGCGGCGCCGACCTCACCCGCGCAAACCTCAGCGGCGCCGACCTCACCGGCGCCGACGCCCGCGCCGCCATCCTCCTCGACGCCAACCTCAGCTTCGCCAACCTCACCCGCGCCAACCTCAGCTTCGCCAACCTCACCCGCGCAAACCTCAGCGTCGCCATCCTCACCAACGCCATCCTCACCCTCGCCGACCTCACCAACGCCAACCTCACCAACGCCAACCTCACCAACGCCATCCTCACCAACGCCATCCTCACCCTCGCCGACCTCACCCTCGCCGACCTCATCGACGCCGACCTCACCAACGCCAACCTCACCAACGCCAACCTCACCAACGCCAACCTCACCGACGCCAACCTCACCGACGCCAACCTCACCGACGCTTGGCTCATCGGCGCCAACCTCAGCGGCGCCAACCGAACAAGAGTCGACTTCACCGGCGCCACGATGCCCGACGGCTCCATCCACAAGTGATGCGCGCGAAGTAAGGCAATCACACCGCTTACGCACTTGACGATGAGCCAGCTGAAGGCGGTTTGATTTCGGCCCCTACTTCTATGCGGTAACCGTCGGCTTCATGCACTTCATTCGTCGGTTTGGCGCGCACAGCACAAGCGGTAGATCGCCTGGTTGAGTCGATAAACAATTGACCAGCACACCCAGCTGAGTGCACGGGGCCGCCCTCGTCCGTAATGCGGAGAGTCCGTAGGGGAGGTGGCGTGGGTCGCCTGAGCTGAAGTAGGATGAGATTATGGAAATGAAACGCGGCGCCGACCTCAGTGGCGCCGACCTCAGCGGCGCCGACCTCACCTATAACAGCCCCACCCGCGCCAACCTCCTCAGCGCCAACCTCCGCGGCGGCGACCTCACCGACGGCCTCTACCGCGCCAACCTCAGCGGCGCCAACCTCAGCGGCGCCAACCTCACCTTGAACGGCCTCATCCGCGCCAACCTCACCGGCGCAAACCTCCGCGGCGCTAACTGCACCGGCGCCGGCCTCACCGACGCTGACCTCAGCGGCGCCAACCTCACCGACGCTGACCTCACCGCCGCCAACCTCACCGACGCCAACCTTAGCGGCGCCTTCCTCACCGGCGCCAACCTCAGCGGCGCCTTCCTCACCGGCGCCAACCTCAGCGGCGCTGACCTCACCGGCGCCAACCTCGGGCACGCCTTCCTCGTTGACGCAAATCTCCGCAGCGCCGACCTCACCCGCGCAAATCTCCGCAGCGCCGACCTCACCCGCGCAAATCTCCGCAGCGCCGACCTCACCAGCGCCATCCTCGGGGAAGCCAAACTCACCGGCGCCGACCTCACCGGCGCAAACCTCCGCGGCGCCTTCCTTTGGAACGCCAACCTCGTCGGCGCCAACCTCGTCGGCGCCGACCTCACCAGCGCCATCCTCGGGGAAGCCAACCTCACCAACGCCAACCTCACCAACGCCAACCTCACCGGCGCCACGATGCCCGACGGTTCCATCCACAAGTGATACGCGCGCAGTAAGTGAATAAGCCCATGGAGAACCAGCTGCAGGCAGTTTGATTTCGGCCCCGCTTCTATGCGCTAACCGTCGGCTTCATGCACTTCATTCGTTGGTTTTGCGCGCACGTCATAAGCGATAGATCGCCTGGTTGAGTCGATAAACAATTGACCAACACACCCACGCCGCCACTGCCAATGGACCATCCTGCGCCCCTCGGCCCAAGTCCTGAAGCGGCCTCAGCACGGCGGCAGCGGGCGGGGTAGCCTTTGGAGATGGTCGATCAGGACTTGGTGGGAAGGGCATTAGGAGGGGCTAAAAACCTCTCTGGCGCCGACCTCCGCGGCGCCGACCTCCGCGGCGCCAACCTTCGCGGCGCCAACCTCCGCGGCGCCAACCTCAGCGCCGCTGACCTCAGCGCCGCCGACTTCCGCCGCGCCAACCTCCGCGGCGCCGACTTCCGCCGCGCCAACCTCAGCGGCGCCAACCTCCGCGGCGCCGACCTCAGCGCCGCCAACCTCCGCGGCGCCGACCTCAGCGCCGCCGACCTCATCGTCGCCGACCTCAGCGGCGCCAACCTCACGGACGCCCACCTCAACCTCGCCAACCTCACCAACGCCCACCTCATCGGTGCAAACCTCACGGACGCCAACCTCCGCGGCGCCAACCTCCGCGGCGCCAACCTCATCGGTGCAAACCTCACGGACGCCAACCTCCGCGGCGCCAACCTCAGCGGTGCAAACCTCACGGACGCCGACCTCAGCGGCGCCAACCTCAGCGGTGCAAACCTCACGGACGCCAACCTCCGCCGCGCCGACCTCAGCGGTGCAAACCTCACTGGCGCCGACCTCACCGGCGCGACGATGCCCGACGGCTCCATCCACAAGTGATGCGCGCGCAGTAAGTCAATAGCCCCACGAAGAGCAACTGAAGGCGGTTTGATTTCGGCCCCGCTTCTATGTGCTAACCGTCGGCTTCATGCACTTCATTCGTCGGCTTGCGCACACGCCACAAGCGGTAGATCGCCTGATTGAGTCGATAAACAATTGACTAACACACCCAGCTGCGTGCACGGCGCCGCCTCGCGTCCATCGAGCTGGCCACTCTTCTAATCGGACAGGTGCGGGTGTAAGGTGCGATGCATGAAGCGCTATCAGGTGCTCGTGCTGCCGCTCATCACCGCAGTGCTGGTCGCCTGCGGAGGAGGAACCGCCGCAGTGCCCTCTGCATCAGCCAGCCCATCGGCGACGGAAGGAGTGGCAGCTGACTGCAGCCTTAGAGGAGAGGGAGTAGACCTCCACGGCTGCGACCTCAGCGGCGCCGACCTCCGCCGCGCCAACCTCAGCGGCGCCAACCTCCTCAACGCCAACCTCTTCCGCGCCTACCTCTATGGCGCCAACCTCAGCGGCGCCAACCTCGTCTTCGCCAACCTCAGCGGCGCCAACCTCCTCACCGCCAACCTCTACGGCGCCGACCTTAGCGGCGCCAACCTCACCGACGCCGCCCTCATCCACGCCAACCTCCTCACCGCCAATCTCAGCGGCGCCGACCTCCGCCGCGCCGACCTCAGCGGCGCCGACCTCATGGGCGCCGACCTTAGCGGCGCCAACCTTAGCGGCGCCAGCTTCTTTGACGCCAACCTCTTCGCCGCCATCCTCACCGACGCCGACCTCACCGGCGCCATCCTCATCGGCGCCGACCTCCTCGAGGCCGACCTCACCGGCGCCATCCTCATCGGCGCCGACCTCACCGACGCCATCCTCACCGGCGCCAACCTCACCCGCGCCGACCTCAGCGGCGCGACGATGCCTGACGGCTCCATCCACAAGTGATGCGCGCGCAGTAAGTCAATAAGCCACGAAGAACCAGCTGCAGACGGTTTGATTTCTGCGGACATTTCTATGCGCTAACCGTCGGCTTCATGCACTTCATTCGTCGGTTTTACGCGCACGTCACAAGCGATAGATCGCCTGGTTGAGTAGATAAACAATTGACTAACACACCTAGCTGCGTGCACGGCGCGGCGGTCACGGCAGCGCCGCCTCGCGTCCATCGATCTGGTCACTCTTCTTATCGGACAGGTGAGGGTGTAAGGTACGGGGCATGAAGCGCTATCAGGTGTTCGTGCTGCCGCTCATCACTGCGGTGCTGGTCGCCTGCGGCGGAGGAACTGCTGAACCGCCCGCAGCATCAGCCAGTCAATCGGCGATGAACGAAGTGGCAGTTGACTGCAGCCTCAGGGGAGCAGGGGTAGACCTCCATGGTTGCAGCCTCATTGGCGCCGACCTCTTCCTCGACAACCTCACCCGCGCCAACCTCAGCGGCGCCGACCTCGGCGGCGCCGACCTCAGCGGCGCCAACCTCAGCGGCGCCGACCTCAGCGGCGCCGACCTCGGCGGCGCCAACCTCATCAACGCCAACCTCAGCGGCGCCAACCTCCGCGGCGCCAACCTCAGCGGCGCCAACCTCATTGGCGCCAACCTCGCCCGCGCCATCCTCACCGGCGCCAACCTCGCCGGCGCCATCCTCGCCGGCGCCATCCTCAGCGGCGCGACGATGCCTGACGGCTCCATCCACAAGTGATGCGCGCGCAGTAAGTCAATAAGCCACGAAGAACCAGCTGCAGACGGTTTGATTTCGGCGGACATTTCTATGCGCTAACCGTCGGCTTCATACACTTCATTCGTCGGTTTAGCGCGCACAGCACAAGCGGTAGATCGCCTGGTTGAGTCTATAAACAGTTGACGAGCACCCTCAGGTCAGTGCGCGGCGCCGCCGTGGCGGCAACGCCGCCTCGTGTCCATCGATCTGCCCACCAGCGTGATCGGTTGGGTGAGGGTGTAAGGTGCGGTGCATGAAGCGCTATCAGGTTCTCGTGCTGCCTGGGCCGCAACCCCCTTGCGTCAGGGGGGGGGGGTAGGAGGTACCATCTCCTATGGAGTTAGCCAAGGCGCAGCCTGGGCGGCACGTATGGAGGTGAACACTATGCTGACGAAGCGCATCCGAAGCCTTGGGGCGAGCGCCCTGCTCCTTGCCACCCTCTTCACCTTTGCTGCTCCAGCACCGGTACGTGCTTTCGACCACTTCATCCCCCGCACCGTCTACGTTGGCTACGAAACTGGTTCTGATGGTAGTCCCGATTGCGCCGACCACGACTACGTAGTCGACGAAGAGCCAGACTACAGAATGAACGACGCGTTGAATGAGGTGTTTGAAGATGCTGAGGGCGAAGTCGACTCCCTCACTATCATCATCTGCGCTGGTACCTACGTCTACGGTGGCGACATTGACTCGGTCGACTTTGCGGTGAACATCACCATCCGGGCAGACGAAGGTGCCGATGTCGCGCTTGATGGCGATGGCTTTGGCGTTGGCGATGGCGATGGCGTTGGCGATGGTGTTGGCGACTTCCAACTCCTGTACTTCGGCGCAGACGTGCAGCACATCACGATCAGCGGGATTACCTTCCTGGACGGTTGGGCTAGCGCAGGCGGCGGCGGCGCCATCTTTGTCTACGGCGCCACCTCCCTCACCGTCACGAACAGCATCTTCACGGACAACAGCGCAGGCGGCGGCGGCGCCATCTATGTCGAAGACAGTTCCCTCACCGTCGAGGACAGCACCTTCACGGACAACAGCGCTGACGAGGCCGGCGGCGCCATCCTTGTCTACGGCGGCACCTCCCTCACCGTCACGAACAGCACCTTCACGAACAACAGCGCCGTCTGGGGCGGCGCCATCTATGTCGAAGACGCCATCTCCGTCACCGTCGAGGACACCACCTTCACTCTCAACAGCACTGACGAGGGCGGCCCTGGCGGCGCCATTTATGTCGGCGGCTTCGACGCCACCCTCACCGTCACATCCAGCACCTTCACTCTCAACACCGCTGGCGGCTCTGGCGGCGCCATCTATGTCGAAAGCTATGATGTCTACGGCGCCATCTCCGTCACCGTCGAGGACACCACCTTCACTCTCAACACCGCTGGCGGCTCTGGCGGCGCCATCTATGCCGAATACGGCTCTCTCACCGTCACATCCAGCACCTTCACTCTCAACACCGCTGGCGAGGGCGGCTCTGGCGGCGCCATCTCGGTCTACGGCGGCTCCCTCACCGTCACGAACAGCACCTTCACGAACACGAACAACAGCGCCGTTGCATTTGGCGGCGGCGCCATCTCGGTCTACGGCGACTCCCTCACCGTCACGAACAGCACCTTCACGAACAACAGCGCCGACATCGTCGGCGGCGCCATCTT
>JBCLDV010000030.1:0-5360 GCA_038914275.1 Candidatus Limnocylindrus sp.
GGAGATCCTCGGGCAATCGTGGATAATTTCAAGCGGCCAAGCCCGATCCTGGCTGGAACTTCCGTGGATTGCACAGACATTGGGCCAGACAAGGATCTCCATGGGTGTGACCTGAGCGGGGCGGACCTTGCAGGAGCGAATCTGTTCAACGCCAACCTAGAGGGGGCAAACCTTTCTGGAGCGAAGCTAAAAAATGCAGATCTCCGCTTTGCTAACCTGCGCGGCGCGAACCTGACCGATGCGGACGCGCACGCCGCGAATTTTCATGGGGCTGATCTGACAGGGGCCACCCTGCTCCGTGCCGACATCCATAGTGCGGATATGCACGGCGCGAATCTAACGAATGTCGATGCTCGCGCAGTCTTCGCGTCAAGGACGCTCCTCTTCCAGGCGACGCTTGATGGTGCTGACTTTTCTGGTGCCTGGCTTGAAGGTGTCAACTTGTATCAGGCTTCACTAAAGAACACGATCTTACGCAACAGTTACATGCGTAACGCGTACCTTGCCGGTGCAGACATCACCGGCGCAGACACCTCTGGCGCCGTCATGCAGTTTGTAGTCATGCCTGACGGCTCAATACGCCCTTAAACTTTAGATAGTTTAGTTAGCTCCGGCCGCGGGAGATCTCACCGCCGCTGATGCGCTGGGCAATCCAGACAGGGATCACAGAGATCAGGATCAGGAAGAGCGCAACAACGTTCACAACAGGGAGCTGGTAGGAGCGCTGCATCTCGCTGAACACCCAGATTGGGAGTGTGCGCGCACCAGGACCGGCGGCAAAAAGCGTCACGATCACTTCGTCAAAGGAGAGCGCGAACGCAAGCAGGCCGCCCGAGAGGAGCGCGGTGCGCACACCGGGGAGGGTGATGCGACGGAAGGTCATCCATGAATCGGCGCCAAGATCGGCGGAGGCCTCCTCGGGGGTGCGGGGGAGGCGACGGAGGCGCGCCACAATGTTGTTGTACGCCACCACCACGCAGAAGGTGGCGTGCGCGATGATGATGGTGTGTAGTCCAAGGTCGATCCCGAAGAGTTTGAAGCTGCTCTGCAGCGCAATGCCGGTGATCACTCCGGGGAGTGCGATCGGCAGCACAAAGAGGAACGAAATGGTGTTTTTCCCAAAGAACTCGTAGCGCTGCACCGCAAGCGCGGCGAGCGTGCCGAGGACGAGTGCGATCAAGGTGGAGATTGACGCCACGATCAAAGAGTTCTTCAGCGCATCTCTGATCGCTGCACTGTCTGCCGCTTTGCCAAACCAATCGACCGTAAAGCCGGATGGTGGCCAACCGCCGAGTGGGCTGGCGTTGAATGCGTAGACCGCAAGGATGACGAGCGGAAGGTAAATAAAGAGCATCACACCGCCAGTTGCAACCCGCAGCAGCCTCCGCACGAGTGGCGATTCAACCACGGCGCCCTCTCTCGTTCATTACAGCGACTCAAATGCGCCAAGGCGGCGCGCAAGAACGAGGTAGACCGTCATGACGATTATCGGCAACAGGGAGTAAACGGCAGCAACGGGGAAACTGCCGAGTGCCGAGTTGTCATAGATCACGTTGCCAATGAACTTTGCGTCGGAGACGAGATCGGGGACGATGTAGTCGCCGAGCGTGAGCGAGAAGGTGAAGATGGAGCCTGCGACGAGCGCGGGGAGGAGCTGCGGGAAGATCACGCGTCGGAATGTCATCCAGCCGCGCCCGCCAAGATCGGCAGAGGCTTCAAAGAGCGAATTCGGAATGCGCTCAAGTCCCGCGTAGATCGGGAGGATCATGTAAGGGAGCCAGAGGTAGCTGAACACAATCACCGAATTGGAGATCTCGCTCAACCCTGGCCCCTCTAGGCCAAACGGGGAGAGGAGCCAGCCTAGGAGCCCATTTGACTGGAGGATGGTTCGCCAAGCGTACACCTTCACGAGATATGAGGCCCAGAGCGGCATGGTGATTGCCACAAGGAGTAGGGCTCGCTGCTTTGGAGATGCAATGCGCGCCATGTAATACGCAACGGGAAGCGCAAGCAGTATGTCAATGAGTGTCACTAGTATCGCAATCCCGATCGTGCGTAGGCCAATGACGAGATAGACGGAATTCGAGAGGACTTGACCGAACGCATCAAGTGTCCAGTTGAACGGCTCCACCTTGCCCGTAAACGCATCCCTCGCCCAGAAGGCGTGCAGGACCAGGATGAAGAGTGATCCCAGATAGATGATGGCGATCCATCCGAGCGGTCCCGTAAGAAGGGCGCTGAGCGTAGCGCGGGGATGTTGATTGAACCACGTTGCAACGCGCCGGACGATCGATGGACCGGCGGTCAGGGAAGCGCGAGGCTCCTCGGGAATACTCATCCTCGAGGAGCCTCGCTCATTCCTAGTTCACGCTGCTCGGCTTACTTGCCGCGCAGCGTCAACCACGCCTCAACCCAGTCGTCTTGGGCCTTGCAGGTCGTAGCCGCGTCAGTATCGGCGCAGTCGGCCTGTGGTGTGGTCCAGTACCAAACCTTCTCCCAATACGGCTCGTCATCTGCGTGCGTCAGCACGCAGTGTCCTGGGGCGATCGTATCTGCGTATGCACATGCCGCTTCGCTGGTCGCTGCCTCGCCGAAGAAGACTGTCGCCTGGCCGTTCGCCTCAGCGGACATCATGTGATTCATCCACAGATACATGCAGTTCGGATTGGCGGCCTCCGTGGCCACCATCCATGTGTCCGACCAGCCCGTCGAACCCTCTGCAGGAAGTACTGTTCCGACCTTTGGCGCCGATGTGTCGCCACCGAGCACATTCGCCATGAACTGCCAGGTGGTACCAACAACGAGATCGCCGCTTGCGAAACCAGAAACCTGATCGGCGTAGTTACCCCAGTAAATCACACCAAGGTCACGCTGCTGCTCCAGCAGGTCAATCGCTGCAGCGAACTGTACGTCATTCAGCTGGTACGGATTCTTGATGCCGAGTTCCGGCTGCTTCGCCATCAGGTGGATGGCCGCATCCGCAATGTAGATCGAAGAATCGTAAATGCTGATCTTTCCATTGAGCCCAGCGCCGCCCTCCCAGACCGCGTCCCATGACGTGGGCGCGGTGGTCACTACCTCAGTGTTCCACATCATGAGGTTCGGTCCGCGGCCGTGTGGCACACCGTATGGCACACCGTCCATTGAGTTGTGTGACTTGCTCTTCAGCCCACTGAAGACGCTTGCATAGTTTGAGAGCAGGTCCACGTTGACTTGCGCAACATCGCCGCCCTTCATCAGTCGAACGGAAGCGTCGCCAGAGAATGAACCGCCGTCGTACTGACCCGACTGCAACAGCTGAACGCCATTGTTCGAGTCGGTCATTGCTGTTGTATTAACTATGCAACCAGTCTCCGCTTCAAATGGATCAACCCAGTTGAAGCCTGCATACGCGCCTCGCTCAGCGTAACCAGGCCAGATGATCAGGTTGAGGGCGCCCTCGCCCGCGCCAATGCTCTCCAGCCAACCGGCCGGCTTTTCGCTCGCTCCCGCTGTTGGCTCAATGCTTGCAGTGCTGCCGCCGCATGCGGCAACAACGATCGCCAAGCCTGCCATCAGGGCGAAACCTTTAACTCGCTTCATGGATCCCTCCATAACCTACGCTGAAGCCACCTGCGGATTTTCCGCAAGGGTCAGCACGTGTCCCCGTCTCCACGTCAGTCGGACCGCCCGACCCTCCGCGGAGAGCGCTCCCATTGACGACTCCTTCAGGTTCTGCTGGGTCACCATCAGGTCGCCGCCCGTGTCTAGCGCAATGATATAGCGCGTATCCGCGCCTAGATAGACCACAGTTTTGATCTTGCCGAGGGCGGAGTACTCGTCGGCGCCCACCTTATCCGTGGGTTCGCCGAGGCGGATCTTCTCTGGGCGGATCGCAAAGCGCCCCACCTTCCCAAAGAGGGCTTGCGCCACCGCTCCAGAGATCAGGTTTGAGCTCCCAACAAAGCCCGCAACAAACGCGGTCTTCGGGTGCTCGTAGACCTCTGCGGGGGTCCCAATCTGCTCGATGCGACCCTGATTGAATACGGCGAGCCGATCGCTCATTGTCAGCGCCTCCTGCTGATCATGCGTCACGTAGATAAAGGTGATGCCGACCTCACCCTGGATCGCCTTCAGCTCAATCTGCATCTCTTCGCGCAACTTCAGGTCGAGCGCGCCGAGCGGCTCGTCCAACAAGAGCACGCGCGGACGATTGACGAGCGCGCGCGCGAGCGCAACGCGCTGACGCTGGCCGCCAGAGAGTTGTGCCGGCCGACGAGCGTCATAGCCCTCAAGGCGCACCATGCGCAGCGCGTCTTTGACGCGAACGGCGCGCTCGGGGGCGGGGACGCGCCGCACCTCTAGCCCGTACGACACATTCTCCGCAACGCTCATGTGCGGGAAGAGGGCATAGTCCTGGAAGACGGTGTTGACGTTTCGATCGAACGGCGGAAGCTCTGTCACATCCGTGCCGTGGAGGAAGATGCGACCCGAGGTCGGGCGCTCGAATCCAGCGATCATCCGCAGGGTAGTCGTCTTCCCAGAGCCAGAGGGGCCGAGCAGCGAGAAGAATTCGCCATCGCGGATCTCAAGATCAATCCCCGCCACCGCGGCGGCCTCTCCCGCTGCGCCAAACTGCTTGACAAGCCCCTCAAGTCGAATGGCCGGTGCGGCGCTGGTCGCAGCTTCCATATTCGTACCCTTCACGGTCTTACCCGTCACGTTCGGACCCTCCATGGTGCCGAGGGTATCAGGCGGGAGTGGGGAAATCAGGGGCGCGCGCTAAAACGGTGGATGGCGCGCTCGTGCGCAGCGGCGATCTCCGTGGGAAGGGCGGCGAACTGCGCCAGGTGCGTTGTGCGCTCGTGCATCTCGCGCTCCCAGCGCTTCGGTTCAACGTTGAGCAGTTCGGTGAGGTCTGCGTCACTAATCTCTAGGCCACGCAGGTCGAGCTCGCTGCGGCGCGGCACGACGCCAACCGGCGTCTCCTCTCCGCTGGCACGCCCAGCTGCGTAGTCGAGCAGCCAGAGCAGCGGCCGAAGGTTCTCGCCGTAGCCCGGCCAGAGGTAGCTGCCATCGCGCTGACGAAACCAGTTCACATGCGCAAAGATCGGCGCCTTGCGCAGCTGTGCGAGCGTCGTCAACCAGTGCCGCGCGTAGTCACCCTCGCCGTACGACATAAATGGTCGCAGTGACATTGGGTCGTAGCGGAGGAGCCCATCCTTCCCCTCTGCGGCGGCGGTTGCCTCGGCACCGAGTGTGAGGCCGTCGTAGACGCCATCCGCGGAGTTGCGCATTGCACGGATGAGCGGCTCGCGATCACGCACGCGACCGCCAAAGATGATCGCGTCGATCGGTACGCCGGCGGCAAAATTTACCTC
>JBCLDV010000031.1:0-4567 GCA_038914275.1 Candidatus Limnocylindrus sp.
CAGGTCAACGACATCGAGGAACACCGCTACGGGAGGAAGCGCGCGGGGTTATAGAAGGTGGAGCCAGCCGCGAGCGGGTAGCCGCGCGAGACGGAGAAATGCAGGTGTGGCCCGGTGCTGCATCCCGTATCACCGATCTTTCCGATCTGCTGACCTCGCGCGATCTTCTGTCCCGGTGAGACGAGGATCTTGGACATATGGTAGTAGCCAGTGTAAAGATTTGAGCCAACGGCGATCACCACCTGAATCCCTCCGCAGTTGTCGACCCAACCGGTTCGCACCACCACACCGGCAGCGGCCGCAAGGATTGGTGCGCCGACTGACTGGGAGATGTCCATCCCGTCATGCCCACGGAAGAAGCCACGGACGAATCGCCCGCCCGGAACTGGATAGCGGAAGGTCATCCCGCTGTAGATCGCGGGGAGTGGGCCGTTATAAGCGTACGACTGCCCGGATGCCTGATAGGTGGGGAGTGCTGGGCCGCGCCCGCCAGGGATCACCAACACCATGCCAAGGACAACATCAGAGGATCGCAGTCCGTTGTAGCCCATGATCTTTGACTGCGTGACGAGGGAGGCGGAGGCAATTGACTTCAGCGTCTCATGTTCGGCAACCACGTGAACAAACCCTTTGATGTCTGGGATCTTGAGGCGCCTCCCCGCTGCTGGATTACTTGTTGACGGGAGGCGATTCGACCAGATCACATCCATCAGTGCGATGTTGTAGAGCTTGGCGATCTGCGCCAGGGTCTGCCCCTTCTGCACCACGTGGATGCTGACGTGGACGCGCCCATCAGCGATGTTCAGGTCAACCGCCGCAGGTAGGAGCATCGTGCCGTCCTCAAGGATCTTCGGGCCATCAAATTCGGCGCTCGCGTAGGTCGCGGTGAAGTCTGCTGATGCTTCGAGCGCCGCCTCTATTGGACGCCAACCGAGAGGTCCAGCCTGCAGAGGGTCTGCGCCATGTAACTGCGCAACTCCTACCGCCTCACCTAACGCAGCCACGCTGCGATCCGGGTCAACTGCGCTGCCCCAGAGTGCGGGGAGGACGCCAACCTCTTCGCTGGTGGGGCTGGTGAAGTCGCCGTCGTCAAGTGCAAGGGCACGCTGGTCGACCGCTGGCCCCGGAAGGAGGCTGGCGATGATCGCAATGGCGAGGAGGGATGCGATGCCGACTGGCATCGCCTGCTCAGGAGCCTTGGCAACCCTGGCGAACCACTTCGTGAGCTGAGCTCGCCGACGCGCCAAGAGCCGTATCAGACCCCACTCCTCAAGGTGTGGGGTGATGCGATGGATAAGCGCAGCAAGGGCGAGACCGCTCGTACGCTCCTTTAGGCGGGGGTGGATCCGGATGCGACGCGGAAGGGGGTGACGGAGAAAGTCACCAGCACGAAAGAGGCTGAGGTTGAGCGCTCGCTCCCCCGCACGCTCCAAGGAGTACCAGACCGAGAGGGCGCTGCGTCGGAGTGCGGCGAGAAGTCGGAAGCCTAAGGCGCCCGAGCGAACTCCGCTCGCACCGTGGGCTACGGTCGATCTCTCTCGCTCGCGACCAAGTCCAGCCATCTGTGCCTCCGATCTCGACCCCTATCCTACCCGCCCCGAGTGCGCGACCCGCCCCGAGTGCGCGAGGAGATACAGCGATCGGCCCTCAGGTTGAGCTTGAACCCTCGGTCCCCCTCGTGAGCGAGGCGAGGAACTGAGCGTTCGATTCAGTCTTCGCGATGCGGTTCAGAAGCAGCTCAATGCCCTCACTGGCGCCAACAGCGGAGAGCATGCGACGCATGGTCCAGACCATCTTGAGGGTCGCCTCATCAAGGAGCAGCTCCTCACGGCGCGTGCCGGAGCGCTGCACATCAATGGCCGGGAAGATGCGCCTCTCTGCCAGCTTGCGATCAAGGACGAGTTCGGAGTTACCGGTCCCCTTGAACTCTTCATAGATCACGTCGTCCATCTTGGAGCCAGTATCTACGAGGCAGGTGCCGATGATCGTCAGCGATCCGCCCTCCTCAAGCTTGCGCGCTGCACCGAAGAATCGCTTCGGTGGGTAGAGGGCGACCGGGTCAATACCTCCGGAGAGCGTTCGGCCGGATGGCGGAAGTGCCAGGTTGTAGGCGCGTGCCAGACGCGTGATGGAGTCAAGCAGGATCACCACATCGGCCCCAGCCTCTGTGCGTCGCTTTGCGATCTCCAGCGCCATCTCGGCAACGTGCGTATGGTTCTCGGTCGGCTCATCAAACGTGGAAGAGATGACCTCACCCTTGACGGAGCGACGCATATCCGTGACCTCTTCTGGTCGCTCGCCGATCAGACAGACCATGAGCGAGATCTCCGGATAGTTCGCAGTCACCCCATGGGCGATGTGCTTGAGGAGGGTCGTCTTCCCCGCCTTCGGTGGCGAGACGATCAGCGCTCGCTGCCCCTTCCCGATTGGGTTCACCAAGTTGATCAGTCGCTGGGAGAGGTTGGATGGATCGGTCTCAAGGTTGATCAGCTCAATCGGATGGATCGGCGTCAGGTCGCCAAAGTGTGGTCGTCCACGTGCCGTCTCCGGGTCGGTGCCGCTGACGATCTCCACGCGGAGCATCCCCCAAAACTTTTCGCCTTCACGTGGGGCGCGAATCACGCCGCCGATCGTATCGCCCTGTCGAAGGCCGATGCGGCGCAGCATGGGCGATGGAACATAGACATCATCGGCGCTTGGGAGGAGTCCATTGCGTCGAACAAAGCCGTAGCCGTCATCAACGATCTCAAGGATCCCCTCTGCCCAGACCTGGCCCTGCTCCTCCGCCTGTGCGGTAAGGATCCGCTGAATCACATGCGGGAGGTCTTCCGTCTGCAGGGCGGTGACGTTGAACCTCTTTGCCGCAGCCATCAGTTCGCTTGCCGTCATGTTGGCGAGCGAAGCGAAGGTGAGTAGCCCTTCAGCGGCGAGGTCAGCCTCTGAGAGAACCTCTACATCTTGCGGGAGTGAGCTCTGCGGCATGCGCATGCCCTTCTGCCCGTTGTTCATGACTGGTCCGCGGAGGGGTCCGCGGCGAGGTCCGCGATTACGTGGGTCGTTCATCGACATGGTTGGGGGTACCTCTTTCACTGTGGGCTTGCTACCAGACATCCCATACGGAACATCCAACGCCTCATGCATGAGGGGTGGGGGGATGAGAGAACTCTACGGGATCAGGAGCCGCGCGTCAACGGGGTTGCTGGCGGGGCTACTTCCCGCCCTTCGCCTTCGCCCAGTCAGCCTTGAAGACGGCGATCCCCTTCTCCGTCAGTGGGTGTTTGGACATCTGCTCCAGCACGCTGAGCGGCATCGTGGCAACATGCGCACCAACGAGCGCCGCTTCGGTGACGTGACGAGGGTGCCGAATGGAGGCGGCGAGGATCTCACAGTGATCAAGATCCTCGTAGTGAGAGAAGATCTCGGCCAGCTCACGGATGACGGTCATCCCATCTTCACTGATGTCGTCAAGCCGCCCAACGAATGGGCTGATCAGTGAAGCACCAGCCTTTGCAGCAAGGAGACCCTGGTTCGCAGTGAAGATGAGGGTGCAGTTCGTCTTGATCCCCTCCGCCTTGAAGCGGCTGATCGCTGCGAGTCCCTCGGTGGTCATTGGGACCTTGACCACGATGTTCGCGGCGATCTTCGCAAAGGCGAGCCCCTCCTTCACCATGCCATCCGCGTCATCACTGATCACCTCGGCAGAGACCGGCCCCTTGGTGAGTCCACAAATCTCCTTGAGCAGCTCCTCATAGGAGCCGCCAACCTTCGCGTAGAGCGACGGGTTGGTGGTAACGCCATCAACGATCCCCCAGCTGATGCCGGTCTTGATCTCGTTGATGTCCGCCGTATCAAGGAAGAACTTCATGATGCCGCTCCTGTTCCGTTGCTTCGGCTCGCCGCCTTGTTCGCTGCGGCCTCAATCGCCTTGCGGCGCTCCGCCTGTACGACCTCATCATCGCGCACTCCCACCATTCGCGGAGCGTAGGTGGCGAGGCGACCCTCTTTCAGTGCCACTGCGGCACCGATGAATCCGTCAAAGAGTGGATTTGGACGGAGCGGCCGACTTGTGAACTCGGGGTGGAACTGACTCGCCACGAACCAGGGGTGGTCGGCGAGCTCAATGATCTCCACCAGCCGTCCATCTGGCGAGACGCCAGAGAAGGTAAGGCCGGCGGCTTCCAGTTGCGGCTTGAAACGGTTCGCCACCTCAAAGCGGTGGCGGTGGCGTTCGTAGATGATCTCGGTGCCGTACACGGTTGCCGCGCGCGTCCCTGGAGTGAGCTTCGCCGGGTAGAGGCCGAGCCGCTGCGTGCCACCCTTCTCCTCAACCCCACGCTGATCCGGCGTGAAGTCGATCACCGGGTGCTTGGTGAACATGTCAAATTCCGTGGAATTAGCGTCAGCAGAGTTGAGCGCTTCGCGCGCAAGCTCAATCACTGCGATCTGCAGGCCGAGGCAGAGGCCAAGATACGGGATCCGTTCCGTGCGTGCCATGTGTGCTGCGCGGATCTTCCCCTCAATGCCGCGGTATCCGTATCCACCAGGGACAAGGATCCCGTGTGCGCCG
>JBCLDV010000032.1:0-4555 GCA_038914275.1 Candidatus Limnocylindrus sp.
CTTGGCTTCATGTGATTGCCGGCTGCATGAGCAGCGGTAAGACGGCCGAGGTCGTACGCCTCCTGAGTCGACGAGAGATCGCTGGGCAGAGCGTCCTCCTCATCACCCCGGCACGCGACACTCGCGTGGCGCTAGGGGAGGTGGTGAGCCGCACCGGGACGCGATTCCCTAGTGTGGTGGTCGCGGATGCCCGCACGCTCAGGGACGAGGTGCGCAGGCGCGACCCGGACGCAGTGGCCATCGAGGAGGCGCAGTTCTTCGGACCTGATCTACCAGCGATCATCGAGGAGTTGGTTGCCGCCCCCCGCACGGTGATCGTGAGTGGGCTCGATCAGGACTTTGCCGGACGCCCATTTGCAACGATCCCTGAACTGCTCGCCCGTGCCGATGAGGTGACGAAGTTGACCGCGATCTGCGTGAAGTGCGGCGCGGAGGCAACGCGCACACAACGCATGCGCAACGGGCAGCCGGCACGTGTCAGCGACGAGTTGATCGTCATCGGCGGGATGGGCGACGACGATACGTACGAGGCGCGCTGTCGCGCCTGCCACGTCGTCCTCCCGTAACCGCGTGCCCACGCTGGGCGCTCTCAATCCAACACTCGCCGCCGCAGCGCAACGCGCCGCCGGCGAGAACCCAACGCCGTTCTACCTCACCGATCTTTCGGCGATCGCACGCGCCGCAGCACACCTTGAGGACGCCTTCCCTGATCCGTGGGTGCGCTCGTACTCACTGAAGGCAGATCCGCTTCCCGCAATCGTCAACTTCATCACCGCCCGTGGCTGGGGGGCGAACTGCGTCTCACTTGGCGAGATCAGCGCAGCGCGTAGCGCGGGAGTTCCGAACGCGCAGATCACACTCGAGGGGATTGGTAAGGGCCCAGACGAGTTCGACGCCGCAATCACCGCCGCTGCCGCTGGTGACCCGTTGCGCTGGGTAGCCCTGGAGTCCGAAGACGAGGCTCGTGCGCTCGTTGCAGCGGTGAAGGCAACCCACGAGCGCCTCGCTGCACCAATCCGCATCTTGATCCGGCTTAATCCCGCGATTGAACCGGGCACGCATGCTGGACTTGCGGTGGGCCGTGGGAGTTCAAAGTTCGGCTGCGATGCGAGTGAGCTGCGCGCAACGGCGCAGCTGATCTTGGCGGCGGGTGAGTCGTTTGAGCTGATCGGCATCCACCTGCACGCCGGTTCTCAACTACGCGAGATGGGCGAGTGGCAGACCGCCGTGGAGCGCTCGCTTGCAGCCTACGCAACGCTCGTGCATGAGGGCTTTATCAGCGAAAAGGTGCATAGCGAGCGCGGCACCCTCTGCGTTGGGGGCGGCGAGCCCGTGGCACTTGATGAAAGCGACGATCCTGCAGGGCAGGCGCGCGCCTTCCGCGCTGCGGCAGACGCAGCGTGGAGCGGAGCGCAGGGAGCCGTTCCGCCGATCCGTGCGATCGAACCCGGTCGCGCACTGGTCGCTACGGGAACGCACCTCATCACGCGCGTGCTGCACGTTCGCAATCGCGTGGAGCTGATCACTGGTCCCCTCGCAAGCCCAGGTGACGTGGAGAGCCGTTGTGAGCGGCAGGTGATCCTTGACGCTGGGATGGGCGAGCTCCCTCGCCCGGCCCTCTACGGCGCGCGGCACCCAATCCTCACCGTGACGAAGATCCAGGGCGATGAACGCCTCAGTGCGGTGCACGGCCCAATCTGCGAATCCACGGACGCCCTCGGAGCACACGCGCTGCCGAGCGGGATCGCGCGTGGTGACCTACTGGCGATCGCTGGGGCTGGCGCCTACGCCGATGCGATGTGGAGTCCGTATAACAGCCGCCCACGACCGGCGCGCCTCGCGGTTGATCCCTCTGGCACAGTGCGGGTGATGCGGGCGCAGTACAGGTGATGCGGCCGAGGAGGTCAGCGCCTAGTCCGCTACTCAAGCGGGAGCTGCACCTCGAGTGGCACCCATGATGCGCCGACCAGGTCCACGCTTGTAGGAAGGTTCGCAAGCGCAAGTTCCAATACTCGTCGGTCGATCAGGTCGGCGGCACTCGGCGCGCTGGAGACGACTCCAACGGCAACCGCCTGCGCCACGGCATCGCTGAGCGCCTGCTCGTCAATTGCGAGCGCGCCATTCGGCGCTGGCCAGAGCGTTCCGTTCAGAGCGTTCACCGACCAGAGCAGGCCGCCGCCATAACGATCTGCAATACCTGAATCCTCTAGCACCACCGCGCATGCGGCGGCATCGTCTCGGCAACTAGCAAGTCCGTCGGCGATCGCAATGAGCGTGAGCGCAAGTGCAATACGGTGGTCTTCGTTCTCAAGCGTGCTGCGCAGCGCCCAGATCCCAATACCTGGCGCGGAGCTAAGCGCACCACTCTCGTCTGTGAGTAGGTTCGTCCCCTCTGGTCCGAGTGGGAGCCCGCTCTCAAGGTCGTAGAACTCTTGGAGTCTCGCCGCACCGTCATAGCTCGTCACCGCGGCCGCGCTGTAGGTGCCGTCAAAGAGGCCAGTCAAATCAAGCGGCGTGGATGGATCTTCCCATAATGCAATCTCTAGGCTTGAACGCTCAACGCCCGCTGCGCTAAGCGCCGCAAGGAGCGGTGCTTCGTCACCTGGTCGCCCTTGCACCAAGAGTGAGGCGCCAGCAAGGTCTTGCAGTGAAGTTGCGCCGTTTGCGGGTGTAGCGAGCTCCATGCCAAACGTGCGCTGAAGTCCGGCGATCATCACAAGATCTCTCCCCGCCTCACGCGCAACGAGGACCGCGGCTGGCGTTGCGAAGAAGAGATCCGTCTGGCCATCACGATCACGCACCGCAAAGGCGTCCTCACCAGCAGACGGGATCACGATCTCTATGAATACGCGGGCGCCAGCGATCGACTCCGACCCCGCCGCACGCGTCACCGCCGACACAAGTGCGTCTGGGACGCCAGGGAGGTGTACGGCGACCGCTATCTCGCGAGAGGGGAGCAGGTTGCCGACGATGGAGCTGGCGCTCGGCTCGGCACTACCGCCAATCGGCGGACGACACGCTGCAGTCACCACGAGCGAGAGGGTGACCACCGTCGCCACGCGGATCAGTCTCACCCGAATCGACCAGCGACGTAGCTTTCCGTCAACGACTCTTTTGGCGCGGTGAAGATTGCCGTGGTTGGACCTGTTTCCACGAGGTACCCCGCTCGGTTCTCATCCATAGAGAAGAACGCCGTGGAGTCGGAGACACGGGATGCCTGCTGCATGTTGTGCGTCACGATGACGATCGTGTACTCGGTGGCAAGTTCGCGAATCAGCTCCTCAATCTTTAACGTTGCAACAGGATCAAGCGAAGAGCACGGCTCATCCATCAGCAGGATGCGCGGCTCAACCGCAATGGCTCGTGCGATGCAGAGCCGCTGCTGCTGACCGCCAGAGAGGGATGTCCCTGGCTGCTTCAGCTTCTCCTTCACTTCGTCCCACAGCGCTGCGCGGCGTAGCGAGGCCTCAACCACTCCATCCATCTCGCTCTTCGATGTGCGGCCAAGGAGTCGCATGCCGGCGGCAACGTTCTCGTAGATCGACATCGTGGGGAAAGGGTTCGGCTTCTGGAAGACCATGCCGATCACACGTCGCACGCGCACCGCATCAACATCAGCATGATACAAATCAACCCCATCCAGCACGATCGAGCCTTTCACGGTTGCTCCAGGGATCGTCTCGTGCATCCGGTTGATCGTTCGGAGAATCGTGGACTTCCCGCAACCAGACGGGCCGATCAGTGCCGTAACGGCGCGGGGCTGGACCTCAAGAGAGACATTATTGACGGCGCGGAAGCTGCCGTAGAAGGCCTCAACAGAGTTGAGAGTAAGGAGGCCACCCGCCTGACGCGTGTTCTTCGCGGGAGCGTTGCCCGTCTCCGTTGCCGGAATCGTTGCGCCCTGCGCCCGCTGCGGATTTTCGCTGACCATGTGGACCATCATCCCATCCCCTTCCGACTCCGCCACCTCATGCCACCCGGCTGTTGACCGTACGCCAGCGCACGAGCACGTTGAGCGTCAGCGCGATCACCATCAGCACGAGGGCGGTGGCCCAGGCCTGACCGATCGAGCGTTCGTCGGCGGCGTTGGCGTACTGATAGATCACGATCGGCATCGCGTTCATCGTGGTCCCAAAATCAAGGAAGTTTGCAGCATTCGTGCCCCGTGCGGTCATTAAGAGTGGTGCCGTCTCGCCAAGGCTGCGACTCGTTGCCAGGACGAGTCCCGTCAGAATTCCAGGGAGGGCGGTGCGTGCGGTCACAAGGAGGGTGGTGCGCCAGACTGGAATCCCGAGCGCAAGTGAAGCCTCTCGAATTGACGGTGGGACGAGGCGCATCACCTCTTGCGTGGTGCGCATCACGATCGGCAGCGTCAGCACACCGAGTGCCGCAGAGCCAGCCCATCCAGAGAAGCCGAGCACTGGGACGAGCACAAGGAAGGCGAAGATCCCCGCCACGATACTTGGGATGCCGAGCATCACGTCAATCACGAGTTCGCCGATCACCGCAACTCGTCGTGGTGCAAACTCGCTCAAATAGATACCGCCGGCTATGC
>JBCLDV010000033.1:0-3648 GCA_038914275.1 Candidatus Limnocylindrus sp.
AGCGAGCAGAACGTTGACCGCACGACTCGGAGTGACACGTGGAGACCTGGCGAGCAGGTCACACTCACCTGGAAACCAGAGCATGGCTTCGTCGTTGGCGAAGCCGTAAGCGCTTAGGCGCAGAAGGGGGTTACGGATGGACTCGAAGAAGTTGTTCGGAGCGGAACTGGATCGACGCACACTACTGAAGGCGGGTGCCGTTGCTGGCGCTGCAGCCTTCCTCGCCGCATGCGGCACACCGACAAGCTCAAGCGAGCCGAGTGCGAGCGGTAGCGGCGAGCAGTCGCCGAGTGCAGAGATCAATTTTGCAAACTGGACGTACTACATCGACGTGGATGACGACGTTGACACGGCCACCGCGGAGACGTCGGAGAGCCTGCGCCGCTTCAAGGCGGAGTACGGCACCACCGTCAACTATCAGGAGGTGATGCTAGATAACGACGAGTTCTTCGGCACGATCAAGGCGCCGCTGGAGGCGGGACAGGACACCGGCTGGGACATCGTCACACCGACCACCTGGATGGCGAAGAAGATCGTAGACCTCGGTTGGGCGGAGAGGTTTGACAAGTCGAACATGCCGAACTTCGTCGCCAACCTTGCGGACGAGTTCAAGGGTCGCTCCGCAGATCCGGGCAACGATTATCTTGCCCCGTGGCAGTCGCTGATGACAGGGCTCGGTATCAACACAGAGAAGACGAGCCGCTTCACCACCGTTGCTGGGCTCTGGGATCCCAAGCTCAAAGGGAGGATCGTGTTGCTCACCGAGTTGCGCGACACCGTTGGCCTTGTGATGCTCGGGAACGGCGCAGACCCTTCTGTGCCTACTCGAAGCACGTTCGATGCGGCGATCACGACGCTGCAAGATGCGATCAGCTCCGAGCAGGTGCGCAAGCTCTCAGGGAACGGCTACACGGAACTTCTGATCAGCAATGCCGCCTATGCGGCGATCGCATGGTCCGGCGACGTGGGCATCATCCAAGTGGATAAGCCTGAACTTGAGTTCATTGTCCCAGACGAGGGGGGCATGTACGCCACGGACAACATGCTCATCCCGAAGGGTGCGAAGAACAAGTACACCGCGGAACTCTGGATCAACTTCTATTACCGCCCGGAGATCGCGGCAATCGTTGAGGCGTACGTCCAGTACATCTGCCCCGTCAAGGGGGCAGCTGAGGAGATCAGCAAGATTGACGCTACGCTCGCCACCAATCCACTGATCTTCCCGGACGCGGCAACGAAGGCTCGACTAAGGGTTTGGGGCGATGTGAGCGCCGAAGACCAGGCCTACTTCGACGATCAGTTCAGCGCGGTTGTCCAAGGCGTCGACGCCTAACTAACACGCAAGAGGGGACGAGCGCATGGGACTGATTCGACGTCACCCGGCGCTCGTCCCGCTGCTCCTCCTGGCGCCGGGCCTCACCTGGCTCTTCTCGTTCTACCTTGCGCCGAATATCCAAATGTTCGCGTCGAGCTTCTGGAACGGCACACTTGAGTCTGGCTTCAGCTTTAGTCTCGCAAACTGGGTCAACTACCCGAACGCACTCGGAACCTACCAAGTGCAGTACGTCCGTTCAATCCAGTACGGATTTGCGGCCACCGTTCTCTGCTTTGCGATCGCCTTCCCGCTCGCCTACTTCATTGCCTTCAAGGCGGGGCGCGCGCGAAACGCACTCCTCTTCATTGTCGTCGCCCCCTTCTTCACCTCGTATCTACTACGCACGATCGGCTGGCGCACCATCCTGGGTGATGACTCGATCATCCTCGGGCCGCTGAAGTCGATTGGACTTGTTGATCCATCAGCGCGCTTCCTTGACACCCCCTTCTCCGTGATCGCAGGGATCGCCTATAACTTTGTCCCCTTTATGATCCTGCCGATCTACGTCTCGCTGGAGAAGATCGATCGTAGGCTCCTTGAGGCGGCACAGGATCTCTACGCGAGCAGTTGGGGCGCCTTCCGCCGCGTCACGCTTCCGCTCGCTATCCCCGGCATCTTCGCCGGCTCGCTGCTCACCTTCATCCCCGCAATCGGCGACTTCATCAACGCGGAACTCCTCGGTAACCCGGGCACCACCATGATCGGCAACGTCATCCAGCGGCAGTTCCTTGTGGTTCGCGACTATCCAACCGCCGCGGCGCTCAGCTTCATGCTGATGGTCCTCATCCTCGCAGGCGTCGCACTCTACGCGCGACTCCTTGGCACCGAAGAGCTCACCTCAAAGGCGATCTAGTGCGAGTCATTAACCGCGCGCTTGGGTGGGTGAGCTCTCGATTCTTGGCAGCCTATGCGGGGCTCGCGCTGCTCTATCTGATGCTGCCAATCATCACGATTGCCCTCTTTAGCTTTAATGACCCGGTCGGACGCTCAAACTACTCTTGGGCCTCGTTCACCTTTGACAATTGGCTCACGCTCTTCCGCGACCCCACGCTCGTAAAGGCGGTGGGGACGTCGCTGCGCATTGCGCTCGTCTCCACGATCATCGCCACGACGATCGGGACGCTGATGGCGATGGCGCTCGTCCGCTACCGGTTCCGCTTTCGTAAGGCGATCGACCTCTTCGTCTTCCTGCCGCTCGCCACACCCGAGATCGTCCTCGGCGCCTCGCTCCTCACCCTCTTCGTCACGCTGCAGATCCCGCTTGGCGAACTGACGCTGATCCTCGCTCATGTGATGTTCAACGTGAGCTACGTGGTGGTGACAATGAAGGCGCGCCTCGCTGGCTTCGACATGCGCCTTGAAGAGGCGGCGGCGGATCTTGGAGCCACCCCCTGGCAGACCTTCTGGCGTGTCACCTTCCCGCTGATCCTCCCCGGGATTGCGGCGAGCGCCGTACTCGCCTTCGGTCTCTCGCTTGATGACTTTGTGATCACGCGTTTCAACGCCGGACAGGTGCAGACCTTCCCCGTCTACATCTACCTGAAGGTACAGAAGGGGATCCCGCCGCAGGTCAACGCCTTCGCCACCCTCTTCTTCGTTGCTACCGTCTCACTCGTTGCAATCGGAGCACTCCTCCAGCGCCGCCGCGCTAACCTGAAGCCATGAGTAGTAAGGCGCTTGGTCCGATCCCCGATCACAGCGTTATCGCGCCTGTCTGGGGGCGCGCGGCAAACGTTGACGTTGAGCGCGGCGAGGGCTCATGGCTGATTGACCGCGCCGGCGAGCGCTGGCTCGACTACACCTCAGGGATCGGCGTGGTGAACACGGGGCACGCTCATCCAAGGATTGCCGCTGCGATCGCAGAGCAGGCAACGAAGCTGATTCACGGACAACAGAACATCGTCTACCACGAGCCTGGCCTAAGGCTTCACGAACGTCTCAGCAAACTGTTGCCTGGTGGTCCGTGGGGCGTCTTCCTCTCCAACTCTGGGAGCGAGGCGGTGGAGGCGGCGGTGAAGCTTGCACGACGCGCAACCAAGCGCCGCGTCGTTCTTGTTTTCCGCGGCGGCTTTCACGGGCGCACCGCTCAGACGATGGCGATGACCACGGCGAAGAACGTCTATCGCGGCCACTTTGAGCCGCTCCCAGGCTCCGTCTACCCGACCGCATTCCCCTACTGCTTCCGCGCCCCCATCGCCGCGCGAGACCCCAACCTGCCCGGCGCCCCCGGCGCGTGCGCAAACTGCAGCTGCCGCTGGGAGGAGGAGTGGGAG
>JBCLDV010000034.1:0-3509 GCA_038914275.1 Candidatus Limnocylindrus sp.
GACCAACCACGTTGATCGTTGCGTTTGGCAGATTGGCGACCGAAGGGTTCAGCGCCCTGATCTTTGCGTCGTTCCACTTCTTGATCTGGCCGAGATAGATGCCGCAGAGCAGCTCGCCGTCCAATCGAAGGATCGCCTTTGCACCCGCCGTTGTCTTGAGTCCAGCGATGTTGTAGACGATGGAGAGAGGGCCAGTGATTGCTGGAATGGCAGAGTACTTGGATCCAATGTCCGTGGCGCTAATAGCCGTGCGGTCAGATGAGCTAAGCACTGCGTCGCTTCCAGAAAACATCTGCGTTGCGGTGCGTCGGTTGGCACCGTAGAAGTTGCTGATGCCTGCACCTGAACCGCCACCAGAGTATCCAAGCACCAGACCAGATGAAGAGTTGCTAGCACTAAATTGGTTAAGGGACGCAACGGTCCCTGCGGTATCTGCATGCTCTTCGGTGAACGATCCGAACCAATCCTTGTACTGGTTCCATGGGAAGGTTGCGCCTGATCCTTCAATCTTCCCCTTTGCGTTCGGGCCAATGGAAGGTGCAGCGCCGTTCGCCACGCCACTGATGCCGATTGCCAGCACGAGGGCGGCAGTGATGCTGACGCGGATGCTCTTTGCGAGACTCATCGTCACTCCTGCCTATTGGCGAGACGCCCTTAGCTCGCCGTGTTTGAGGGCGCATGTTCATCCTCGGTGGAGGATGTGAACAGACTGCTACCGCCAGGTAAACGGCACGTTAACTTTTTATCGCGCCTCCCCTACGGCGAGCCTAGCGGTGGACTTGGTGGCGAACCTGGCAGCGCGTCTGGTGGCGAGTCTGGCTGTTGTGACGAACGACGGACCCCGCGGCGCGTCTGGCTAGGGCGAATCGCCTCCCACTCGGCCACGAGGACGGCGCTGAGGATCATGGCCCCTCCGAGCAGCTGGACGAGGGTGAGCCGTTCGCCAAAGAGGGCCCCAGCGGCGACGATTGTAAAGATGGGTTCGACCGTGCTGACGAGGGCGGCGCGAGCGGCGCCGAGCCGCTGGGCGGCAATGTAGAAGGCGCCGATCGGCACGATCCCCGCAATCGTGGCCACGCCAAGGATTGGGAGCATGGCCCCCTCTGGAATCGGTAGCGGGAGCAAGTCGCGACCCGCAAGGAGGCGCAGGGCGAAGACGCCGAGCGCAGTGCCGACAAGGCTGAGCGGGACGGCGGCGAGCGGCGGGATGCCGCCACCACGGTTCGCACCTGTTCCACTTTTCGACTCGCCGCCAAGACGCGCGGCAAGGATGATGTAACAGCTGTAGATGATCGGTGAGGCGACTCCAAGGACGAGACCAATCAGCGCAGGCTCTCTTTCAGCGGAGATCCCACCAATGCTGAGCGCCACACCAGATGTTGCGATCACCAGCGCAATCCACGGTCGCGCACCAGAGGGGGCGTGCGCGAAAAAGATGGAGAGGACGGCGACGATCGCTGGGTACACATAGGTCATAAGGCCTGCGAGCGAGGCGTCAATCCAGGTGAGGCTTGCAAAGTATGTTGAGGCGTTCGCTACAAACAGCACGCCAAGCCCAAGCGCAGTGAGTGCTTGACGCGCGGAGATGGAGCGGAGTGCGGCACGGCCTGCAGGTAGTGCGAGGACGATCAGCCAGAGGATGAGCGCGGCGAGAAGGTGGCGCCAGGCGAGAAGGTCGAGCCAGTCAAACCCTGTGGGATAGATCCACTTCGCAAAGAGTGGACCCGAACCGTAGCCGAACGCCGAAACCGCAACCAAGAGAATCCACGGAAGCCTCGATGTGCGCATCTGTGCAGGATACGCGACGCAGCGAGTATGATCCACGGATGTCTTCCAGTGCGCGCCTAACACCTGCGTCGCCGCTCGCCATTGTGCTCGGCATGCTGGCGATCTACATCGTTTGGGGAACCACCTACCTTGCAATTCGCGTGGTGGTGGATCCGGCTGCTGGAACCGCCGTCCCTCCATTCGCCATGGTGGCGCTCCGATTCGCGATTGCCGGCATCGTCATGCTCGCCCTGGTGGCGGTGGTGGCTCGCCCAGCGCTTCGCTCACTGACGCGCGAACAGATTCGAGATCAAGCGATCATCGGTCTTGCGCTCAATGTGGGCGGGCTCGGCCTCACCTCCTTCGGCGAGCAGACAATCCCATCCGGGATCACTGCACTACTCATCGCACTCCTCCCCATCTGGGTAGCGGTGATTGGTCGTGTCGTCTACAAGGACCGCATCGCGCCACTCACCGCCTTCGGCATTGCGATCGGCATCGCCGGCGTTGCAATCCTTATCTCTCCGCGCACGGCCGGCGAGGGGCTCGACCCGCTCGGGCTCGCCTGCATTTTGTTCGCCCCCCTCAGTTGGGGTGGTGGCTCGATCTGGAGTCAACGGCGCGCGGCAACGCCAAAGGATGCGCGCGTTGCGGTAACGATCCAGATGCTCGCAGGTAGTATCGGTAGCGCGATCGTTGCGCTGTTCCTAGGCGAGTGGGGGGAGATTCACACGGAGACCATTGGTCCGGACGTCATCTTCGCCCTCTTCTATCTCACCACCGTCGGCAGCCTCTTCGCCTACAACGTCTACACCTGGCTGCTGCGCGTTGCGCCATTCGGACTCGTCTCTACCTACGCCTACGTCAACCCCGTCGTTGCGGTGATCGCGGGCGGACTGATCCTCGCTGAGCCGATCTCGCCGCAGATCCTCTTTGGGGGTGCGGTCGTGGTCGCCGGTGTGGCAATAATCGTGACGGCGCGCAACCGCATGATCAAGGCGGGCGGTACCGCGCACTGAGCACTGTGCGCTGAGCGCTGCACGCTGTGCACTACCGCTGTGCGCTGCACTGAGAGACCAACGTGCAGCACGGCGCACCTGCGGCGTAGGATGCACGGATGGATCAGGCGAAACGCAACGGATTCATTGATCGAGTCGTAGCCGCCGGTCGCGCCGCTGGCGTAGCGGTGCGCCCGCACCCCATGGGAGAGAGCACCGCAACGGCGGAGCAGGCGGCGTCGGCGCTCGGCGTTCAGGTGGGTCAGATCGTGAAGAGCCTCGTCTTCGCCGTGGAGCGCAGCGCAGGACTCGGCGGCGTCCTCTGCCTCGTATCAGGCGCAGATCGCGTCGATCCCGCCGCACTGAGCGCAGTGCTGCAACTTGCCGACGGCGAGCGCGTCCGGCGCGCAACGGCGGATGAGGCGCGCGCCTTCACGGGATTCGTCATTGGGGGCATTCCGCCATTTGGCCATGCACCGACCGAAGCGAACACGCCAGTCACCGTGCTTGCTGATTCGGGACTCGCCACGTGGGGAGAACTTTGGGCCGCGTGCGGCACGCACCTGGACGTCTTCCCTGTGAGCTACGAAGATCTCCTGCGCGCCGCAGGAGCGCGTGCTGTGAGCATCCGCGAGACGCGCGCGTGAGCTCGGGTGCGTGAGTCTGGGCACGTGAGTCCGGGCGTAGGCACACCGCTCCGAGTCAGTCGCGCCGCAGCGCGTCGCTTCTTAGCCGAGCGACACA
>JBCLDV010000035.1:0-2923 GCA_038914275.1 Candidatus Limnocylindrus sp.
CTGCTTGTTGCTGGCCATGACGTGACGATCTTCGAGAAGGATCCAGAGCCGGGCGGCATGCTCCGCTACGGCATCCCGCAGTACCGGCTCCCCAAGATTGAGGTGCTGGACGGCGAATATCAGTCAATCACGCGACTCGGTGGCCGATTTGAGTGCGGCAAGATGCTCGGGCGCGACTACACCACCGCAGACTTGAAGGCGCAGGGCTACGACGCGGTAATCGTTGCGATCGGCTGTTACGACACAAATGACCTCGGCATTCCAGGCGAGGACGCCGAAGGCGTTATCGATGGGCTCGACTATCTACACACCGCGGCGCTCGGCCTGCAGTATCCGAACCATGAAGGGAGTCGTGTTGTAGTGGTCGGTGGCGGCTACACCTCAATGGACTGCTCTCGTACCAGCGTGCGACTCGGCGCCAAGGAGGTCACGCTCGTCTACCGCCGCGACATGAAGGACATGCCCGCCGCAGACGAAGTGCACGAGTTGATTGAAGAGGGGGCTCGCGTCATCTTTCAGGCGGGACCGATACGCGTGCTCGTGGACGAACAGGGGCGCGTGAAGGGGCTCGAGTTCATTCGCATGCAGCTTGGCGCCCCCGATGCATCCGGCCGCCGTCGACCAGAGCCCGCACCAGGGACTGAGTTCATCATTGAGTGCGACCGCATCCTGCGGGCGATCGGCCAGGGTCCGGATATGACGTGGGCAACGATCGGCGCGGACGGCGTAGTCGCAACGAAGAACGGCCGCCTGAAGGCGGACGCAGTCACCTTCCAGACTGGCCGCGACGGGGTCTTCGGCTGCGGCGATGTACGTATCGGCTCCACCACCGTGGTCGCCGCCACCGCCGATGGACGCCGCTGCGCCTACGCCGCCGACGCCTACCTCAAGGGACTTGATCTTGGCGAGATCCGCAACCGCCAAACACTCGCCGAACCGCAGCCTGAGTTCCTCAGCATCGTGCCGTTCACCGGCGAGACCAAGGAGCTACGTCGCCGACTGAAGGCGCTTCCCGCCGAAGAGCGAAAGCACGACTACATCCAGTATGAGATCCCCTACAGCAAGCAAGAGGTGATGGCGGAGAGCACGCGCTGTTTGCAATGCACCTGCGAGGCGATCGGCTTCTGTGACCTACGCCGACTCGGGATTGAGTACGGCACCACACTAAAGACACTTGAGAAGGATCACCAGAACGGTGCCGGCTTCCGTTCGATCACAGAGAACCGCTGGACTGGTGCTAACCACGACTACGTTCGCGACGACTCGCACGCCTTCATCTTGCGCGAACCATCACGCTGCATTGACTGTGGCCGCTGTGCCACCGTCTGCGCCGAAGTCGTTGGTGCCGCCTGCTACGATTTTATGCGCACGGGATTTGACACGCTCGTCACCACGCCGCTCGACATGAGCCTCAACGAGTCCCCGTGTGTCTCGTGTGGTCGCTGTGCTGAGACCTGCCCAACCGGCGCGCTCATGCCGAAGCCGCGCATTCTCAAGAAGTTCGAGGTGGACGAGTCGCGCTGCATCCTCTGCGGCATCTGCGTTGACGCCTGCCCATACGATGCGTTGCGCCACGGATTTGACTTTGAGCTTGCTAACACGGATCGCAGTGAGCCGATGATCGACCTCATTGCGCTCGCCAAGATTGAGCGAACCTCTGAAGCAACCTTCATTCGCGGCGAGAACAACTGGGAGAACACCGTAGCGGGACGACGACACGACCCAGCCCGCGCACTTCCAGTCTTGCCTTCAAGCCTTCGCGGGAAGTAGCGGATGCCGCTGCCAGACACGCTTCCGCTGATCGGCATCACGTGGGCTGACGCACTCTTCGTGCTGCTTGCCGGCGTTGCTGTTGCGGGTGCGCTCGGCGTGGTGCTTGGTCGTGACATCATTCGGAATGGACTGCTCCTGATCCTTACGCTCGGTGCACTCGCTGGCATCTACGTGATGCTTGGAGCGGCGATCCTCGCCGGCGCACAGGTGCTCGTCTACATCGGCGCGATCAGTGTGTTGATCCTCTTTGCGATCATGCTGACGCAGTCCAAGTCGGCGCCAGCGAAGCTCAACTTTCAGACGCAGGCCGTCCCCGCGGCACTGATCGCGATCGTTCTTGCCGTGATCTTTGCGATCACGCTCGGCGGGAGCAACTGGGGCGCAACTGTGTATGAGGGCACCCCTCCGTCTGAAGGGACAACGGGCGCCGCCGCGGCACTCTTCGGTCCGTACCTGCTCGCCTTTGAAGTGGTGAGCGTCCTCATCCTCGCCGCGGTGATCGGCGGCATCTACCTTGCCTCACTCCCGCGTGCTGGTCAGATCGGCGCGGAAGAGGAAGAGGAGCTCCGATGAGCCTTATCGTCGGCCACCTTGAGCCGTACCTGGTCCTTGCGGGACTCCTCTTCTCAATTGGCTCATTCGGTTTCCTTGCACGTCGCAATGCGATCAGCATGTTGATGAGCATTGAGCTGATGCTCAATGCGGTGAACCTCGCCGCCGTTGCGCTCGGCGCGTTCATCCCCGGGCTCGCCGGTCAGGGGATCGCCTTTGCCATGCTGATCATCGCCGTTGCCGCCGCTGAGGCAACCGTCGGCCTTGCGGTCGTCATCGCGATCTATCGCAATCGGAAGACCCCGCTGGTTGATGAGTACGACACGATGCGACAGTGATCATGGGACTGCTCACCACACTGATCCACTCAGCGTTAGAGACGACCGAGGCGGCCTCCGTGCTGCCCGACTACGCGCCACTCCTGCTGCTCCTACCGCTCGCGGGCTTCCTCTTCACTGCGGTGATCGGTCGCCGCCTCGGGAAGCTGGCGCATCTCGTACCGCTTGGCGCGGTCATCGCCACCTGGGGCATTGCGATGAGCCTTGCGATCCCCGCGCTGCTTGGCGAGCTTGGCGAGCGGGGCGCCTCACGTGAGCTC
>JBCLDV010000036.1:0-2190 GCA_038914275.1 Candidatus Limnocylindrus sp.
GGTTGCGCTAGCTCTTCAATCTCTACGCTTCACAAATCTCGCGTAATCTGGCACGCTAGAGGTCGCGGGACCAGATGGGTCCCGGGGAGAATAGTTTGAGGTGCAAAGAATGGCAGCAAAGAAGAAGGTAAAGAAGGCCGTGAAGAAGGCGGTCAAGAAGGTTGCCAAGAAGACCGGTAAGAAGAAGGTAGCGAAGAAGGCGGTCAAGAAGGCCGTGAAGAAGGTAGCCAAGAAGAAGGTAGCGAAGAAGGCGGTCAAGAAGGCCGTGAAGAAGGCTGCCCCGAAGAAGAAGAAGGCTGCAAAGAAGTCTTCGAAGAAGGCTGCGGCGGCCCCTGCCGCTGCGGCCGGCTGGAACATCTTCGGTACCGACAACAAGTAAGCCAACACGCGCCGCGCACGCGCGGCACGTACTTCGCTGAAGTGAAGAGGCCTCGCCCATCTGGGCGGGGCCTCTTCGTTAGTTTGCAGTGCACTGCACGCGCCGTTTGCTCCGCGCGCGTGCTACGAAATGTGCTTCCTGCCGTTGATGCGCGCAAGGAGCGTCACACCGAGTGCGCGACGCGCGGAGGGCGGTACCGCGGGCCGCTCCGCGCGGCTCTGCATGCCGTCTGGTAGATACGCACCGAATGACGCGGCGAAATCAATCTCTTCGCTCTCGGTGATGCCCTCTTCAAGGTAGACGGCGTTATTCTCATCGAGCTGTTCGATCAGCGTGACGATCTCCGGACCCATGGGGGCGGCGGTGATCACGATGCGCTCATCCGGAGACGCCCAGGCACAGTAGGCGGTGGCACCCGCCACATAGACGCTCATCAGGCGGGCACGGTTGCGCTTGCGGCGCTTTGGAACGTCAGCAAGGAGACGGCTTGAAAGTTGGCTCATGAGGGCTCCTTCCGCTCTGCAGGGCCGTCAGGCGGCGCCGGACGGGATTTACTCCATTACGGTAGATCTCCCCTGTGCCAAGTGCCTGACACGCCGCATCTGGTGGTCTGCGCTTAGGCCGGTAGCGGCTGGCGTTAATAGCCGCGGCGCACCATCTCAATGAAGACGCGGCCGGCGGTGCGAGCGTTGCCCTCGGCCCGGTGCGCCACGCCCTCCACCTTGATCTGAAGCTCGGCGACCACCTCTTCAAGGCGCGGCCACTTCTGATCGGTGGCGGTGAGCCCCTTCATCGTGCAGTAGGTGTGCTGATCTCTCCCAAGCTCAATGCCGAGCCAGTCGAGTCCGTTCGCATCAAAGGCCATGTTGTGCGCAACCACCAACTCCGCACCTACGAGCCGTTCCGCAAGCGCATCGCCCGCCTCGTCTGCGTCCATGCCGTGCTGATCAATCATTGACTGTGTAATGCCAGTGAGTTCTGTGATGAAATCGCTCACGGGCGTCCCCGACTTCACGAGCACCGACCATGCGATCGCCTCGCGATCCGCCTCAAAGGTGATTAGTCCAATCTCAATCACCGCCACGTTCGGATCCTTCGACCAGATGCCAGTCGTCTCAAAGTCGATCGCCACCCAGCGCTTTGGGAGTCGACCACGGAACCGATCACGTGGCTCTGGGAGGATCATGCGCTCATTATGAAGGGTCACCGCTACGATGTGTAGATGGAGCTCGCCCTTATTGCCTTCGCTGCACTCTGTGCATCGGCGCTTACGTTGGTCTCCGGTTTTGGGCTGAGCACCGTGCTCGTGCCAATCTTTGCTCTGGCGTTCCCCATTGAACTAGCGATCAGCGCCGTGGCCCTTGTGCATCTGATCAACTCTCTCTTCAAGGTCGTCCTGCTTCGGCATGCGATTGAATGGAGCGCCGCACTCCGATTCGGTCTCCCCGCCGCCGTAGCGGCGGTCGTTGGCGCATCCCTGCTTGGAGCGATCGGGAGCCTCACCCCCATCACCAGCTACGCGCTCGGCGGCACCATCTACCAGGTCACTCCCGTCAAACTGATCGTTGGCAGTGTCATCCTTGGCCTTGTGGCACTCGAGATCTCGCCGTTCGCTACCCAACTGCGCGTCTCCGCACGCGCCATACCGATCGGCGGGCTCCTCTCTGGATTCTTTGGAGGCCTGACAGGGAGCCAGGGGGTCATGCGCAGCGCCTTCCTTCGGCAGCTTCACTTGACCCCTGAGCGGTTCGCCGCAACGGGCGCGGTTGGCGCCGCAATCATCGATCTCTCGCGACTCGCGGTCTATGGCG
>JBCLDV010000037.1:0-2093 GCA_038914275.1 Candidatus Limnocylindrus sp.
TAGGGACGACGGAGAGTCCGGTCCCCTTCACCACCCGCACCTCAATCACGCTATCCAATGGAACGAGCGTTGCCGCTTCGGGTGACTGGGAAATGATCGTGTCAACGGGGAGTGCATCAGACGCCACGCGCTCCACCACCTCAATGCGCAGGCCGAGCTGCTCAACAATGGGGAGTGCCTCCGCGAGGGTAAGCGACGTGATGGGAGGCACCTTGACATTGTTATCTGGCCCGCCCCCTGCGTTGATGAGGCGCAGGCCGAAGACCACCGCCGCAAGTAGGATCACCACCGTGGCGGCGACGCCTGCGATCGTCAGCAGCGTGGTGCGCAGTGGCATCGCTTCACCATCACCATCGAACGCCGCCTCGCTGCTCGGATCGAGTGACGACTCTGGCTCGCCTGGGCCCGCCTCCCCTGCAACGCGTGCAACGCGCGTCCCAGCGAGCGCGCGCGGTGCCCCCGACGCCGGGCCAACCGCACGCGGCGGGATTGAGGTGCGCCCAACCTTGACCACGTACGCCTCAAGCGCATCCGCGACCATCGTTGCGCTCTGCGTGCGCTGCTTTGGGTTCGTTGCGAGCAACTGTGATGTGATCGTTTCAAGTTCCACCGGGATATCTGGTCGGAACACACGTGGTGACGGACCTTGGTCGTTCGGTCCCCGCTCAGCTGGTCGACGACCGGTCAGTAGCTCAAACAAGACAACGCCAAGGCCGTAGAGGTCTGAGCTCGCGGTTGCGGGAGCACCTGCGGCCACCTCAGGCGCAACATAGTGCGTTGTCCCGAGCGGCGCCGCCGCGCCTGTGGTCCCGGCGGGGAGCCCGTCCTCAAGGATGGCGTGTGCGATGCCGAAATCGGCGATCTGCGCGCGGCCTTCGCGTCCAATCAAGATGTTGCGCGACGTGACATCGCGATGAATGATGCCGCGCTGATGCGCTGCGGCGAGCCCGCGCGCAACCTGTGCTGCAATCGCGGCGGCGCGACGCGGAACGAGCGGGCCGACGCGTCGGAGCATGGAGGCGAGATCCTCCCCGTCAACAAACTCCATGATGATCGCCGGCGCTTCACCCTCTGGCGCAACGTCGAAGACGGCGGCAACATTCGGGTGCGCGATGATCGCAGCGGCACGACCCTCTGCGCGGAAGCGTGCGGCGGCGGCTGGGGATGCGGCGAGTGCGCCGCGCAAGACCTTCACCGCAACATCACGCCCAAGCACTTCGTCGGTGGCGCGGAAGACGGAGGCGGCGGCTCCTTCGCCGATCTGTTCTTGGAGTCGATACCGCCCAGCGATGAGGTCGCCAGGCTTCAGGCGCACCTCGGGGTTGCCGCTCACCTCTCCCCGTCCCGAAGGTGTGCTGCAAGCGATGCACGAAGTGCCGCGCCGTATATTGGGTGTTCGAGCGCAAGGTCAAGGTTTGCCTGCAGCCAACCCTCCGGCGCCCCAACGTCGTAGCGCCTTCCGCTGAATCGGTAGCCCACGATCGGCTGCTCTGCGGCGAGCGCCTGGATCGCATCAGTAAGTTGGATCTCACCGCCGGCGCCGTACGGGGTCTGTTCAAGCTTCGCAAAGATCTTCGGGCTCAACACGTAGCGACCAACGATGGCGAGATTCGATGGCGCATCCGCAGGCTCAGGCTTCTCCACCAAGCCACGGAGCGGGATCGTCACTCCGCCGTCTGGTGACGGCAGTGTTGGATCCGGCTCCACGATGCCGTAGCGGCGCGTCTGGTCAGCCGGAACCTCCATCACCGCAACAACCGAGGCACTGTTCGCCTCGTACGCCGCAATCAACTCGCCGAGCGCCGGCCTCTCCCCAATGATCAGGTCGTCCGGAAGGATGACGGCGAACGGCTCACGCCCAACGGCGTCGCGCGCCATCAGGATGGCGTGTCCGAGGCCGAGCTGCTCCTTCTGACGGACCGTCACAAGGTGCACCATGTCCGCCACCGCGCGAACGATGCGCAGGTGCTCAATGTCGCCACGCGCCTCAAGTGCCGCTTCAAGGTCGGTCGCGCTATCAAAGTGGTCCTCAATCGAGCGCTTATGTTCGCTCGTCACCAGGATGACGCGCTCGATCCCTGAGGCGATCGCCT
>JBCLDV010000038.1:0-2042 GCA_038914275.1 Candidatus Limnocylindrus sp.
ACCAAAGACGCCCGCCTCAGCGTTGAAGGCCATCAGTCGACCAGAGGACTCGTCGGCGTAGAGCCAGATCACATCGTCGCCGAAGAATCGAACGTCATACCGCCCCTCAAGTCCGGCGGGTGGGACCATCATCGCAAGGTTCGTCTTCCCCGACGCGCTCGGGAAGCCGCCGCAAATGTACTTGGTGGTCTCCGTCTTGCGATCGTGGATGCTGATCAACATGAACTGCTCGGCGAGGAAGCGTCCGCTCTTCCATCCGTCATATGACGCCTGGCGCAGCCCATGCGCGATCTTGGCGAGCAGCGCATTGCCACCGTACGAGGAACCAAAGTGCAGAATGAGGCGCTCATCCGCGATCGTCACGAAGTGGCGCGCATCATCGGGTGTCCCCTGTTTTAGCTCATCAAGCGGACCCGTGATGTGGACGCCGCGCACGAAGTGCGCCTGATCAAGAAGCGCGTTCAGGTGTCGCACGCCAACGCGCGTCATCCGAATCATGTGCAACGCCACCACGCGGCTATCTGTCAGTTCTAGCCCCGCCGCCCACGGCGTCAGTGATGAACCGTCCGGCGCCATGACGTACGGGATTGCGTAGAGCGTCTTCCCCCTTGCCGCGTTACGCATCAACGCAGTGACACGGGGCTTTAGTTCGCTACTCGGTCGCCAATTGTTGTAGACCCCACGATCACGCGGATCTGCGGTGGCAACGAATGTGCGCTCCTCTGTCCGCGCCGTATCTTTTGGGTGCGAGCGCGCATAAATTCGGCCACCACTCACGGGGAGCACATCGCCGGCGGCGAGCGCTTCGCTCACCAGCCGCACATCATCCGTCTCATCCACCACCTGAACGTTCGCCGCACCAACATGCGCCGCCCACTCCTGGATGAACTGCAGCGCAGGCTGGTTCGTCAGCCCAGCGCCGCTCACTGAGACCCCACGCTCGGCCATCCACCCCCCAAGCTGACCAGTTCCCGGCTGCTCAGTTCCACGCTGACCAGTTCAAAAGACTCTGGCGGGGATCCCGAAGGGCGTCAACCTGATCGTGCGTCACGATCAGCACGTCACGATCAGCACGCTCCAGCCGAGCTACTCGGCGAGCGTCTCCGTCATCCCGAACTGCATCCCAGCGAGCTCAGCGTAGAGCCCCCCAGCGCGGCGCAGTTCATCGTGGCGGCCGCGCTCCACAATGCGTCCATGGTCGAGCACCAGGATCTGGTCCGCAGATGCGACGGTGCTGAGGCGGTGCGCCACGGCGATCGTGGTGCGACCGCGCATCGCTCGCTCAAGCGCCTCTTGTACATGGCGCTCGGAGACGGAGTCGAGCGCAGAGGTTGCTTCGTCGAGTAGCAAGATCGGTGGATCTTTCAACAGCACGCGTGCAATGGCGAGACGCTGCCGCTCACCGCCAGAGAGCTTGTAGCCGCGTTCGCCAACCACCGTGTCCAGACCGCGCGGCAACTCCCGCACGCGCTCGGCGAGCGAAGCCCCCTCAAGCGCCGCCCAGAGATCCGCATCGCTTGCGTCGGAGCGCGCGTAGGCAAGGTTCTCGCGGATCGTGGCGTGCAGGAGATGCGTCTCCTGCGTCACCACGCCGATCACCTCGCCGAGTGAGGCGAGCTTGATGCTTCGAACATCACGGCCATCTAACGTCACGCCTCCCTCCTGCACGTCCCAGAACCTCGGGATCAGGCTCAGGATGGTGCTCTTCCCGGAACCGGATGGTCCAACGAGCGCGGTAAGGCTCGAAGGTTCTGCAGTGAAGGAGAGGTCGTGCAGCGCAAAGCTGTCACGCCGTTGACCAACCTTGCCCTCTGGCGGGAGCGGGTATCTGAATGAGACGTTGCGCAGCTCCACGCTGCCGCGCACCTGCGTGCGGCGCAACGAGACGGCATCTGGCGCGTCCGTGATCTCCGGAACAAGATCGAGATAGGCGAAGATCCGCTCAAAGAGGGCAAGGCTCCCGCCAATCTCCACCTGCAGTCCGAGCAGTGAGGCGAGTGGGAAGAAGAGCCGACTCTGCAACGTGGTGAAGGCAACGATGT